>JARGFW010000034.1:7235-33984 GCA_029211085.1 Deferrisomatales bacterium | reverse complement strand
GACGTCACCCACCCGGTGCCCGACAACACCGGCTACATCACCGAGGGCCAGTTCTACCTGCACGACGGGGTGCTCGACCCGTTCGGCTCCCTGTCGCGCCTGAAGCAGCACGTCATCGGCACGGCCACCCGGGAGGACCACTCCCAGATCATGAACACCATGATCCGCCTCTACGCCGAAGGGGTGGAGGCCGGGAAGAAGCAGGCCATGGCGTTCGAGCTGTCCGCCTTCGACCGCAAGCTGATCACCTTCGGCACCCTGTTCCGCGAACGGTTCATGGACATCCGCGCCTCCCTACCGGTGCTCGAGGCCCTGGACCTGTGCTGGCAGACCCTGGCGGAGTGCTTCGAACCCCAGGAGCTGTTGATGAAGCAAAACCTGATCGACCAGTACTTCCCGAAGACCGCCACCGCCCCCGGCGCCGCGGCCTAGCCGAGCCCCCATGGCCAGGACCGCGCTGAACAAGAGCACCCTGCACAAACAGCGGGAACAGCTGAAGCTGTACCGCCGGGTGCTGCCCTCCCTGGAACTCAAGCGCATGCAGCTGGCCGCGGAGGTGGCCCGGGCACGGGCCGCCGTGGCCCGTGAGGAGGAGCAACTGGCCGCCCACAAGGACCGGGTCGCCGCCCAGTTGCCGATGCTGGCCAACCGCGAGATGGACGTCTCCGGCCTGGTGCGGCTGGAGGGGGTGCGGGTGGGGGAGGAGAATATCGTGGGAGTGCGGGTGCCCGTGCTGGAGGGCATCGACTGCGCCGTGGCCGACTACTCCCTGCTGGCGAAACCCCACTGGGTGGACACGGCGGTGGCCGAGCTCCAGGCGGTGGCCGAGTTGTGGGCGCGGGTGCAGCTGGCGCGCAAGCGGGTGGAGATCCTGGCCCGCGCCGAGCGGCGCATCACCCAGCGGGTGAACCTGTTCGAGAAGATCCTCATCCCCGACGCGGAACGCAACATCAAGCGCATCCGCGTGTTCCTCGGCGACGCCGAGCGCGACGCGGTGGTGCGGGCCAAGTTGTCCAAAGCGCTGCACCAGCGGGTGGCCGAGGAGACGGAAGCGTGAGCATCGTCCCCCTGGTCAAGGTCACCGTCTACGGCCACGCCGCGGACAAGGAACCGGTGCTGGCCGGGTTGCAGAACCTGGGCTGTCTGCACCTGATCTCCCTGGCCCCCGACCAAGCCGCCCGGGCCGCAGGGCCCACCCCCGAGGCACGCACCGCCCTGCGCTTCCTGCAGCGCTGCCCCCGGCAGCGGCGCCAGGTGCGGGACCCGGGCCGGTTCGACGCCGAGGAGGTGGAGCGCCGCGCCCTGGAGATCCGGTCCCGCACCCGGGAACGGGAGGACGAGGTGGACCGTCTCCGGGCCCGCATCGAGGAACTGCGCCCCTGGGGCGACTTCCGGCTGCCCCCGTTGGAGCAACTGGGAGGCAACCGCCTGTGGTTCTACATCGTGCCCCACCGCGACCTGGAGCGGGTCAAGACCGCGGGCCTGGCGCACGAGGTGGTCAGCCGCGACCTCCAGCACGCCTACGTGGTGGTGGTGTCCCCGGACGAACCCCGGGGCATGCCGGTGGAGCGCACCCGGGCCGGTCAGCGCCCCCTCTCGGAGGTGCGACAGCGCCTGGAGGACGTGGCCCTGGAGATCGAAGACCTGCAAGCGGAGCGGGAGGCGCTCACCCGCTGGTGCCTGCTGTTCGGGCGCAGCCTCAACCAGTTGGAGGACCGCGCCAACCTGCGCGACGCCATGGGGCTGACCTACGACAGCGCCCCGCTGTTCGCCCTCCAGGGCTGGGCCCCCACCGACCGGGAGGACGCCCTGCAGCGTTTCGCCCACCTGCGCCGCCTGGCCCTGGACATGGAGGGGCCCAGCGAGAAGGACACCCCGCCGACCCTGCTGCGCAACGCCGCGGCCCTCCAGGGCGGCGAGGCCCTGGTGTCGTTCTACATGACCCCCAACTACTGGCTGTGGGATCCCTCCGGGGTGGTGTTCTTCTCCTTCGCCGTGTTCTTCGCCATGATCCTCTCCGACGCCGGCTACGCCGCGGTGATGGCCGCCGGCCTCGCCCTGGGCTGGCGCCGGCTGGGCCGCTCGCCGACCGGGAGCCGGCTGCGCCCCCTGTTCGCCAGCCTGGTGGGCGCCTCGCTGCTGTGGGGCGCCCTGGTGGGCAGCTACTTCGGCGTGGCCCCCGGCGCCGACTCGCCCCTGGCCGGGCTGAAGCTGCTGGACCTGGGCGACAACACCACCATGATGACCCTGGCGGTGCTGGTGGGGGTGGCCCACGTGGTGCTGGCCAACGCCGCCGATGCCTGGCGGCTGCGCCGCTCCGCCGCGGTGCTGGCACCCCTGGGGTGGATGGCCCTGCTGGCGGGCGCCGTGGTCGTGTGGGTCGGGAGCGCCCACGCCGGTCCGGGGGTGCAGCGCACCGGCCTGTGGGCCATGGGCCTGGGCGCCGCGGCGGTGCTGCTGTTCACCGGCGTGCGGGCCCCCCTGGGCAAGCGGCTGCTGCAGGGGCTGCTGGCCCTGACCCGGGTGTCCAGCGCGTTCGGCGACGTGCTCAGCTACCTGCGCCTGTTCGCCCTGGGTCTGGCCAGCGCCTCCCTGGCCCTGGCGTTCAACGACCTGGCGGCCCAGGTCGCAACCGCCGTGCCCGGCCTGGGCAAACTCCTGGCGCTGCTGGTGCTGCTGATCGGTCACGGCCTGAACTTCCTGCTGGGCATCACCAGCGGCTTCATCCACGGTCTGCGGTTGAACTTCATCGAGTTCTTCAACTGGAGCGTCCCCGAGGAGGGCACCCCGTTCCGGCCCTTCTCCCGAAAGGAGAGTTCCTCATGGAGTCGGTAATCCTCACCCTGGGCTGGATCGGTATCTACGCGCCGGTGGCTCTCGGCGCCATCGGCAGCATCATCGGCTGCGCCAGGGGCGGCCAGGCCGCCTGCGGGGCCATGCTGGAGACCGAGAGCGGCTACGGCCGTTTCATCGGCGTGTCGGCGATGCCCTCCTCCCAGACCATCTACGGCATCGTGGTGATGCTGAGCCTCAACCGGACGGTGACCGTGGAGAACAGCCCCGGCATGTTCGCCATCGGCGTTCTGGTGGGGCTGGCCCTGATGCTGAGCGCCGTGCACCAGGGCAGCTGCTGTGCCGCTTCGATCAACGTCTCCAAGAGCAAGCCCGAGGTGTTCGGCCTGTCCATCGCGCCGGCGGCGGTGGTGGAAGGCTTCGCGGTGTTCGCGTTCGTGTTTGCCCTGCTGCTGGTGGGAACCCTGCCCGGAACCGGAGGCTAGCCCATGGACGCGACACCCAAGGTCTCTTCGGGGGTCCAGGAACTGATCGGGCGCCTGCGCGACGAGGGGGTGCAGGCCGGCGAGGCCGAGGCCGAACGCCTCACCCGCGAGGCCCGGGCCAAGGCCCAGGAGCTCGTGGCCGACGCCAAGGCCAAGGCCGCGGCCCTGTTGGACCAGGCCCGCGCCGAGATCGAGGCGGAGCACACCGCGGCCCGGCAGGCGATCCAGTTGGCCGTGCGCGACACCAAGCTCAAGCTCAGCGGCGAGCTGAAGGGGTTCTTCCAGGCCCAGGTGCGGCGCCTGGTGTCCCTGGAGATGGAGGACCGGGACTTCCTGCGCCAACTGATCCTGGCCATCGCCGGCGCCGCCACCGCCGAGCTGTGCCGGGAACGCCCGGTGGAGCTGGAACTGCCGGCGGTGCTGTTCGAGAAGGGGGAGTCCCGCACCGAGTTCAGCAAAGCGGGCAAGGACCGGCTCAGCCACTTCCTGCTGGCCGTCTCCAACGAGATGCTGCGGGAGGGGGTGGAGTTGAAGCCGGGCAGCGGGCTGGGCGGCGGCATCCGGGTGCGCCTGGTGGAGGAGGATCTGCAGATCGACCTCAGCGACGCGGCGGTCTCCGAACTGCTGCTGCAGCACCTCACCCCCCGGTTTCGGGCGGTGGTGCAGGGGGTGGAGTGACCCCGTGGGTGTGCGCCGCTACTACGCCCTGATCGCCAGCCTGCCGCCCCTGCCCCACTTCGCGACGGCCCGGCACCTGCCGATCAACCGCGAACGCCTGCAGTCGCGGCTGCGCATGCTCCACGCGGACGACCGGGAGCTGGTGCGACGCCTCTCCTCGTTCCTGCGCTGGCACCACCAGCCCCGGGAGCGCAGCGACGCCACCATCGTGCAGGAGTACGGGGAACTGCGCCGCAGCATCGACGGCACCCCCTGCGCCCGCCTGGTGGAAGACACGGTGACCCAGCGCACCCTGGTGGTGGCGCTGCGACGGCGACAGCGGGGGCTGCCCGCCCCGGCAGTGGACGAGCCCTGGGGCCTGGGGCCCTGGGTGGGCGCCCTGCGGCGCAACTGGGAGCGGCCGGAGTTCGGACTCGCCGGGGTGTTCCCCTGGCTCGGCCGGGCCCGCGCCCTGCTGGACGGCCGGGAGGCCCTGGAGGCGGAGCGCTTCCTGGTGGGCCTGGAGTGGGAGCGGTTGGCCCGGGCGCGCCCCCTGGACGCGTTCCGTTTCGAAGCGCTGTTGGTGTACCTGTTCCGCTGGAGCGTGCTGGAGCAGTGGCTGTCCTACGCCGCCGAGGCGGCGGGGACGCGGTTCGATGAACTCGTGATGGAGGCGATCGGTGACTACGACCAACAGCTCCACTGACCTCCCCCCGGCAGAGACCCTCTCCGGGGCAGCACGCGTCACGGTGACCGCCGTGCGGGAAAGCCTGGTCACCGTTCGGGTGGCCACCGGCGCCATCCGCAAGAACGAGGTGGGCTACATCCGCGTCGGCGAGGAGCGGCTCATGGCCGAGGTGCTGCGGGTGCGGGGCGACACCGCGGATCTGCAGGTGTTCGAGAGCACCCGCGGGGTGCGGGTGGGGGCGCGGGTGGAGATGACCGGGGAGCTGCTCTCGGTGAGCCTGGGGCCCGGCCTGCTGGCCAACGTCTTCGACGGGCTGGCCAACCCCCTGGCGGTACTGGCCCGGGAACACGGCTTCTTCCTGCCCCGGGGCGTCAGCGTGCCCCCCCTGGACCCGGCCCGCAAGTGGCCGTTCACCCCGGCGGTGGCGGTGGGAGCCCGGCTGACGGCGGGGCAGACCCTGGGCACGGTGCCGGAGGGGCCGTTCACCCACAAGATCATGGTGCCGTTCGACCAGAAGGGCGAGGTGGAGGTCACCTGGATCCAGCAGGGCAGCTTCACGGTGGACACTCCGGTGGTGCGCTTGCGGGACGGGCACAGCGGCGAGCGGGAACTGACCATGACCCTGCGCTGGCCGGTGCGGCGGCCGATCCCCGAGGCCATGCTGCGCAACCGCCAGGCCGAGCGCCTCTACCCGTCCGCCCCGCTCACCACCACCACCCGCATCATCGACACCTTCTTCCCGGTGGCCCTGGGCGGCACCGGCTGCATCCCCGGCCCGTTCGGCGCCGGCAAGACCGTGCTGCAGAGCCTGATCGCCCGCTACAGCACCGCCGACGTGGTGATCATCATCGCCTGCGGCGAGCGCGCGGGGGAGGTGGTGGAGACCATCACCGAGTACCCCAACACCGACGACCCCCGCACCGGGGGCTCGCTCATGGACCGCACCATCATCATCTGCAACACCTCGTCGATGCCGGTGGCCGCCCGGGAGTCGTCGATCTACACCGGCATCACCATCGGCGAGTACTACCGGCAGATGGGCTTCAACGTGCTGGCCATCGCCGACTCCACCTCGCGCTGGGCCCAGGCCATGCGGGAGACCAGCGGGCGCATGGAGGAGATCCCCGGGGAGGACGCCTACCCCGCCTACCTGGACTCCTCGATCAAGAACATCTACGAGCGCGCCGGGGTGCTGCGCTGCCCCGGCGACGCGGTGGGCACCCTGACCCTGATCGGCACCGTGTCCCCGGCGGGCGGCAACTTCGAGGAGCCGGTGACCCAGGCCACCCTGGCCACCGTGAAGACCTTCCTGGGCCTGTCGTACGACCGCGCCTATCGCCGCTTCTACCCGGCCATCGACCCGCTGCTGAGCTGGTCGCGCTACCTGGACCAGCTCGCCCCCTGGTTCCACAAAGAGATCGGGCCCGCCTGGACCGAGGATGTCAAGGAGATGGCCGCCCTGCTGGAGCGGGGGGACACCATCTACCAGATGATGCAGGTCACCGGGGAGGAAGGCATCACCCAGGAGGACTACGTGACCTGGCAGAAGGCCACCATGCTCGACATGGTGTACCTGCAGCAAGACGCCTTCGACGCGGTGGACGTGGCCGTGCCCCTGGAGCGCCAGGTGGAGAGCTTCACCTTCCTCAAGGGGCTGCTGCAGCAGGAGTACGATTTCAAAGACAAGGACCAGGTGCGGGAGTTCTTCACCCGCCTCACCGGGCTGTACAAGAACTGGAACTACAGCGCCCCCGAGTCCCCGGACTACGCCCGCTACCGCGGGGAGATCGAGCAGGCCGCCGCAGACCGTGCCACGGCGGGCTGAGCAGGGCACCGAGGCAGGCCCCGACGGCTGAAGGCGCCCGGTGCCGGGCGGGGCGTGAGCGCCGACGGTCCGGCCCATCGCACAGACGCTGGCCCAACCACCCCCGTTCGTCGCCCGAGGGCCCTCGGGGTGCGACCATTTCAGACCTCCGCCCCACCCCCCGCCGAGGACCGTACCGCCGGCATACCCGCCGCCATCGTCATCCGGAGGCACCGCGGCTGCGCCTCCGTCACGCTCCTGTTTCTCGAACGGGGGGTTTTGGACGGTGTTCCGGAGGGCCCTTTTTGCCGAACGGCGAGCCTCAGCGGTTGCCGGAAGCGCGCGAGCGCTGTAGCGCAATCCGCCTAAAGGCGCTGGTTATGCACTACTTTCTTTTACGTATTACTAAAGCAATTACCGCAGCGACAAGACTAGCTACAATCCCCAACAGTAAAGACGTTAGTAGTTCACTGTTGAGCAGCTTCGGCAATATCGGGATAGTACTCTTAAAATCTATTAGACTGGTCACAACAGCTATAAAACTAGTTATTGCTGCAAGTGACCCAAACACATCTACAATACTACCGGCCTTGCGCGTAGTTTTCACGTCTTTCTCAACAGCGTCTTTTACCTTTTGAAGTTCTGGACCTTCTATCGAAGATGACAAGAAAACCGAAAACTCCTTAAGTATTTCATTATCGTTACCAATCAGAACAAATAGAACAGCCTGTGAATGCAGCCCTTGAAGGCATTGAATTATTTCCTCTTTTCTTCCGCTTTCGAGAAGGCGAGAATTTATTGTTTCCGCAACTAAATCTTGTATTACTTCATCAGGATGGATTGCGCTTTGCTTTATCCTGTCAAGTCTAGATTTTGAGTCAATTACTGACTGTATCTCGAAAACAGAGAGGCGCCTTCCCTCGCCGAGCTGAGATGCCAGCCTCTCCACTATGTCTGCTCGGACCCTGGCGTATTTCTGTGCCTGACTCTTAAGAAATAGATATATTGCAAGCGGTATGCTGCCTATTGATGCCACAGAGCCGATTATTTGTAGGAACTCATTCATAAGCATTGCCGATCTTGTCTATTTGCATAACGCCACGTTTCAGTGGCTTGCGGAGGAGATTGAAGATGAGCGGACCCGAAAAAGAGAAGTGCGAGCGCCCGGACTGGGAGCCGACCGAAGAGCCAGCAAGTCCGCCTGCAAACGCTTGTTCTGTGCCTCCGCGCTTCGAGTTGGTTCAGGTACACCCAGAACGCGGACATGCCGAGATAGTGGTGCGTGACATGAACAACAGGACCGTGTACGCAGGCAACCTAAAACTTGTAGATAATCCAGAGGATTACGCACCGCCTGGATATTGGGATTGTTGACACAGAACAGGTGTTAGGCCGAATCGGCCTATCTAGGTGGTTAGGCCGATTCGGCCTAAACGGAATTAGTTTGTATTCGGCCTAATCCGCTGTAGATTTCGCCTTGGCGGTTCCTCCGGGGCGGGCGCGCAAGCCCTGGAGGTGCGCCATGTCGTCCTCGGAAACCACAGCGCACACGGTGGCGGTGTTTTGGCAGCGGTATCGGGCCCAACTCGACAGAGAAGGCGTTACCGGCAAGCCCCAAGAATGGTTGGTGCGCCGAGCAGAACAGTTCATCGCCCGCGGCGCGGGTGGGCGTCTGCGGGACCGCTCCGCTGGTGACGTGGAGGCCTACTTGATCCACGCCCTGCAACGGTGGGAGTTGGAGGACTGGCAGGTCGCGCAGATGGTCGACGCGATTCGGGTTCTCTATGACGTGGCCGGGGCAACCGCTTGGTCCGTAGATTTCCCGTGGGCGAAGTGGCGTGAACCCCATCTCCACTTTCTGCATCGATTTCCAAGACCCGATGACCGACCGGATCCTGCGCGAACCCATCGCCCCAGGGAACGGTTCAAGGACACCCCGAACCGGCTTGCCTTGCAGCAGGCGTTCCCATCCCTGTTCGACCGCCTTCGCATTGAAATCCGCAGCCGGCACTACTCGGTCCGTACCGAGCAGACCTACGAAATGTGGGTGGAGCGATTCCTCGCGTTCCACGGGGGGCAGGCCGCGGAGGCCTTGGCCGGGCCGGAGGTGAAGGAATACCTTGATTATCTGGCCGACGTGCGGCGGGTATCTGCGAGCACCCAGAACCAAGCCCTGTGCGCGATGGTGTTCCTTTACGAGAAGGTCTTGGCGCAGCCTCTGGGCGAGTTCAGGGACTTCAGCAAGGCGAAACGGCCGCAGCGGCTGCCGGTTGTCCTTTCCCGCAGCGAAGCGGAGAGAGTGCTGTCCCGGTTGGACGGCTCCCACGCCTTGGTGGGAGGCTTGCTCTACGGTGCGGGGCTTCGCTTGATGGAGGCCCTTCGCATGCGGGTGAAGGACCTGGACTTCGACCACGGCCAGATCGTGGTCCGGGACGGGAAAGGGGCGAAGGACCGGGTTACTGTTCTCCCTGAGCGATACAGGAAAGCTCTGCAGGAACACCTGGTACACGTACGCGCCCTGTTCGAAACGGATCGAAAGAACGGCGTCCCAGGCGTCTTCATATGGCCCGCCCTTTCCAGGAAATACCCGTCGGCGGGGACCCAATGGGGTTGGCAGTGGGTGTTCCCGTCGGCCAAACTTTCTCAGGATCCCAGGTCTGAGATCGTCCGCCGCCACCACCTGCACGACTCCAGTGTGCAGAAAGCGGTGCGCGGAGCTGCGGAGCAGGCCGGCATCGCCAAACCGGCGACACCCCACACCCTTCGCCACTCGTTTGCCACCCATTTGCTCGAGTCGGGATCGGACATCCGCACCGTGCAGGAACTGCTCGGCCACGCCGATGTGTCTACGACGATGATCTACACCCACGTGCTGAACCGCCCGGGGCTGGCGGTGCGCAGCCCGGCGGATTTCGACCCGCCCGACGCCAGTCGAGAACCGTTCCAGACGCACCCCTGACGCAAAACGGCCGCGCTTGCCAAGGATGGCGGCGCGGCCGGTTGGTGTTCGCAGGTGCGGGTGCCGGAGTGCGGGCATGGGTTTCCCCCCTCTCGTGTCGACCCTTCTACTCTCCCGGGCGGGGTCCGGTCAACGGCACGGTTCGGGTTGGCGGCGCCCAACCCGGGCAGGGGGTTACTCCGGCGGCTCCGAACGACTCCAGGCCCAGGCCACGGCGTCCACCAGCCGGGGCTCTTGATCCGGGGCCACGGTGCGGGGGTCGAGGACCAGGGCGTCTTCGTGCACCCGGGCGATCACCGGCGGGTCGTGGCGGCGCAGGGCGGCCTCCAGGCGGGAGGTGCCCCCCCCGTGGCGGCGCACCTCCACCACCCAGGTGGGCAGTTCCTGCAACGGCAGGGAGCCGCCGCCGGCTTCCGAGACGCCGGCGGCCACTTCGACCCCGGCGCCTTCCCCCAGCGCCCCGCGCAGGTCCGCCGCCAGTCGCTCGGCCCGAGCCCGCAGTGCGTCGCCGGTGGCCGCCAGCATCACCAGGGTCGGAATGCGTTCCCGGGCCCGGCGGCCGTCCCGGTACAGGGCGAGGGTCGCTTCCAGGGCCGCCAGGGTGACCTTGTCGGGGCGCAGGGCCCGCATCAGGGGGTGGCGGCCGCAGGCCTCCACCGCGTCGCGCCGCCCCACCAGGATGCCCGCCTGGGGCCCCCCCAGCAGCTTGTCGCCAGAAAAGGTGACCAGGTCGGCCCCGGAGCGCACCGAGTCCTGAACGGTGGGCTCGCGCTCGATGCCGAACTCCCCCAGGTCCACCAGGCACCCGCCCCCCAGGTCCTCCATCACCGCCACCCCCTGGCGATGCCCCAGCGCCACCAGCTCTTCCAGTGCCACGCTGGCGGTAAACCCCAGGATGCGGTAGTTGGAGGTGTGCACCTTGAGCAGCAGGGCGGTGTCCGGGCCGATGGCGCGCTCGTAGTCCAGCGGCTTGGTCTTGTTGGTGGACCCCACCTCTCGGAGGATCGCCCCGCCCTGGGCCATCACCTCCGGGATCCGGAACGCGCCGCCAATCTCCACCAGCTCGCCGCGGCTCACCACCACCTCGCGGCCCCGGGCCAGGGCGGTGAGTCCCAGCAGCACCGCGGCGGCGTTGTTGTTCACCACCAGGGCGGCTTCGGCCCCGGTGACCTCCCGCAGCACCCCCTCCACCGCGTCGTGCCGGGAACCGCGGGCGCCTCGGCCCAGGTCGTACTCCAGGTTGCAGTACCCGGCGGCCCGCAGCATCGCCGCCACCGCTTCCGGCGCCAGGGGGGCTCGCCCCAGGTTGGTGTGCAGGATCACCCCGGTGGCGTTGATCACCCCCACCAGGTGGGGCGCCACGGCAGCCCGGGCCCGGTCGAGGGCGGCGGCGGCCAGGGAATCGGCCGCCGTGGCCGCCGCCCCCCCGGCGAGGATCGCCTCGCGGGCGGCGGCGAGCACGCCCCGCACCCCGTCCAGCACCGCCGAGCGCGGCAGCTCGCTGCCCGCCAGGGCGCGCCGCACCGACTCGCACTGGAGTACGCGCTCCACCGAGGGGAGCTGCCGCAGGGCCTGCTGCCGAGCGTTGTCCACGGCACTCATGCGGCCCGCCCCAGACGGCTCTCGGTGCCGTCCAGAAGTCGCTCGATGTTGCCCCCGTGCTTCCACACGCTCAGCCCCCCCACCACCACCCCCAGGACCACGTACGCCAGTGGAGCGCCGAGAAACGCCAGCAACAGGGGCAGCACCCCCGCGGCACAGAGGCTCGCCAGGCTGACCAGGCGCCCCCTCCACGCCACCCCGCCGAACACCCCGGCCGCCAACAGCGCCGCCCCGGGGGCGAGGCCCAGGAACACCCCCAGGCCCGTGGCCACCCCCTTGCCGCCCTTGAACCCCAGGTACAGGGGAAACAGGTGGCCCAGGTATGCCGCCAACCCCACCCCGGCCACCGCCCACGGTGAGGCGAAGCTGGCCCCGGCCCAGGCGGTGGGGATCAGGCCCTTGAGCACGTCCCCCGCCAGGGTGGCGATGCCGGCGGCTCTGCCCACCATGCGGGCCACGTTGGTGGCGCCGATGTTGCCCGAGCCACCGCTGCGCGGGTCGTCCTGCCCCAGCAGCCGGGCCACCACCACGCCACAGGGCACAGAACCGAGCAGATAGGCGAACCCAACCAACAGCAACCACTTCATGGAACGCTCCTCCGGGTCTCCCAACGGGTGGTGAAAACGCTAACACACGGCCCAAAACCGGACAAGCGTGGGTCCCGTTGCCGACACCCCGCTCGGCGCGGCCGGGGAACGGTCGGGGCTGGCCGGCGGCCCTCCGGGTTGACAGCCCCTCTCCCCCTGTCTACAAGACAGGGTATGCCCTTGTCCCGTGGAGATCGTCCCATGCGCACCCGCATCGTTGGTACCGTTGTGTTCTTCACCGCACTGGCGGCCGTGGCTCTGGCCCTCTCTCAACGACCGCTGTCGATCCATGCGCGTTTCGCCACCGGCGAAGGCCTCGCCGCCGGGGCGCCGGTGCGCGCCCAGGGCGTGGTGGTCGGCAAACTGGCGGAGGTGGAGCTGGGCCCGGGCGGCGACGTCCTGGTGGAGATGGAAATCCACAACGACGCCACCGACAAGATCCCCGCCGACTCGGTGGCCCTCCTCGCCCCCGGCGGCATCGACCTGATCCTCGGCGACGCCACCGACCGGATCGGCCCCGACACCATACTGAAAGGCTACCGCACCCTCACCGAACTCCGCCTGGACACCGCCCGCGGCACCGTGGACAAGCTCCTCGATCAGTTGCAGGCGGACGCGGAGAAGCTGGGGAAGACCCTGCAGGAGAAGGGCGAGAAAGCCGGGGAGGTCCTGCGCCGGGAGTTGGAGCGACTGCGCAAGGAACTGGAGAAGGCCCTGCCCGAGGGGAAGGACAAGAGCACGGAGACGAAGTCGATCTGAGTAAGAGACCGCCCCGACAGGAGCGGCCCCTTACTCGTTACGGCGCCGGAGCCCGCTCAGCCGGCTGCCACGCCCTCGGCCATCAGCTTCGACACCGCCTTGGCGAACGCCACCGGGTCCCGGGGGTGGTCGCCCTCGAGCATCAGCGCCTGGTCGTAGAGGAGCCCCACGTACTCCTTGAGTGTTTCACTCTCCGGGTCGGCGGCGAACAACTCCTTCATGCGGCCGATCAGCTCGTGGTCGGGGTTGACCTCCAGGCTGCGCTTGCCTTGGGGCACGTCCTGGCCCATGGCCGCGAGCATCTTCTCCATCTGCGGGTCCATATCGTGCTCGCCGGTCACCAGGCACACCGCCGAGTCCTTGAGGCGGCCGGAGATGCGCACCGCTTCGACCAGGTCCTTGAGCTGGTCCTGCATCAGTTCGAGCAGCCCGCCGTACTCCTTCTGTTTTTCTTCCTTGTCCCCCGCGCCGAGGTCCAGGTCGCCCTTGATCGCGGACTGGAAGGACTTCTCGGCGTAGCGGCCCAGGCGGCTGATGATGATGTCGTCGAACTCGTCGGTCATGATCAGGACTTCGTAGTCCTTCTCCTTGAACGCCTCCAGGTACGGGGAGGACACCGCCGCGGCCCGGTCGGTGCCGGTGATGTAGTAGATCTCCTCCTGGCCGTCGCGCATGCGCGCCACGTACTCGGCCAGGGTGATCTTCTTGCCGGGTTCGGTGCGGGTGGACTCGAACAGGAGCAGGTCGGCGATGGCTTCCTTGCGCTCGAAGTCGTGGTGGATGCCTTCTTTGAGGATGCGGCCGAACTGCGCATAGAACGTGGCATAGGCCTCGGCGTCGTCCTGCTTCATCTCCGCCAGGGTATCGAGCACCTTCTTGGTGATGTTCTTCTTGATCACCGCGACCATGCGGTTGTTCTGCAGCATCTCGCGGCTGACGTTGAGCGGCAGGTCCGCGGACTCCACCACCCCCTTGACGAAACGCAGGTAGGGGGGAATCAGGTCTTCGCAGTGATCCATGATCTGCACCCGGCGCACGTACAGCGTGGGGCCGACCTTGTAGTCCTTGTAGAAGATGTCGAAGGGGCGCTGCTTGGGCAGGTACAGCAGCACCGAGAACTCGGTGGTGCCCTCGGCCTTGTAGTGGAGCACCTTGGCCGGGTCGGTGAAGTCGTGGGAGACGTGCTTGTAGAACTCGTTGTACTCCGCCTCGGTGATCTCGGCCTTGTCCTTCAGCCAGATCGCCTTGCGGGAGTTCAGGGTTTCCGCCGCGGTCTCCGTGACCTTCTTGTCCTTGTCGTCCGGGTCGGTCTTGGTGCGGGTGACGTCCATCATCACCGGGTACTCGATGAAGTCCGAGTACTGTTTGACCACCTTGCGCAGCTCCCACTCCTCCAGGTAGCTCTTGGCGTCGTCCTTGAGGCGCAGCACCACGTCGGTGCCCTTGGCCGCCTTCTCCGCCTCCTCCACGGTGTAGGTGCCGTCGGCTCCGGACTTCCACAATACGGCCTCGTTCGGCCCGGCGCCGGCGCGGCGGGTGAGCACCGAGACCTCGTCGGCCACCATGAACGACGCGTAGAACCCCACCCCGAACTGGCCGATCAGCTCCGGGTTGTTCTTCACCGCGCGGCTCTCCAGCAGTTTGAGGAACTCCTTGGTGCCGGAGTGGGCGATGGTGCCCAGGGCCTCGACCACCTCGTCGCGGCTCATGCCGATGCCGTTGTCCCGCACGGTCAGGGTGCCGGCGTCTTTGTCGGGGATCAGCTGGATCTTCCACTCCCCGTCGCCCTCGGTGAGGGCCGCGTCGGTGAGCGCCTCGTAGCGCGCCTTGTCGATGGCGTCGGAGGCGTTGGAGATCAGCTCCCGCAGGAAGATCTCCTTGTGGGAGTAGAGGGAGTGGATCATCAGGTCGAGGATCTTGTTCACCTCGGCCTTGAATTTGCGTTTGCTCACTGCCATGGGGCGGTTTCCTCCGGTGGGGGTTCGGTTACGCTGGGGCGGCCGAAGATAAGCACGGGCAGACCGGTTGGCAACCCGCGGGTCCCGGGTAGGGGGTGCGCTTCTGCAGACCGAAGCGGACAGCCAGCGGCGCCGGCTATTGTTTCGGGGCCGCCTCCCTCGCGGGCAAGGGTTGCGCCGGGCGGCTCGCCTCCAGGGCCCGCAGGGGCACGGCGATCTGCAGGGTGGCCCCCAGGGGGTCGAAGCGCAGCCCGGCTGCCGCCCGCCCTGCCGCACCCGCCCCGGCGAACACCTGGGCCACGTGCTCCCACCGCGCCCGCCCCGGGTCGTCCTCCGGCAGCAGGTCGAGCCCAGCCGCCAACAGCTTCGGCACGTCGGCGCCGACGAAGAACCCGGGCCCGGGCAGCAGGGGGGCGAACGTGCCCGCGTCGATGCCCGTCCGTCCGGGGTCGCCGGCCGCGTCCAGCATCGCCTGTAGCCGGCCCCGGGCGGTGCCGCCCAGGGCGTAGTAGGTCACCGGCCCGGTGGCGGCCACGTAGCTGGTGAGGGTGGGACCCCCGTACAGGAGCCGCAGCAGACGCTGCTCCTCGGCAGGGAGCTCCGCCCCGGCGGCGCCCAGGTCCACTGCGAAACGCTCGGCGGCGATGCCGTGGATCGTCTCCTGCCCGCCGGCGATCACCGGAGCCGCGCCGCCTGGGGCAGGGGAAAAGCGGCGCAGCAGCGCCAGGGAGCGCCGGGAGAGGTCGCGGCAGCGGGGGGTGTCCACCGTGCCCACCGCCTCGGCCACGCTGATCCCCTCCAGGGCAGAGAACCCCAGGCTGGCTGCCGCCTCCCCGGTGAAGCAGCCGAGCCCCTGGGTGACCAGGTCCCCCAGTTCGGCGAGCGGGGGCGCCGACGCTCCTCCACCCTGGGCCGCGACAGCGGGCTCCGCCCCCTGCTCCAGCCCTGCGAGAAGGGCTCCGGCCAGGGCGAAGTAGCGGTCCAGCAACCCGGCCAGGGCCGCCTCTGCGCGTGGCGTCATCTTCACCTGCCCGGCCATGCTGATCGAACCGGGGGGGACCACCCGGCTCAGGGGCGGCAGGCCGCCCCCCTGGTGGGCGACGAACTCGGCGGTGGCCGTGTTCGGGCGGACGACCACCCGGTTGTGCCAGAACAGGTGCTCCCCGCGGATCTCGACACCCAGCTGGACCCGACCCAGATCCATCAGCACGGACTGCGCGGCGTCGAGGTAGAGATCCAACATCCCGGCCAGTGCCTCCGGGTCCACCGGGGGATCGCCCGGAGGCCCCTGCCGGGGTTGGGAGAGGCTCAGCAGCACCTGCTGCCGGAGCTGCTCCCGGGCCCCAACCAGACCGGCCAGGAGCAGCGGGGCCAGGGGTTCCAGGTCCAGTTCCGCCACCACGCTGCCCGGCGGGCCGTCCAGGGGCGCGCGCAGCGCGGCGAGGTCGAACGCGGCGACGAACTGCCGGGTCTGCCCGGCCACCACGTAGCCGTCCCGCTCCTGGGCGTACAGCACCGGGCCGCCAGCATCGGAGAACACCTCCAACCCGCCATCCCTCCCCCGGGACGGGAAGTTGCCGCCCAGGGCATCCAGCAGGGGCCCGGCCGCGGCGACCGGCAGGGCAACCACCACGCCGCGCTGCTGCAGCAGCATGCCCTCCAGGGGCAGCACCGCGGCCAGGGGCCGGGTGCCATCCAGCACCGAGAGATCCCGGAGTCCGAAGGGACCCAGCAGGGCCCCGAGGAGGTCTTCCCCCCGCTCCGGCCGGCCGGCCGCCGCGGCCAGCGTGGCGGCATCCGCGTACACGGCCTGCAGGCTGCGGATGCGCACCTGGGCCAGGGGACCCGCCCCGGCCGGCCCCACGCACAGCAGCAGGGCAACCGCCGCGCGGCACCCCGCGGACACCGCCGATCGCCACGGGGAGCGTCTCACACCCGCTCCAGCTCCAGGGACTCGGAGCCCAGCTCCCGGTTGGCCTGCTCCAGGGCCGTCTCGTTGGACAACACCGCCACGGCACTCTTCTCCCAGCCCTCCACCAGGTAGCGGCGGGCCAGGGCCGCGAGCCGGTCCGGCGCGGCCGCCAGAACGCCGTCGCGAAGGGCCTGGCGCATCTCCGGGGTGATCCCCTGCTGGATGCGGGCGAACTCCCGGCTCCCGCGGCTGCCCGGGGAGAGAGGGGTGTCCATGTCGCTGAACACCCCGAGCACCGCCTCCTTCACCTCCTGGGTGCCGAACCGGCCGGCGGCCGCCCACTCCGCGGCGTCCCGGAACACCCCCAGGGTGCGCGCCAGGTGGGGGTCGCGGTAGGAGAGCAGGGAGAGCTGGCCGCTCACCGTGGCGTAGGTGGCCATACCCCCGTAGGCGCCGCCCTTCTCGCGGATCTCCCGGTGCAGGTAGCCCGAGCGCAGCAGTTTGGCCAGCACCAGCAGGCCGGCGGCGTCGGGGTGGGTGTAGGGCACGCAGGGGAACACCCGGGCCAGGAAGCTCACCGGCACCGAGGCGACCAGCCCCAGGCGGGCCGGCGGCCGGGGGGGGAGAACCGCGGCTGGGAGCGGCTCCAACACCCCTTCCGCGTCACCGAACCCCTCCAGGAAGCGGTCCAGGGCAGCCTCCACGGCGGGGAACATGGACTCCTCGGCGCTGACCCCACAGCGCGCCGCGGCGCCGGAAAACAGGGCTGCACCGATCGCGGCGAACTGCTCCGCCACCGCCGCCAGCCCATCCGGGGTGCGGCCCGCCACTTCGCGCACGAAGCGGATGTGCGCCACCCCCGACCAGCCCTCCCGCAGCCGGCCGGACGCCGACAGGGTGGCCGCCGCGGCGCTCGCCGCGTAGCGGTGCCCCACCGAGGGCAGGGAGTTTTCCAGGTTCACCTTCACCTGGTTGAACACCGTGTGCAGCCGCTCGCGGTCGGCGTAGTCCGGCTCGCGGGTGATGTCGCGCAGGAGCCCGAACAGGGCTGCCTGGTTGCGCTCCAGGGCCTTGCCCGAGAACTCCACCACGGAGGAGAAAGCCCCGGGGTCCCGGGGGCTCTCCAGCAGGCTGACCCCGGCGTGGACCCCGCCGGTGGTGGCAGAGAGGCGCTCCGCCACCGTGGTGTACGGCGCACCGGCGGCACCGATACGTCCCACGGTGGCGCAAAACAGGGGCAGGGCCGTTTGCTGGTCCGCGGCCAGGGCCGCCAGGTCCACCTGGGCCGAGAAGTAACCGATGCCGTTGGTGGGCTGGGCGAACCACCACACCGGCACGCCGCCGCGGTCGCCCCGCCGAAACGCCACCGGCCGTTCCCGGCGGGGGATGTCCTCCAACTCCAGGGTGGGCAGCACCGAGAGATCCTCGGGGGTCTCCTGGCTGCGCTGGAGTGCGGCCGCCCCCTCCACCAGGTTCCGGGCGGCGCCGGCGTCCAGGCGTTCCTGCAGGCCCTGGAGACGCGCCCCCAGTTCCCGCGCCTGCTCCTCCCGCACCGAAGGGTCGGGCGACAGGGTCAAGGTCACCCGGTGGGGGTTGTCCAGCAGATGGCGGCGGATCAACTCCTGGAAGTACGGCCCCCGCTCCACCTCACGGCGCAGCCGGCGCAGGTCCTCGGTCAGCTGCAGGGGCCGCGCCGGGTCTGCCCCGTGGATCCAGGGCCCCATCAGCCGCGACAAGAGCCCCAGGGCGTAGGGGTAGTGGTCCCCCCGCACCTCCCGGTGGGCCAGCTCCATCTGGTGGATCGCGGCGTCCACCCGTTCGGCCGGAAACCCCTCGGCGGCGACCCGGCGCAGGGTGTCCAGGACCAGCGCCTCGATCTCGCCGGTCCGCTCCGGCTCGGTGCCCTGCAGGCCGGCGGCGAAGCTGGTGTCGCGGTTCTCGTCGTTGTAGCCGGTGCCCGGGGCCAGGTTCGCCCCCAGCCGCGACTCCAGCAGCGCCTGGTGCAGGGGCGCCGCCGGGTTGCCGAGCAGCAGGGTGGAGAGCAGCCCCAGGGCCACCCGCTCGGTGCTGTCGCCGATGTCGCAGGTGAGCCACGCCACCTGCACCATGGTCTTGCCCGCGGTGGTCTCGCCGTCTTCCACCGGGTAGCGGGCGGTGACCCGCCGGGGCGCGGCCAGACGGGTCTCGCTGCCCACTGCGGTGTGCACGGCGCGGCGCTCGAAGTGCGCCAGGGCCTGTTCCGCCACCAGCGCCAGGTGGGGCTCCAGGGGCAGGTCGCCGTAGCTGAAGAAATAGGCGTTCGAGGGGTGGTAGCACTCGGCGTGGAACGCCCGCAGCTCCTCCCAGGTGAGGTCCGGGATGTGGGCCGGCTCGCCACCGGCGTTGAAGCGGTACGGGGCGGTGGGGTACAGGGCCTCGTGGAGGCGGCTGCCGAGCAGGGAGTGGGGGTCGCTCATGTGCCCCTTCATCTCGTTGTACACCACCCCCTTGACCAGCAGCGGGCTGCTCGGGTCGTCGGCCCGGGTGAACTCCAGGCGGTGGCCCTCCTGGCGGAAGTCCAACTCCCGCAGCAGGGGGAAGAAGGTGGCGTCCAGGTAGACGCCCATGAGGTTGTAGAAGTCGGTGCGGTTCTGGCTGGAAAACGGGTACAGGGTCCAGTCGTCGGCGGTCATCGCGTTCATGAAGGTGCTCAGCGAGCGCTTGAGCATGGAGAAGAACGGGTCCCGCACCGGGTAGCGCCGGGAGCCGCACAGCACGGTGTGCTCCAGGATGTGGGGCGCCCCGGTGGAGTCCCGGGGCGGGGTGCGAAATCCCACGGCGAACAGGTTGTTGTCGTCGGCGGTGGCCAGGTGCAGGTAGCGGGCGCCGGTGGCCGAGTGTTCCAGGCGGTAGAGGGTGGCGTTGAGTTCCGCCAGGGGGATCACCTGCTCGAGGCGGAACCCGTGCCGCTCGTCGCCGACGTTCATCTGGACCTGGGTCATCACATGCTCCGTGGGGGAGGAAAGGAAAGGCCGGGGCGGATCGCCCGCGCCGGGAAGAATACCAGAACCGGCGGCGGCGGGGCGATGGGGCGACGGGTCCCCCCCTTGCCGATCGGGAAGATTCTGCTATCCCTGGGTCCCATGTACCCCGCCACCGGGAGTCTGCCATGGTCGCCTCGCCCCACGTCCGCATCCACCAGCTGCTGCCCCTCCTTTTCCTGCTCGCCGTGGCCCCCGTCGGCGCGGCACCACTCGGCCCCGGAGACCGGGCGCCGCGCTTCACGTTCTCGGATATCAAGACCGGTGAGACCAAGGGTTTCGCCGATGTGGCCGGCGACGGTCCCTTGCTGCTGGTGTTCATGCAGACCGCCTGTCGTTCCTGCGTGAGGGAGATGGTGGCGTTGAAGACGGTGTACGCGGAAGTGGAGGGGTTCGGGGTGCTGGGGGTATTCCTGGACCTCAAACCCCGGGACCTGGAGAAGTACGTGGAGGACTACGAACTGCCGTTCACCTTCACCTGGGACGGCAGCTACGCCACCGCCGACGCCTATGGCGTGTCGTTCAGCCCGACCAGCTTCCTGGTGGGGAGCGACGGCAAGGTGGCGGCGGTGTACGCGGGCTTCACCCTGGGCACCGAGGACGACATCCGCGCCGACCTGGAGAAACTGCTGGTCCGGCGCTGAACTCGCAGCCTGGCACCGGGCTGCCCATCAGGCGGGTTCGCTCTCCAGCCGCAACACGCCGCCCTTCACCCCCACCTTCACCGCACCGCCCTTCTGCAACCCCCCGAACAGGATCTCGTCGGCCAGTTTGCGGCGGATCTCCCGGTCGATCAGGCGCGCCATGGGGCGGGCGCCGTTGCGGTCGTCGTAGCCGTTCTCGGCCAGCCAGTCGCGGGCCGCGGGGGTCAGTTGCAGTTCCACCTTCTTGGCCGCCAGTTGTGCGGAAAGCTCGCCCACCTGCTTGTCCACCACCCGGCGGATCACCGCCATTCCCAAGGGTGAGAACGGGATCCAGGCGTCGAGCCGGTTGCGGAACTCCGGGGCGAAGGTGCGCTCCACCGCCTCCTTCTCGGCACCCTGGTTGGCCCCGCCCTGGCCCCGGCCGGCGAAACCGATCGCCGCACGGGAGAGCTCCTCGGCGCCGGCGTTGGTGGTCATGATCAGGATCACGTTGCGGAAATCGGCCCTGCGCCCGTTGTTGTCGGTGAGGGTGGCGTGATCCATGACCTGCAGGAGGATCTGGAAGATGTCCGGGTGGGCCTTCTCGATCTCGTCCAGCATCAGCACCGCGTGGGGGTTCTTGATCACCGCGTCGGTGAGCATGCCCGCCTGGTCGAAGCCCACGTAGCCCGGCGGCGCACCGATCAGCCGGCTCACCGAGTGCTTCTCCATGTACTCGCTCATATCGAAGCGCAACAGCTCCACCCCCATGACCCGGGCCAGTTGTCGGGCCAGCTCGGTCTTGCCCACCCCGGTGGGGCCGGAGAACAGGAACGAGCCGACGGGGCGCTGGGCGCTGCCCAGGCCAGCGCGGCTGAGCTTGATCGCAGCCACCAAGCTGCCTATGGCGGGGTCCTGGCCGTAGATCACCTGACGCAGTTCGTCCTCCAGACCCGCCAGCCGTTCCCGATCGGACAGCGACACGCTGCGCGGCGGGATGCGAGCCATCTTGGCGATCAGCGCCTCCACGTCCCGGGCGGTCACCACCCGGGGCCGGTCGCCGCGCCGGGTCACCGGACGCAGGCGCACCGCGGCCCCGGCCTCGTCGATCACGTCCACGGCCTTGTCGGGCAGGTGGCGGTCGGTCATGTACTTGGCGGACAGTTCGGCGGTGAGCTGCACTGCGCGACCGGAGTAGCGCACGTTGTGGAACTGCTCGTAGGCACCCTTCAGCCCCCTGAGGATGCGCACCGTCTCGGCCACCGTGGGCTCGCGCACCTCGATCTTCTGGAAACGCCGGGCCAGGGCGCGGTCGCGCTCCAGGGCGTTCTGGTACTCCTTGTAGGTGGTGGAGCCGATACAGCGGATGTCGCCGTTGGCCAGGGCCGGTTTGAGCAGATTGGAGGCGTCCATGCTGCCGCCGCTCACCGAGCCCGCCCCCACCACGGTGTGGATCTCGTCGATGAACAGGATACCCTTGTCGCGTTTGGCGACGGCGTCGATGACGGCCTTGAGGCGCTGCTCGAACTCACCCCGGTACTTGGTACCGGCGATCACCGCCCCCATGTCCAGGGCGAAGATCTCGGCTCCGGCGAGGAGTTCGGGCACCTCCTTGCGGTGGATCGCCAGGGCCAGGCCCTCGGCCATGGCGGTCTTGCCCACCCCGGCCTCGCCCACGAAGATGGGGTTGTTCTTGCGGCGCCGGCACAGCACCTGGACCGTGCGCTCCAACTCCTCGGCCCTGCCGATCAGGGGATCGATGCGGCCCGCGGCGGCCCGCGCCACCAGCTCGGTGGTGAACGCCGCCAAAGGATCCTTCGCCGCAGACGGAGCCGCCTCCCCGGCCTCCTCCGCCTCCTCCTCGTCGGGCTCGTCCCCGTGGCCGCTCCCGTCGGGCTGTTTGCTCACCCCGTGGGACAGGTAGTTGAGGATGTCCAACCGCTCCACCCCCTGCCCCTGGAGCAGCATCACCGCCACGCTTTCGTCCTCCTGGTACATCGCTGCCAGCACGTCGCCGGCGTCGATCTCCTCCTTGCCCGAGCCGTGCACATGGGCCGCGGCTCGCTGCAGCACGCGACTCACGGCGACGGTCTGCTCCAGCTCGAACTTGTCGCTGCCGGGCACCGCCTCCACCTCCTCCAGGTACGCCTCCAGCTCGCCGCGCAGTTCTTCCACGTCTGCGCCGCTGTGCTCGAGGATCTCGTAGCCCCGGGCGTCGGTGGTCAGTGCGAACAGTACGTGCTCCAGATTCACCAGATCGTGGCGGCGGCGCAGGGCCTCCTGCACAGCGACGCTGAACGCGACTTGCAGTTCCTTGGCAATGGTCATGTCGATTCCGGCTCCATGGTACAGAGCAGGGGATACTGGTTCTCCCGGGCCAACCGCTCCACCTTGGCCACCTTGGCCTCGGCGACTTCCCGGCTGTACACGCCGGCCACGCCGGCCCCCTGCTGGTGCACCTGCATCATGGTTCGCACCGCGTCGCTCTCCGAGCGGTGGAACACGGTCATCAAGATCAGCACCACGAACTCCATCGTGGTGTAGTCGTCGTTGTGGAGCAGCACCTGGTAACGCCGGGGCGCCCGCACTCGCTTCCGGGTCCGGGTGGCCAGCGCCTGGTCGGTGCCGTTCCCATGGTCTCGATCATCCACACCCATGAGCATGCATTATAGGCACTCTTCCCGCCGCTGGCGACCCGCCGCGCACTCACCGCGCGGGCCCGGTCGAAACCGGGCCACCGCCCGGCGCAAACGGTGGGCCGCGTCCGGGACAGGGTGAGGACCGTAGCGCGCCTGGAGGTAGAGGGCGGTAATCGCGGCGATCTGGGGCGCGTGCTCCGGCCACGCCTGGGCTGCCCGGCGGGCGTACGCCAGGGGCGTTTCCGCCGGCCCCCGGGGTAGCCCGCGGCGCCCCAGGCGCCGGCAGTAGCGCCCGTACACCCGCTGCAGGGGGTCACCCCGCGGCACCCCTCGCCAGGCCGCCGACGCCGCCAGCAGCGCCAGGATCGCCGCCGCACACACCCCCAGTGCCGCCGCCAGGTGGCGCCAGGTGGGGGCGGAGACCCCCAGCCGGCGCAACAGGCGGGCCTGCCGGGCCACGTCGTAGCCCAGCACCCACTGGTCCCAGGTGTTTTCGGCAGCCCCCCACAGGGTGTGCAACCGCCGCACGGCCCGCCGCACCCAGTCTGGCGGAGGCATCACGTAACGCACCCCAGTTGCCGCCCCCGCGCGGTTGTCCACCAGTCCGGTGAGGCGTTCGGGCTGCACCACGGCGGTGGGGTCCACCCGCACCCAACCCCGCCCGGCCAGCCACACTTCGGCCCAGGCGTGGGCCTGGGCCTGGCGCACCACCCAGAACCCCCCCACGGGGTTGGGCTCGCCCCCCAGGTAGCCCACCACCACCCGGCTCGGCACCCCGGCCAGGCGCATCAGCAGGGCGAAACTGCCGGCGAAGTGCTCGCAGAACCCCCGCCGGGTGTCGAACAGGAACGGTTCCACGTACTCTGGACCCGTGACGGGGGGCGACAGGGTATAGGCGTAGCCCCCGGTGGCGAAGTGCTGTAGGGCCCGCTCCACCACCGCGGCGTCCCCGGGGTCGCCGGTCTGCCACGCCGCAGCCAGTTCCCGCACCCGGGGCGACGCCCGGGGAACGTCCAGGGCCACGCTGCGCTCGGCCCCGGACAGGGGCCCGGTGCGATAGCGGGTGAACGACTCGGCCCGGTAGCGGCGCCGCTCCCGCACCGGCGCCGACGCCAGCAGCTGGCGGCCGGGCAGCATGCGCCCCGCGGGGGGCGCGGCGACGGGCAGGTCCAGGGCGAACAGCCAGCGCTTGCCGTGGGGCTCCAGGGTCACCGTGTAGGCAGCCGTGTCCGCCGGCGACAGGGGCTCCACCGCGGCGTCCTGGTACCCCGGCGCGTCCCACCACCAACGCTGTCCGTCGGTCCTTTCCAGCACCAGCCCCCGCCAGTACCACCGGTCCGCCGGGGGGGGCCGCCCGTCGAACGCCACCCGGAACGCCACCTCGTCGGACAGCACCACCTGCTGCACCGACCCGGGCGCGAGTTGCTCGGAGAGGCCGGTGAGCCCCACCGGTTGGTCGGCGGGCAGGCTCCACAACTGCCCCTGGACGCGGGGAAACAGCAGGAACAGCACCGCTGTCAGGGGCAACGCCTGCACGAGCAGGCGCCACGCCAGTCGCCCGTTGGCCAGCACCGGCACCGCCCCCACCCGATCCGCCAGGTCGGCCAGGGCCACCAGCCCCAGCCACACCGCTGCCGCCATATACAGGGCCGTCGGCACACTCTGGGAGTACAGGAAGTTGGTGAGTACCAGGAACTGGCTCAGCAACACCGTCACCGCCCAGTCCCGCTGCGAGCGCGCCTCCATGATCTTGAGTCCCACCAGCAGGGTGAGCAGGGCGAGGAACAGATCCCGGGAGGGGTGATAGCCGAACGCCACCGGCAACGGTGCGCACACCGCCGCCGCCAGCACCCAGACCAGCGCTCGCGGCGGGGGCCGGCTCCCCGTCAGCTCGACCCATACCCGCAACGCGGCCAGAGCCAGGAACACCGCCGTCACCCACGCCGGCAGCCCCCCGGGACGCACCATGTGGGGTGCGCTCACGGCCACCAGCACGGCCACGACGGTGAGGCGGGCCCGGCGCCGGGGGACGTCATCCACGGGCAGGCGGCTCACCCCCCGAACTCCGCCAGGGCCGCCAGACAGCGCTCCCGGTGTTCCGGTCCCCGGGCCGGTGGCAGTTCCACCCCGGGCAGGCGCAGGCCCCAGGACAGGGCCGCCGCGTGGGCGTCGAGCACTCCGCGACACAGGCGGCTGAGCCGCTCTTCGGTGCCCAAACCGGGCCACTGATCCCAGGCCAGCCACAGCTCGGCGTGGGCGCCCCCCGCCCGTTCCATGACCACCAGCCGGTCACGTTTGGCGGTGGCCTTCCAGTGCACCTGACGCAGGGGGTCGCCGGGGGCGTAGGGGCGCAGGCCCGCCAGGTCGTCCTCCCCGCCGCGCCCGCCGCCCACGTCGAGCCCCGTAACGGCCGCCCCGGCCGGCCACGGACCGGGGGGCGCGGGGCGCGGGTACACCAGGCACTCCAACTCCCGGAACTCCAGATGGGCCCAGGCCCGGAACAGGCCCAGGGGATGACGGGAAGATACCGTCACCCGGCCCAAAGGGCTGCGGCCGCGGCGACGGGCGGGACAGGACAGCACCACCTCGCCGTCCCCCGGGGGCAGGTCGGTGCACACCGACCCGGCGTCCTCCCGAACCGACCGGAACTCCACCCCCCGGCGAGACATCGCCCCCGGGTTGCGCACCACCAGGCGGTAGCCGGCCGAGCCGCCGGCAAAGGCAGGAGGGGTGCGCCCGGGGCGGAACTCCAGCCGCCCCAGGACGTGGTAGGTGTGCAGGATCGACACCACGGCGGCGCTGCCCAGGAAGAACACGAACAGCATGCCCAGGTTGTTGGCGTAGTTCACCGCTCCCAGCAGCATCACCACCAGCAACAGACCGAACCACAAACCCAGGCGGGTGGGCAGCACGAAGATCCGCGAGCGGTCCAGGGTCAGGGGCCCGTCCCGGGGGCCGTCCCCGCGCAGGAACCGGTCCAGAGTGCCCCGGCGGGGGCCAGCGGCGGGGAACGTCGCGGATCGTTTCATGGGCCGCCCGACGCCATGGTCACACACGGGGCGGCACGGGGAAGATGGCGGACGCCGGATGGCTGCATGGTCCGGTTCCCGTTCAGGGCACCGCCACTTCGTTCAGCAGGCGGGCCAGCAGGGCTGCGGCGGCGGTGTCCCCCTCTTCGACGGGGACCAGCCGATGGCCCGCCACCGCCGGCAGCACCCGGCGCACATCGTCGGGCAGCACGAACTCGCGCCCCTCCAGCAGGGCCCAGGCCCGGGCGCCGCGCAGCAGGGACAGCCCCGCCCGGGGCGACAGGCCGTGGCGGAACCCGGGGTCGCGGCGGGTGAAGCCGAGCAGTTCCTGCACGTAGTCCAGCAGGGGGGCGGAGACGTGCACCGCCTCCACCGCCCGGTGGGCGGCCAGCAGCTGCTCGGGGGTGGCACACGGCTGCAGCTCTTCGAGCAGGTCGCGGCGGTCGCGCCCCACCAGCAGCGCCCGCTCGGCTACGGGATCCGGGTACCCCAGGTGGAGCCGCATCAGGAAGCGGTCGAGTTGGGACTCGGGCAGGGGGAAGGTGCCTACCTGGCAGGACGGGTTCTGGGTCGCCACCACGAAGAACGGGGTCGGCAGGGGGCGCGTCTCCCCCTCCACGCTGACCTGGGCTTCCTCCATCGCCTCCAGCAGGGCGCTCTGGGTCTTGGGGGTCGCCCGGTTGACCTCGTCGGCGAGCAGCACCTGGCTGAAGATCGGCCCCGGGTGGAACGCGAACCCGCCCGCCCGCCGGTCGTACACCGACACCCCGAGGATGTCGGACGGCAGCAGGTCGCTGGTGAACTGCACCCTGCGGAACCCCAGGCCGAGCACCCGGGCCAGCACGTGGGCCAGCAGGGTCTTGCCGACCCCCGGCAGGTCCTCGATCAGCAGATGCCCCCGGGCCAGGCAACAGGCCAGCGCCAGGCGCACCGCATCGTCCTTGCCCAACAGCAGTTCCCCCGCGCGCTCCACCGCGGGCTCCAGCCACTGCCGGGCCCGGCTCACCGGGTGATCCGCCGGCGCCTCCAGGGTCTGGGTTCTGCTCACGGCTCTCTCTCCTCGTCTCCGCGGGTTGTGGCGATCCCCTCCCCCTTGTCGTCCGCCGGCGCCGTACCCATGACCGCCAGGGGGGACTGTCCGTCTTGCGCCGCGGCCGGGGCCAGCCCACAATGGGTCGTCGCCCCCTTCCCCTTCGATTCCCCGCCCGCCGGAAAGGATTCACCCGCCGTGCCC
>JARGFW010000034.1:0-7135 GCA_029211085.1 Deferrisomatales bacterium | reverse complement strand
CGCCCCCTTCCCCTTCGATTCCCCGCCCGCCGGAAAGGATTCACCCGCCGTGCCCGCAGCCGCCGCGCCCCCTGCCCCGTTCGGCACGGGGAGGGTGTTCCGTTTCTGGGTACCCCTCGCCGCCACCTGGCTGATGATGGCGGTGGAGGGGCCGTTCCTGGCCGCCCTGATCGCCCGCCTGGCCGAGCCCCAGTACAATCTGGCGGCGTTCGGAGTGGCCCTGTCCTTCGCCCTGCTGCTGGAAGCCCCGGTGATCATGATCATGGCCGCGGCCACGGCCCTGGTGCGCGACCGGGACTCCCTGCGCCGGCTGCGGCGGTTCACCTACGCCCTCAACGCCGCCCTCACCGTGGCCACCGCCGCCCTGTTGGCGCCGCCGGTGTTCGATGCCGTCGCCGGCTCGCTGATGGGCCTGCCCCAGCCCGTGGCCCACCTCACCTACGGGTCCCTGGCGCTGCTCCTGCCTTGGCCCGCGGCGATCGGCTACCGGCGGCTCTACCAGGGGGTGCTCATCCGCCACGGCCTGACCCGCCGGGTGGGGTTGGGCACCGCAGTGCGCCTGGCAGGGATGTCCCTCACCGCCGTGACCCTGTTCCACCTGGGAATCGCCGGTGCCTACCTGGCGGCGGCGTCCCTGTCCGCCGGCGTGCTGGTGGAAGCCGCGGCCAGCCGCTGGATGTGCGCCGGAGCGCTCCGCGAGTTGGGCAACCTCCGGGGGCGCCAGGACCTCAGCTACCCGGCCATCGCCGGGTTCTACTATCCCCTGGCCCTGAGTTCGGTCCTCACCCTGGGGGTGCACCCCATCATCAGCTACTTCCTGGCCCAGGGCCAGGCGGCGGTGGAGTCCCTGGCGGTGTTCCCGGTGGTCCGCTCCCTGGTGTTCCTGTTCAGCTGCCTGGGGCTGTCCTACCAGGAGGTGGGCATCGCCCTGCTCGGCGAGCGGGCCGAGGGCTACGCCCCTTTGCGGCGCTTCGCCCTGGGCCTCGGGCTGGTGACGGCCCTGGGGCTGGCGGGGATCGCGTTCTCCCCCCTGGGGGATGTCTGGTACCGGCAGGTGAGCGGCCTCCCCCTGGAACTGGCAGCGTTCTGTCCCCTGCCCACCCGCATTCTGGCCCTGGTGCCCCTGCTCAGCGTGTACCTGTCGTTCCAACGCTCGGTGTACATGGCGGCGCGGCGCACCGGAGCGGTGACCGCGGCCACCGCCGTGGACGTGGGGGCGATCATCGCGGTGCTGTACCTGGGCACCCGGTTCCTGGAAGTGCCCGGCATCCAGGTGGCCGCGGTGGCCCTGGTGGCCGGCCGCAGCGCCGGCAGCCTGTGGCTGCGCCTGCCCCGCGCCGCGATGCTGCGGGGGCTGGTGGACAGCCGCGGAAGCGGGGGCTTAAGATCCGTGAAGCGAAAG
The DNA here is from genome assembly GCA_029211085.1 of Deferrisomatales bacterium. Taxonomy (GTDB): domain Bacteria; phylum Desulfobacterota; class Deferrisomatia; order Deferrisomatales; family JARGFW01; genus JARGFW01. Next base: position 5,733 of record JARGFW010000034.1, on the reverse strand, counting down.
AAGTGAATCCTGAAACGACAGGCAAGAGCCGCACCTGGGACTTTCCGACGTTCGACTTTCCGACCCGGCCACGACATGATCCTCGATGCCCACACACACATCTGCCCACCCGCGATCCGCGGCGACCGAGGGGCGTTCTTCCGCGGTGAAGACGACTTCCGGCTGCTGTACGAGAACCCCAAGTCCCGGCTGATCGGGGCAACCGAACTGGTGGCCCACCTGGACCAGGCCGGCATCGACGGCGCTTGTGCCTTCGGCTTTCCCTGGGCGGACGACGGCCACACCCGGCTCTGCAACGACTACGCCCTGGATGCCGGGGAACGCTTCCCGGGGCGGGTGCTGCCGTTTGCCTGCGTGAACCCCCTCAGCCCCGGAGCCGTGGACGAGGCCGAGCGCTGTCTGGCGGCCGGGGCCCGGGGGCTTGGGGAGATCGCCACCTACGGCGCCGGCCTGGGGCCGGAAGTGCGCAGCGGCATCCGCCCCCTGGCGGCCCTGTGCGCGGAAGCCGGGGTGCCCCTGCTGCTGCACACCAACGAGCCGGTGGGCCACAGCTACCCCGGCAAGAGTGGCATGGGCCTGGCCGACCTCTACCAACTCGTGAAGGAGCACCCCGCCACCACCTGGATCCTGGCCCACTGGGGTGGCGGCCTGTTCGCCTACCACCTGCTGCGCCGGGAGGTGGACCAGGTGCTGGCACGGGTGTTCTACGACACCGCCGCCGGCCCGTTTCTGTACAAACCCCAGGTGTACCGGCACCTCCTGGACATCGCCGGCGCGGAGCGGCTGGTGTTCGGCAGCGACTACCCCCTGCTGGGCCTGCCCCGCTACCGCCAGGACATGGACGCCGCCGGCCTCACCGCCGCCGAGGTCGCCGCCGTCACCGGCGGCAACCTGGCCCGGCTCCTGGGCCTGGCCCCGGTCGCTGCATGAGCGGGCCCAGGCGCCATGCGGTGCTGGTGGACTTCGACGGCACGGCCTCCCTCACCGACGTGGGCGGCGAACTGCTGGACCACTTCGCCGCGGACACCTCCTGGCACGTGATCGACAACGACTACGTCAACGGCCGGGTGGGCTCCCGGGCCGCGTACCGGTTGGCCCAGGGCCTGCTGCGCCACGACCCGGCGCAGTGGCTGGCGTTCGCCCTGGAACGGACCCGCCTGGACCCCGGTTTCGCCGCCCTTGCCGGGCTGTGCCGACGGCGCCAGTGGCCCCTGGAGATCCTCAGCGACGGCCTGGAGTTCTACATCCACGCAGCGCTGCGGCGGGAGGGCTGGGTTCTGCCGGTGAGAGCCAACCGGACCGGCGCCAACGGCAGCGGAGTGGCGATCCACACCCCCTACATGAACCCCCTGTGCGGTCGTTGCGGCACCTGCAAAGCCGAACGCGTCAGAGAACTGCGGGAAAGGGGTTTCCAGGTGACCTACGTGGGAGACGGCTACAGCGATCTGTGCGCCGCCCCCCGGGCCCACCGGGTGTTCGCCAAGGGGGTGCTGGCCGAACACTGCGCCGAACGGGGGGTGGAGTACCACCGTTTCACCACCCTGGCCCAGGTGGCCGATGTGCTTTCCGGAACCGCCGACTGAGCAACCGCATCCAGCGCACCCAGGGAGCGCGGGAGCGGGCAGGCGACTGTGGCAGGGACCCTCCAGGTTCCACGGTACCCGGGGCCCCGCGTTGCAGCCGGCCACAGAAACAGCACCCCGAGGCTTCTACCCGCCGGAGGGAAAGCCCCGCCCACGCACCCGTTGGAAACCGTGTGCGGTGGCCCTGGGAGCACCGGTGGAGAACCGCCCCCCGGCCCCGCAGTGGACTACAGCCCCGACGATCTGGAGACCCACCCCATGCACATGCACCCCACCCCCGGCAGTCGGCTGATCCGCCACCGGGGGGACTGGCTCACCGTCACCCTCAGCGTCGCCGACCTGGGCCCGGGCCGCGCCTGGCTGCGCACCAACCTGGGCCGGGCCGCGGTGCGCCGGGGGGAGGTCATCGCCCATGCCGAGTCGGGCCGGGCCATGCTCGACCGGGACTGGCACGACCTGCCCATGGCTCCGTCCGGTACCGGGGAGTTCACGGTCGCCGTGCCCCTGGCCGAGGTGGGGGTGTTCCGGGCCAAAGCCCTGTTCCTTCCCGAGGGCACCGGCGATCCGCTCTGGCCGCCGGGCGACGACGTACACCTCAAGGTCGAGCCGGCCGAGTTTTGCGCCGCCAACGGCATCTACTCGGCGTTCGTGCGCCAGCACCGCCCGCCGGAGACGGGCTCGGCAGACCGGGACCGGGCGGTGCGGCTGTTGGAGGCCGACGGCTACACGGTGATCCCCCGCTCGGGCACGTTTCGCGACCTGATTCCCCGCCTCGACCACATCATCGGCACCCTGGGGTTCCGCATCCTCCAGCTGCTGCCGATCCACCCCACCCCGACCACCTTCGCCCGCATGGGCCGGTTCGGCAGCCCGTTCGCGGTGATGGATTTCCTGGACGTGGACCCGGCCCTGGCCGCGTTCGACCGCCGCACCACGCCCCTGGACCAGTTCCGGGAACTGGTGGACGCGGTGCACGCCCGGGGCGGGCGGGTGTTCCTGGACATCCCCGTCAACCACACCGGCTGGGCGTCCTGGCTGCAGACCCACCACCCCGAGTGGTTCACCCGCAACCCGGACGACACCTTCCGCTCCCCCGGGGCCTGGGGGGTGGTGTGGGGGGATCTGTCCCAGCTGGAGTACGGCGAGCGCGGCCTGTGGGGCTACATGGCCCGGGTGTTCCTGCACTGGTGTCGGCTGGGGGTGGACGGGTTCCGCTGCGACGCCGGGTACATGGTGCCCGAGGCGGCCTGGGTGTACCTGGTGGCCCGGGTGCGCGACCAGTTCCCGGAGACGATATTCCTGCTGGAGGGACTGGGGGGGCCGGTGCCGGTGATGGAGTCCCTGCTGGGAGAGGCGGGACTGGATTGGGCGTACTCCGAACTGTTCCAGAACTACGACCGGGAGCAGGTGCACGGCTACCTGCCCGGAGCCCTGACCACCTCGGAAGAACAGGGGCTGCTGGTCCACTTCGCCGAGACCCACGACAATGACCGGCTGGCGGCGGTTTCCCCGGCGTGGGCCCGGCTGCGCACCGCCCTGGCTGCCCTGACCGCGCCCTGCGGGGGGTTCGGGATCACCAACGGGGTCGAGTGGTTCGCCCGAGACCGGGTGCAGGTGCACGGCGCGTCGGAGCTGAACTGGGGGGCCGAGTCCAACCAGGTGGTGGAAATCGCCCGGCTCAACGACCTGCTGGCCCGCCATCCGGCGTTCCACCCCGGGGCCCGCCTGGAGCTGATCGACCCCGGCTCCGGCCCGGTGCTCGCCCTGCGGCGGAGTCCCGTCGACGGCGCCGACCCGGTGCTGGCGGTGGTCAACCTGACCCCCGACGGCCCCACCGAGGTGCGCTGGCCGACGGCGGGGTTTCCCGGCGACCCGCTGACCGACCTCTGCACCGGCAGGTCCCTGCAGCCGCGCATCCAGGGGGAGCGCAGCGTGTTGCCCCTGGGGCCCGGGGAAGCCCTGTGCCTGACGGCCGCGCCCGCGGTCGAGCCGGTGGCCGCGTCCGCGCACCCCCGGGAGCCGGAGCGGATGGTGGCCCAGCGGCTGCGGGGCTGGGTGGCGGATCTGGTCTCCGCGTGGCGCCCCGACCGGCTGCCCACGCCGGAGGCGGCGGCGGCCTGGGCCCGAGACCTCGCCCGGGACCCCGAGGCCACTTGCGCCAACCTGGCCGACAGCCCACGCGCACCGCTTACCCGCTGGCGCTGGCCGGAAGACCTGCGCCGCACGGCACCGGTGCCCCCCGGCCACGCCCTCTGGCTCCAGGCGGCGCACCCGTTCCGGGCCGCCCTGCGCGAGCCCGGCGTCGAAGGCCGCACCCTGTGTCACCGGTTTTCGGTGCCGTCCGGCGACGGCTGCGGGGCCCTGTTGCCCCCGCTCCCGCCGAGCGCCGGGCCCCGCCGGCTGCAGTTGGAGCTGACCGTGTTCGGTCCGGAACCCCGGCGAGCGGAGGGTCCGGTGTTGGTGCTGGGCACGGCCCCGCCCACGGTGCGGCGGCGAGTCGGACCCGGGGGGGGTCTCACCGCAGAACAATGCGCAGTGCTCACCAACGGCACCGGGGCCCTGGCCCAGGTGCGCGCCCGCTGGGGGGAACTGCAGAGTCTCTACGACGGACTGCTGGCCGCCAACCTGCACCCGGGGTACCCCGTGGACCGCCACCTCTGCCTGACCCGGCTGCGGGGGTGGCTGGTGCACCGGGGCTACTCCCAGGAACTGGGCCCCGAGTGCCAGACCGGGTTCACCTGCACCGGCCAGGCCGCGGTTTGGTCCTTCGCGGTGCCCTGCGGCATGGGCCACACGGTGCACCTCTCGGTGGCCCTGCAGCTGGCTCCGGGCCGCAACGCCATGCGGGTCGCGTTCAGCCGTGCCGGCAATGGCGACCCGGATGCCCTCTCCCCCACCGAACCGGTGCGGATCATCCTGCGGCCCGACGTGGAGGACCGCAGCAACCACGCCACCACCAAGGCGTTTGCCGGGCCCGAGCGGCGCTGGCCCGGTGCGGTCCGCGCCCTGCCCGACGGGTTCACCTTCACCCCCGATGAGGAGAGAGTCCTCGAGGTCCGGGTCCAGGGGGGCGGGTTCACCTCCGAACCCGAGTGGCGGTACGCGGTGCGCCACCCCTTCGAGGAAAGCCGCGGGTTGGATGGGGAGTCGGACCTGTTCAGCCCCGGCTACTTCACCGTGGACCTGGGCAGCGGGGACACGGCCGCCCTGGAGGCCGGGATCGGCGACCGGAAACACCCCGGGCGGCACGACTGGGCCGGGGTGCCCGTCCCCGGGGACGACGGTCCCGACACAGAGCCCCTGGGCTCCGCCCTGGAGCGGGCCCTGGGGGCGTTCGTGGTGCGCCGGGACGATGCCCTGACCGTCATCGCCGGCTACCCCTGGTTCCTGGACTGGGGCCGGGACACCCTGATCACCCTGCGCGGGCTGATCGCCGCCGGCCGGCACCGGGAGTCACGGGAGATCCTGGTGCAGTTCGCCCGCTTCGAGGAGGCCGGCACCCTGCCCAACATGATCCGGGGCGCCGACGTCTCCAACCGCGACACCTCCGACGCCCCACTATGGTTCGGGGTGGCGTGCGGAGACCTGGCCGCCGCCACCTCTGACGCCCTGTTCGACACACCGGCCGGGGGCCGCACCTTGGGCCAGGTGCTCGCCTCCATAGCCCGGGGATACCGGGGCGGAACCCCCAACGGCATCCGGGTGGATCCGGACAGCGGCCTGGTGTTCAGCCCCGCCCACTTCACCTGGATGGACACCAACCACCCGGCGAGCACCCCGCGCCAGGGGTACCCGGTGGAAATCCAGGCCTTGTGGTGGGCGACCCTGTCGGTGCTCCAACGGATCGACCCCACGGGGGACTGGGGGGAACTGGGCCACACGGTGAAGCGCTCTCTGCGGCAACTGTACCCCTCCCCGGAGAGGCCGTGGCTCGCGGACTGCCTCCACGCCATCCCGGGTACCCCGGCACGCCAAGCCGTCGCCGACGACCACCTGCGCCCCAACCAGTTGCTGGCGGTGACCCTGGGGGCGGTGGACGACCCCCGCATTGCCCGGGGGGTGGTAACGGCGTGCGCGGAACTGCTGGTGCCCGGGGCGATCCGCAGCCTGGCAGACCGCCCGGTGGATGTGCCCCTGCCGGTGCGCCGGG
>JARGFW010000033.1 GCA_029211085.1 Deferrisomatales bacterium | reverse complement strand
ATTTGTTTCCAATGGTTGCAAGACCATCTCGAACCTTAACCGGACAGCAGTGGTCTCGGCCCGTGATCTTCACGTGCAGTTCTCCATCCTGCTCCCGCACCCAGGCCGCGGATCCGAACAGCAGCAGGAACAGGCTGGCGCTGAGTGCCGAGCAACCGACCCAGAGCGGCGGCTGACCGGGTCCCGGGAGATCTGGAACCCGACCGTGGGAGCGCCTTCTCGTCCCTCGCCCCAGGCCGTCAAAAAGATCCGGTATCCGTCGTACACCAGTGGTTCGTTCACAGCCACCAAATCTTGCACCAGAACCTCATTGGCGGAGCCTCGCACAGAAACCGAGACCTCCGTCCGACGCAGTTCCCGGTCGAAGTACGCGTCGGGCACCACCTGAACGGGGGCCGCTGTCACCTCCTCCCGGCTGGAGAACGGCCCCAAACGCCCCTGGGGACCCTCCAGCGAGTAGGGCAGGCGACCGGTGGTGGTATCAAGCCGGTCCAGCCACACGGTGTAGGGTGACCCCTCCACGCGCACCCGGCCCTCCTCACGGGTCTCGATCAGCGCCTTCTCCTCTCCCTGCACCCCGACTCGTACCCGCAGCCGGGTCGGGTAGTGCAGGAAGCGGAGGTCCTCTGCCACCAACGCGAACGGCAGGGGATACTCCTCCCCGATCGACCAGTTGTGGATGGACCAGACCGGTTCGTTCAAATAGGTGTTTGCGGTACCCACCAACCCACCCCAGCTGCCCCACAGGGCCCCCGCCATCACCAAAGCCGGGGCCAGATGTACCAGGGGAAATCCGAGGAAGAACCAGCAGCGGCGGCGGGCGCGGAGCGGAGACTCAGCAGACACGGTGAAGCCGAGGTCGCGCAACCGGGCCACCATCCGGGAGCGGTCCGGCAGGTCCAGACGGTAAGAGGCCCGCCCCAGACCTGCCACGCCCCGCATCCCGTCCACCGACCGGCGCAACCCGCAGGCGAGCAGGTTGGCCGCCAGCAATCCCAGCAGCCCACGAAACAGCACCCCGGTGAAGAACCGATCCAGACCCAGCCAGCGCAACCCCTTGCCGGCTTCGCCAAAGCGCCGGACATACTCCTCGGGATTTAGCCCCTGAGGGATAGCCGAACCGACGGCACCAGCTACGGCCAGTGCAAGCAACAACGCCACCGAGACTCGGACCGACGCAAGCCGGCGCATCAACCGAAACAAGGGGGACAAGTGTCAGCAGCCTCTTCCGTCCAGGGGGGGGGCATGCCATCCGGCGGGGAGCGTTCTCAGCCGAACCGGGGCAGCCTCGGTCCGCCCCGATCAGCGCGCCGCGCCCAGCTTCTCCGGGTGCAGGAGGCGGGAGACCTCACGAAGCGACTGGGCAATTCGGGGGCCTGGCCGGTTGAGGAGGATAATGTCGAAATCCTCACCGTCGTAGACCCGTCCCTCCTGGACGGCCCGAATCGAGTCCCAGCCGGCACGCCTCGAAACCCCAACACTGTACTGGAAAGGGTGGTCGATGAGGACAACCGCGGGGTTTGCCAGAATCACGTCCGCCGAACTCACTTCGAAATACGCCGCGTCCACCGCGGCAAACGCGTTCCTGCCGCCGGCGGTCCGGATCACCTCGTCCATGAAGGACCCCGGGCCCACGGCGTACAATCGATGGGGCCCGTCCACCTCGATGTAGACCGCGGGACGCTCCTCGGTCGAGAGCTCACCCACCCTGGCGCGCACCTCCTCGATCTCCGCCCGCACTCCCTCTGCCAACTCATGGGCCGCAACCTGGCGGCCGGCGATCTCCCCCAGAGCCAGGATCGCTTCCACCACATTCCCGAGTCTCCGTGCAGGTAGCACCAGAGGCCGAAGCCCCGCCTCTTCTAAGGCTTCCAGGTCGGCGGGCTGGATGTACTCCGTGAACAACACCACGTCCGGCGCCGCCTGCGCAAGAGCGCCGAGATCCGGGCGGTTGAAGTCGCCCACCTTTGGCTTGAGTTTGGCCCCGATCGGGAAATCGCACTGCCTGGAGACCCCCACCACCAGATCTGCCGCCCCGATGGCGTACAGGATCTCCGTTGCGCTGGGCGCGAGGGAGGCAATCCTCTGCGCGGGTGTCCCCGACTCCGCAGCGGCAAATCCACCGCCCAGCAGCAGAAGCCCGGCGACGGCTGGGGCAAGCGCACGGGGAAGCACCGAATACAGGGAAGCCTCTCCGGCGAACACGGTTCCTCTCATCACTCCATCTGCCTGACCGTGATGTCGACCTGTGGCACCGTTCCGCCCACCCCCACCGGGACGGCAGCGGGCTGATCCTGGCCATGGAACCCGAACCACTCCCCGGGCAGGGGAGGTCCACCGTATCCGCTCCGCGCCCCCACATAGTAGGTGCCTGGCTCCTGCAGGGCAATGAAGTACCCGCCGTCCCGGGAGACCGGTTCCGAGCGGAAAGGGGGCATCATTCCAGTCATGAGGTTCGGGCTTTCCGAGGCATACGCGTACACTCCCGGAGCAGCCTTTCCCGACGGATCCCGAATGACGCCCCGGATCCCGCGGAGCCCTTTAGCTTCGCCCGCCACCAAGGGATCGCGCAGCTTCTCTGCTACCTGAATCGTCACGTCCAGCGCCCTTCCCTGCTGCAGGGAAACGGGATTGCCATCGTAGTAACCGTAGAGGTCTCCAACCGCCAGCGGGCCCAGCGCGCTGCCGCCCTGTCGTTTCGAGGCCACCAGGTAGTAGGTCCCCGGGGGGACCTCCACGGAGAAGCGGCCGTCGATCCCGGTGCCTCCGAGCACGGGCCCCTGTGGCCCGAAGAGATCAGGGCCACGGAACCGCCTTGAGGCATCCGGATAGATATGGAGATAGGCGCCTTCCTCGGGCCCTTCCGGGCCCCGGACCACCCCAGAGAGTTGCGCACCCCCTTCCCCCCCGGAAACCGCCCCCTCTATTGCGGCAGCTCGCTGTATGACGACGACGTTGGCCTCCCGGAAGGCGCCCGCACTGACAAGGACCGGGTTCCCCCCGTAGTAGCCGAACCACTCCCCCGGCCCAGGATCCAACTTGGGGAAGGGAGTACCCGCCTTTTTTGCCACCAGGAAGTAACTGCCAGGGGCAAGATGGAGCGTGAACTCTCCGCCGGCCCCCGTGGGGGCCGAGAACGTCAGGCCTTCGCCCCGGAAGTCGCCCTCGGCGGCCGGATACACGTGGACCCGCACCCCGGCCAACGGCTTGCCGCCGAAGGAGACCTTGCCTCGGATCCCCGAATATTCCTGCTGGGGCCTCCCCGCCCCAGCGTTGGGCCCCTCCTCCCACGGGGCGAACGCCACCCGGTCCCGCTGGTACGTGCGACCGAGGTACTCCGTCTCGGGCTTATCGAAGTAGTCTTGGATGACATCGGCATTCCCCTGTTCCCCTAGGCTTCCCATCTGTGCCGTCGCAACCTCGCCCCACCAGTTCTCACGGGCATCCACGACCCCGTCCTCACGACCCTGGAATGGACTGAATTTACGGGTTTGGGGGGGTAGATCTTCCCGCTCCGGCGCTTCCTGGAAAAACCTCCCTTGAGTTCGAAAAGGAATCATCTTCTCAACGGCGATGGTCATGTTGTCCCCAAGGACCAGAGCGTATTTTTCATTCCCTCCTAAATTGTTCCCCCTAATGTCCGCGTACGCTGAAAAATTCAAATATATGCCAATTCCATTCCTGTCGAACCTGTTCTCGAATATCTTCGGGAACACGAGCTTCTCCGCCCACACTCCTACTTCATTCTCAATAATGTCGTTTCTGTAAATGGCTGGATTAGATTTCAGTTCAACAAACATCCCTCTCTGGTGACCTTGAACTAGGTTTCCTTCTACAATAGGAGATGAACCCTGCAGGCATGCAATACCAATCTCTATATTTTTTTTAATATCACAGTTTTTGATCCCCACAGAACTCCCCGAGGTGAGGATCAGCCCCGCTCTCTTATTTTCGGTGACGCGGCAGTTCTCGACACGGAATCCCTGACTCTGTTGAAAGTGAAGACCCGTCTCGTTCCCGGAGAAGCGGCCGCGGAAAACGCCGCCGCTAATCTGCCGCAATCCTACGAACCCGGCCAGATTCCCTGAGAACTCCCAATCCTCGATCAAGACACTCGAGGCCGATACTCTCACCCCCTCTGCAGCATGTTCGATCCGACCCCAACTGATCCGGCTCACCGGCTGTCTCGGGGCTTCGAAGGCAATTCCGGACCAGTCGGCTGGGCGTGGAGTGTTCGAGGAAGAGGTGAGCAGAATCGGCGAGTCTTCCCGACCCTGCGCGAGAAGACGCCCGTGTATCACGAGGCCCGCTTTCTCCGTGGGGGAACTATCCGGGATTGCCTCGAAGCGCACCGTCGTCCCGGGCATGATGAGCAATGTTGCGTCTGCAGCTACGAGCACCTGTCCGTTGATCGCAACCTCACCTGCCCAAACGGTATCCGACGTCAAAACGAGTTCCCCCCGACTCGGCTGTGCTGCAGCACCGCTCGCTGACAGGAACAGAAGCAACAGGCTCGCGACATATGCCGTGCCCGTGCGTGGTGGAAGGAAGACCCGAGATCTCATCTGGTACATATTCCCTCTTTACGCTCCGAGCAGACGGGGGTTGCACGGCATCCTAGCGTGCCTCCGTGCCGCCTCAGCCCTCAGTGACTGCTACTCAATCCAACCAGCGAAAGAAACGGAAACGGAAAAGGGTTGCCAAGACCACCAGCCCGTCCCAGAGTCGAACCTTTTTGCCATCAGCTTTGGTTCGTGGATGGTAAGAAATAGGTACATCATGGATATCCAGCTTCTTATTCAGAAAGAAAGCAGTTAACTCAGGATCGACCCCGAACCTCTTGCTGCGAATGGAAAGATCATACACTATTTCTCTCCTAAACAACTTATAGCATGTCTCCATATCTGTCATATTGGCTCTGTACAGCACGTTTGCTGCAGCAGTAAGAAGCCTATTTCCATAGTACAATATCAATGATGAGCCTGCATTCCCATACATAAATCGTGATCCATAAACGACACTACACCCCTCATCATCCATTACACTGATCATCTTTAGAAGATCCATCGGGTCATATTCTAAATCCGCGTCCTGAACCGCTACAATATCCCCTCGTGCCTCTCTTATTCCTTTACTTAGTGCTGACCCTTTACCAAGATTCTTTTCGTTATAGAAAACCCTAACACGATCAGATACGAAAGATTTCAACAACCTCCTAGATCCGTCCGTCGACCCATCATCAACAGCAATGACCTCCAAGTCCACAGGAACAGACAAAACCTTCCGAACAACAACAAGAACTGTATTGACTTCATTATATATAGGAATTACAACGGATAACTTAGGCATATCGTTTAACCACGCATTTGTATTATAAATGAATTATCATTAAATTAATAAAAATATGCCTACTTATTTGCAATAACAGTAAGCAACTTGTTCTTGTCGGATACATGAGGAATCTTTCCTTCAAAATACAAGGCTTGGCAGATCTCCTCTTCAAAAGAAAAGTGGGGAGTATAGGCATAGTATGGAAACTGATAACTTTTTGTGTCTCTTCCTGCGATGGAATCGATGTTTGGTGCATAGAAATCCGCAAGCGAACAATGGAGGAGAACGGTATTGCCACTTCCCTCGCCGTGAGGCCCAAGAATGAATACCCCTCCGGCCTCAATGGTATGCACGATGTCTCCCAACGGTAAGGCGAGGACGTCGCGCCTCAACCACCAGCTCACGAACTCACGGAAAGGATCATCTGCCAGCATCACGACAGGCCCCCCACCCGCCAGATCCACGATCCCTTGGGCGGAAACCTGCTTCGCGGCAACCAGGTGGCCCCACGATTGGAACCCCATTGCCACTGACCCCGTTCCACACAGGAGAAGGCCAATCAGACAGAAACGCCGCAGCACCCGACTCCTGTACCACTTCCGCACACAGTCATCGGCCATCAGCGCGACCGCTAGGATCACCAATGGATACACGGCAAAATGTGAACGTGACAGTTTCGTGAAAGGCAGCGCGTCTATCAGCAATGCGTGTGCGACCACGAAGCAAATCAACGCCGTGGTTACCGGCCGCAAGTTCGAATTCTGTTTAACAAACACCCGGAGAGCAAAAAGTGAAGCAAACGCGGCGAACACGAACGGCTCAAGAACAGCGCCTATTCGGAAAAAAGTAAAGTATGGCGACTGCGGGACATACCAGAATTTATCGAATGCATCATACTTATGGTAACTAATCAGGTTTTCCTGCAAATGATTAATTATATTATCATTCGAAAAAATGACTGTAAGCGCAACAACGGACAGTACTATTAATGTGTACGCTACAGACATCTAGAAACCACGCCCTTTGGGGTAACGAACGTACAAAAAAAATAGAGTTAAACACTGCAAAAAAATAACAAGTAAAGGGGAAGAAGAGGAAAGGAACAGGAGGCCGCCAACAATTCCAAACAAGGCAACGAGAAAGACAAAACCTCTGTCGGCGCGAGTTGCCGTGTGAAGCAATTTTACCGATAATAAAGTCAACATAGCAGAAAAAGAAGCGTAAGAAGCCATAAAGTAGTACACTGAGTGCCAGCTCGATGTAGCGAAGACGATACAAGCAAGAAAAGAAGTTAAAAAAGATCCCGTAAATTGGTATAACATAATTGCGATAATAGTTATTGTTAAAGAATTTGACAAAGCGCAATGCATCACAAGAGCTGTTTGATAAGATACTGATTGATCCTGAAACACTTCGTAAATTAGGTATATACAGTAAAGAGATAGTTGATAAAAAGGCAGGTGCGCATAGCCTGGGCTCAGGAAGGACCTGTCGTCCGAAGGGAAAAACCGATATGGCAGCGCAGTGCTAGTGCTCAAGGCAATGTAGATCGCCACAAACAATAGGATCGTGCCGATGAACTTCCAATTTGCACCGATTTGAATCCCCTCTGGTGGTTTCGGAGATCCATCTTGCACGCGACCTCGTCGGTTCCTGTCGTCTGCCATGTCTTCCTTCGGCCTTATGCTCAGGACTCTCTTTTCTCCGGAGCATGGGCAAGTGAAATTATCCGGGCACTGGGGTGGGGGGGTATACCGGGGGGCCTCCTGACCTCGCCGCCCTCCCGGGCACGAACGGCAAGGCACGCCCTCGGTTCAACCCGGCAGGCGAGATCTCCACATCCCACCTCCCGGCATTCCCCTCCACACCACGCGTTGCCGGTGGCCCCATTTCTCTATCCGTTTCTTCCTGACCCAGCCTGCTACTGCCCAGCCGACCACAGTCCAACAGCCATGACCAGGAGTTTCCCCTCCAATGGGAATTCCCCATGGGATTATCGGTAGCACTCGACGATGGGATACAATGGTCCCATACGTTCATCCGCCGGTCAGGAGACAGACCTATCATGCTGCCCCTAGCACTCCCCCTGTGAGATGGAAGACTCGACGCCGCACAGTCACCGAGCTTTTTTCGCGATCCTGCTGGTTACGGTGACAGGTATAACGTTTGTGAATTGTCTGGCCAACGGTTTCGTTGATTGGGATGACCACATTTACCTTATAAACAACCCCGCCATGCAGGGAAGCCTATTTGAAGGATTAAGAACGGCTTTCTCATCATTCGTTTCAGGAAACTACCATCCCCTACCAATTTTTACATACGTGATCGAAAAGAGCATTTTTGGACTATCATCATTTGTATCTCATCTCACAAACATACTAATTCACATATCCTGTAGTGTTTTAATATTTTACCTAACAAGTTCTAGAGGGCATAAATACTCAATATGTTTCCTTTCTGCCTGTTTATTTGCTTTACACCCAATGCGCACAGAGGCTGTGGCCTGGGTGACCGGCAGGAAAGACCTTCTCTGTGCATTCTTCTCTCTAACATCTCTCGGATTCTACTTTCGCTATTTAGCCACAACGCGCCGTTCGAGCTATGCAGCCTCATTGGCGTTGTTCTTTCTTGCCCTCCTGTCAAAAGGCACGGCAGTTGCCTTCCCTGTAATCTTGATCCTTCATGATTTCGTGAGCCGCAGATCGACCACCGTAAAAACATGGGCGGAAAAGGTCCCCTTCATTTTGTTGTCCATCATTTTTGCTGCGATTGGACTGACTGCACGAGCCTCCTATCAGGGCGTTCTAAACGAGGCTCCATTCGAACTCTTCGATCGCCTATCGCAGGGAGCCTACCGGGGAGTGTTTTATTATCTCACTCGGGCCCTGGTCCCGGTACCATCTCTCGTCTCACCCTATCCGCCACCCCAGCAGCCACTGCAATCCACCCTCATCTTCCTTGCTTGGGTCATATCGGCTCTCCTGGTGCTGGCATTTCTTCTTTCGGCGCAAAAGAAGCGGCGGGTCGCATGGGGGCTGGGGTTCTCCGTCATCATGCTTTCAACCTCGCTTCCCTTTCCCGTTCTGGGTTACTCCGCGGACCGTTTCTCGTACCTTCCCGCGTTTGGACTGAGTTGTCTCTTCGCCGAGGGGGTGCAGGCCCTGCACGGCAGGCTTCGACCCGCTAGACTCCGGGGACTCTTTTTGCCACTGGTCCTACTCCCAATGGTTGGGCTCGCCGCCATCACCTGGAAACAGTGTGAAACCTGGCGGGATTCCGTGTCCCTGTGGACGGAGGCAATCCGCACCTACTCAGGCTGGAACGAAGACCCCAAGAACCTGGCATTGGCCCACGTCTACCGCGGCAGGGCCTTACGCGAGGAAGGCCGACCCGAGGCTGCTCTGGTGGATCTTGAATACGCCATCGATCTCGACCCCGAATCTGCCGCGTCCCATACGGAGATGGGAATCACTTTTGATGCACTCGGCCGACCTGGACCGGCCTTGAAAGCACTCGACACGGCGCTACGTCTCGCGCCCGAGGATGCCAGGGCGTACTACCACAGGGGCATTCTTCGCAGAAATGTGGGTGACCTGGAGGGATCCGCCGCTGACCTGAGCAAGGCGACCGCAGATCCCGCCCATGTTGCGAGGGCTCTCAGTCAAAGAGGTATCACCCGTGCGGCGCAGGGGGACCTGGCGCAGGCTGTTGCCGATTTCAGCGAGGCCATAGACATCGCTCCCAGCACGGCAGAACTCTACGTCAACCGGGGGATTGCGCGTGTTTCTTACGGAACACCCGAGGGCGCAATTATTGACTTCGAAACAGCGCTACGAATCCAACCCACAAACATCGGCGCGCACTTCGGGCTTGGTGTGGCCAACCTGCAGGCAGACAGACCCCTCGCGGCGGTGAATGCCTTCACCGGCTTACTGCGGCTCGACCCCGGACATCTCGAGGCGCTGAAAAAGAGAGGGGAAACGTATCTCCGCTTGGGCGAAGAGGGTAGAGCACTGCCTGACCTGCAGGCAGCAGCCCAGGCCGGCGATCCCGACGCCATCCAGTTGCTTGAAGAGGCACAGACCCGGCCAGGCAACTCACTCCACAACCAGAAGTAGCCAAACGACCTGAGGCGCACTCAGGTCTGAACCATCATCTCGCCAGGCGGGTGCCAATTGATTCGAAAGATCTACCTTGACTTCATGCTGCAGCGGCTCCGCGGCAGGCGAGGACTGAACTGGTTGGGGCGATGTGCAGCTCGCTATGCCCTCACCCAACTATCCGCGCTTGCTCGTCGCCCCCTCTGCGGGCCAACCCTTGCTACACTCATTACCAACTACGACTGCAACCTTCGATGCCACATGTGCCGGATGGCGGAGGTCGGTGCAGCTCGAAATCCCACCGCGTCCGCTCCTCTCAACACGGCCGACATGCTGGGACTGCTCCAGGATCTGTCGGACCTCGGTGCGATGGGCATCGGCTTCACCGGTGGCGAACCGCTCCTGCGACGAGACCTCGCCCAACTCCTCCACCACGCCGCCTCCCTAGGTTTGATCACCCACCTGAACACCAACGGCACCCTCCTGACGGAGCAAGTTGCCGAAGAAATCATTTCGACGGGCCTTCAATCCCTCAACATCTCACTTGACGGGGCCACTGCGTCCACCCACGACGCGGTTCGCAGGGTGCCTGGGGCCTTCGACAGGGCAGTCGCAGCGTTCCACGCGGTAGCTGCCGTGCGGAAAAGACAGGCGGGCGGTCCACGGGTGAAGATGGTGTCCGTGTTGAGTGAAGCCAACGCCGGGGAGGTCGAGGGCATCACCCGTCTGGCGGCAGAGCTAGGCGCCGACTGCGTAGAGTTCATTCCTGAGCAGCCCTTTGCTTCACCCACGGCCGCCGATCCCAACGCGACAAAGAAGTTGGCGCCGCAGGCCCGAAAGGAGATTGAGCGAGCAGTCCGGACGTTGATGGAACTGAAAGAGAAGACGGTGCTGATCGAGAATTCCTGGCGCATGCTCAGGCTGTTCGCACCTTCGTTCGAGGGCAAGCCGTCCCCCCTCAACTGCCATGCGGCACTCAACTCGATCACCGTCGATGCCTACGGAGACGTCTACCCGTGCCTGCCCCGTGTCAACTGGCAACCGCCGCTGGCGAACCTCCTCACTTCCTCCCTGTACGACATCTGGTATCGGCAGGACCTGTGGGCGCGGCGCAAGGACACCCTCGCCTGCAGGGACTGCTACCTGAACTGCCACACGGAGCTGAACCTGCTCTTCCAGCCCTGCCGGCGCATTCCCGAGACCGTCCCGTTCGACGCCGGCCCCTAGCCCACAAATAGAAGCATGCGGTGCCTCACACCCTCGCGACCGCGGCACCCTGGCCATACTCCGATACCTACCTCGTACGAGAGGCCCGGCGCTCCTCACCTCTCGGGACCAGGGTGATCGAGTCCCAACCGACAATTGCCAGCCCGTTGTAGGTTTCCCCGACCAGCACAATCGTCTCACTTCCAGGGAGAATCGAAAGTTCTCGGGCAGGAATCTGCAGGAGCAGATCCAGATCTCCATCCCGGTCCACGTCCTCAAGGGAAGAATGCCGGGCGAGTCCACCGGCCAGGCGAACACTGGACGGATCCACTGTAGTTCCATCGAACGCGCCGGTGGTAAGTACGGCCACGGGAACGACTCCCCGGCTGGCCAGGTTGATGGGATTGACCTCGCTCCCGGGTTTGACATCGATAGGCACCTCTACAATCGTCTCTCCCACCGGCGGGCAATCCGCCACGGCAACGAGTATGTCAGGAACTCCATTTCCATCATTTGGAATCAGATTGGAGGCTACGGCCTCAAACGCGACGTGGCCCCCGTCTCCCGACACAGACGGCAACCAACTGGTGTCGTTCCCCTCCTCTCCCGCGGCGCTGACGCTCACCCTGCACGTCGTACCGAACGCGCGGTCCCGAATGAAGACGTCGCGCTCCCCGTTGGTGTCGTTTGTCACCAGGTTTGCCGCCCGCGAACGAAAGGCGACGATGCGTCCATCGGATGAAATAGAGGATTCAACACTGGAATCATTCCCCTCGGCTCCAGCGGAGTCGATGCTGACGCGAGAGGTGGTTCCCGACCACCGGTCATGTACGTAGACATCCGAGACTCCGTTCCTGTCGCCACCAACCAGATTCCCAGCCGAAGAAGTGAAACTGACAAAGCGCCCATCCCCAGATATCGCCGGTTGGCGGCTACTATCGTCGCCCTCGGCGCCGTCGGAAGCAACACTGACTCGGACTGTGACCCCGGACGATAGGTCCGTCACATAGACGTCCGAGACGTCGTTGCTGTCTCCCTCAACCAGGTTGGGCGCAGAAGAGCTATACACCACGAAACCCCCGTTCGCGGAAATCGCGGGTGAGCCGCTGTCTCCGATTGCATCGAGTCCGGCAGGGTCAACGCTGACCCGCTGAGTTTCCCCGGATTGCCGGTCGTGGACGAACACATCCGCGAAACCGTTTTCGTCGCCGGCAACGAGGTTGCTGGCGACGGACACGAAAGCCACTAGTTGGCCATCTGCGGACACAACGGACTGGAAGCTCCCCCCATTGCCTTCTACCCCGGCCGAGTCCAGGCTGACACGGACCGTGGTGCGGTTCTCGATGTCGTGGACAAACACATCGGGAAACTCGTTGGTATCGTTGTCAACCAAGTTGTCCGCCCACGAAGTGAAACTGACGAATCTTCCATGGCCCGACACGGATGGCCAATAGCTCTCCCCGTTGCCTTCGTTGCCGTCGGAGTCGACACTCGCCCTGTACGTGATCCCGTCCACGCGATCGCGGATGAAGACATCCCAGGTTCCGTTGGTGTCAGCTGGAACCAGGTTGTCGGCCCGCGACTGGAACACGACGAAACGGCCGTCCCGAGAGATTGCGGGGTCCCAACTGTCGTCGTTCGCCTGCCGCCATTGGGAATTGACACTCGCCAGTTCGAGCGTCCCGCCCAACGCCTTTTCAGAAATCCCCGCGACGAGCCCTACCAGCAATGGCAGAAACACTACCTTCGGATTCATCATGCCGTTCCTCCGTGAATAGGTGCCCTTGGCCCTCTTCCGCTGGCAACCCCAGGCACCGTGCCGTTCCACCGCACGAACCCAGTGTAGTTGTCGCATTGTAGCACTTGGGCACCAGCCCCCCAATTGGGTACCAGCACACCCCGACCTTGCTCAACCCCACGTGGCAAGCGTATCCGACTTCCTGAGATCCAACCCAGAATGTCTGGCCCCAATGAGCAGCGAAGAAGCAATAACGTCCGTGTGACACCGATTTCTGAAATTCTGGTACCAGGCCCATCCGAACTAGGAACTGCAACGGCCCTTCAAAAAGTTGCGATACCTCTTAGCAGCCGGCCGGCGATAGACGGAAACGCCTCACACGGAGTCCAGCATCCGGGACACGCCCCGCTGCGGATCTCCCCGGCTACCTCACTCGCCTGCCGCTCTCCCCACATACGGGATAAATCGTATCCCCAGTCCCGAACGTTCCCGAGTGGCCGCCCAAACATGATGCACGG
The DNA here is from genome assembly GCA_029211085.1 of Deferrisomatales bacterium. Lineage (GTDB taxonomy): Bacteria > Desulfobacterota > Deferrisomatia > Deferrisomatales > JARGFW01 > JARGFW01. The sequence goes on along the minus strand of JARGFW010000033.1, from coordinate 21,127 downwards.
GTACAACATACCACTTGCACTCAGAAAACAGGTCGCAGACAGAGCCTGACAGAATCTCCCGCTGTGGTGCCCGCAAAGAAGGTGCTCGCGGGCCCCTTTCAGGTAGCGGGTTTGGAGAAAACCGTAGGCTCCCGTCTTTCTGGGCTGCACTTCCAGGATCTCATCGATCTGCGCTTTGGCAGTTTCCCGATCCCAAGGGACAGTCTCACCATAACCGTAGTAGTGGGATCCCGTGTTCGCGAGGTTGACGTGGAGCTCGTCCACAGACGTGTCCGGGACGGCCCGACGCACTTCTTCTAGCGTTTCTGAGAAGGCGCCAACATTGTGAGGAGACAACGTCATACCGAGGTACACCTCACAACCGGGCAAGGCCCGAAGGCACCTGAAAGACTGGATGGCTCGGTCGAACGCACCGTGCACGCCGCGCAACGCATCGTTAAGGGCCGGCGGTCCGTCTAGACTCACCGTGATCCTGAGACGGGGAGGAGAGAAACGCAGGATTTGCTCAACAGACTGTACGATCCGGTCCACCAGGAAACCGTTAGTCGGGAAGTGGAGAAGCGCTAACTGATTGCAGTTCCGTGTTATGATTTCGAATATATCTACTATATCGTCCCTAAGAAAGATCTCTCCACCGGTAACGTCGATCCATGAGAACCTGTTGGATGCCTTGAAAAACGATTCAATCTCTTGAAGTCCAAGCTCTCCATCTGGGCTTTTCTTCCAGATCTGGCAGATCCGGCAACGCTGGTTACAATTTTCGGTTACTGAGAAATTAATTTTGTACGGAAAATCCAGCCGGGAGTAGTTGCTTCGAAGCACCCGGGAAGCCAATCGCACTGTCTCGAGCCACCTCATATCCCTGGCCAAGTCAACCCGCAGGACTCCAGGGGAGGGCAATCCCCTACCCCTTTCATCTTGGGGCCTTTTCCGCCGCGGTCGCGCTTGAAGATCGGCAGGATTCGCCCCTTTTCATCGAAGTACGTCCGGCTAATCCCTGCGTAGACCTCGTCCACGCCTATCTTCTCCATACAGAGGGCCCGCCGACAACGCGAAACCTTGGCCAGGATGTTCATCAGGCACGGGCTACACGGCAACTGCTGGTAGAACACGAGATCGTTGCGGCCGGTTGGGCCGTACAGATATGGCGTATTCGGTCCGTAGAGGCCGACCACCGGTGTACCCACTGCCGATGCGATGTGCACGAGAGCCGTGTCGCTGGACAAGACCGCCTCAGCTCGACCGCAGAGAGCAGCCAGTCCTCCCAACGAGAGTCGCCCCACGGAGGACACGCACTCCTCCTGCATCTCAGCCCGAACCCTCTGGGCCAGCCCTCGCTCTTCCCGGCTGCCAGAAAGGACGACCCGTACGCCGTGCCGGCCCGCCAGGCGGTCGGCAAGAGCCGCAAACCGTTCAGCCGGCCAGCGCCGCAGGGTCAGGTTCGGGCTGGACCCCGGGTGCAGGACGAAGACCACGTCGCCGGGGTCGATGCCAGCTTGGTTCTCGAACTCGACTGCTTCGTCCAGGTGGTTCGGATCGAGTCGGAGGTTCATGGAAAGATCAATGGGGCGCGTCACACCGGCCGCGATGGCCAGTCGAGAGAATGTTCCTCGCATGTGCCTGGTGTCGGAATACACCACAGGGGTTGTGAACCCCTTGTGGCGTGGGCTCCCCGGAATCCGAAACCCGACACGGGACCTCGCTCCCGTACACATGGCCAAGATCGCAGATAAGTTGGCGAACTGTTCGAAGTCGACAACGAGGTCGAAAGAGCGCGCGCGTAGAGTCGGAATCAGTTTCAACGCGGAAAGAACGGCCCGCGTGGCAGTCGATTCATCTATGTAGTGGGCCGACGCGATGGGGCCAAGACATGGGAGTATTTCCTCATTGCTTCTAAATGTGAGGAAGTCCACCTCGGCTCTGGCGAAGTGTTCTTGCAGGCCGCGCAAGGCGGGCTGCAACAGGGCGATGTTGCCGACACCGTGAAGCTTGATTGCCAGGATTCGGCGTACCCCTCCGGGCGAGGGGGCCCCCATCTGCGTCCCGGACTTGGTCAGCACTGCGCCCGCAGAGACGAGCATGGAGCCAACCTGTCGATCCAGAAATCGTTTCATTCGCAGATCCGCGTCACTCACGATGGTCCTCGAGCCCTTTTCGCAACTCCGGCTGTGGATGGATCGGGACACCCTGTGAAAAACGGCCACGCGCAGTCCAGGAGGTGCCGTCCCACTCACATACAGGGTTTCCCGGCAGTCTCACCGACACATCCCCGCCCCCATGAGCGGTCATAGGCCACGCTTATCGCGAGGCTCTTAGTGCCCCCAAGCGATCGCTCGCATGCTTTTCATCGGGGGCGATGGATAAAATCCTCGAATACAGATCGATTGCTTCCCCGTTCCGCCCGGCAGACTCTGCGAGGGCCGCCAACCCGAGCAGTGCCGCAACGGAAGTTTGGTTCTCTTTGAGAACTTCCTGGAAATGCCGCTCCGCATGGGCGACTTCCCCCACGTCTAGATAGAGTAGTGCCAGATTATAGTGTGCCTGCTGGTCACTGGGCCTCCCCAGAAGAGATCTTTGGTAGTGTTCGATCGCCTGTTCGAACTCTTTCCGATTCGCCAACGCAACAGCTAGGTTGTAGTGGGCATCCGGGTCTCCTGGACGAAGGCGGGTAACCGTCCAGAAACTCTGTTCCGCGCCCGAAACCTCATCCATCTGCACCTGGGCCAATCCTAGAGCGAACCAGGCATCAGCGTTCCCAGAAGCGCTCTCCAATGACTGATTCAGAAACCGAACCGCCTCGGCCGCCTCCCCCCTTCGAAGGGCAATGACTCCCAGTTGATGATTGGCCAGCGGGTCTTTCGGATTCACGGCCAGCGTGTGCCGGAACAGGGTCTCCGTGTCGCGCCAATACCGTGACTGCACCGTAGCCAAAGCGGTCAAGGCACACACCACGGCTATACATGCGCCCACGACCGCTGTCCGGGAACCCTGCCACCTTTGCACTGTGTCCGCCAGCCCCCAACTCAGGGCCACGAACAGTCCGATATGGGGTAGATAGGTGAACCGGTCTGCGACAAGGTGGACTCCCGCCTGAACAACTCCGCTGACCGGGAACAGGGTCAAAACGTACCAAACCCATCCGAACAGAATGTACGGCGCGCCATGTCGAAGGCGGTAACTCGCTACCGAGATGGCCAGCAAGCTAATCCCGGAAAGGAAGAACTTCCAGTGGTCCATCTCCGGCACGCCGTGGAACGCCTCCAACGCCAGGTCCAGGGGCCAGAGCGTCTTGAAGACGTAAATGAAATACGATGAAAAGCAACTTTCCAGGCGGACACCCAAGGGGTACTCGCCCGCCGAGGCTATCGCGTTGCCCTGAACCCACAACGTGACACCGGCAAACAGGACCGCGATGGCCAGCAGCGGCAGCTTCTCGAGAATTACGTGCTGCCCGCCAGTGGAAACCCGACCGCTCCTTGCTCGACACCTTCCCGATGGCCACCAATCGACAAGCAGCAGCAGAAAGGGAACTACCACGAGAATAGGCTTCGACAGCAACCCGAGGACGAGACACAGGACAACCAAACCGTAGTGCCAGGGTCCTTGCCGTTTGACATATCTGGCATAAGAGGCAAGGCAGAGAAGGAAGAAGAACCCCGAGAGGACGTCCTTGCGTTCAGTGACCCAGGCCACCGACTCAACGCGAAGGGGATGCACCGCAAACAACGTCGTCGCCAGAACAGCGGGCCAAAACCTGCCGGTCAGGCTTCGCAGAACAGCGAACAAGAGCAGGGCGTTCACCGCGTGCAACAATAAGTTCGTCCTGTGGAATACTTCCGCATCCCACCCGAACCATGCGATGTCGACCAGATAGGACAGCCAGGTGACCGGAATCCAATAACCAACATACGGGTCGAGTGCCGCGAGCAGGCCTGCCCGCGTCAGCCCATCCCGCAGGATCGGGTTGCCGAGCACATACTCCGTATCATCGTACTGAAGAAACCCCGCCTGCAGGGTCGGCCAGAAAGCAATGAGGACGAGCAGAACCAAACCCCCCAAGACACCGGAGGAAATCGCGAACCCTCGCACACCAGCATGTGCAGGCGTTGGCCATCTGACGTCGGATTTCATGACTGGCAACCGACCCGTGCGCTCAGTATTTGGCTGCGCCATCCCCAGCACCACGGGGAGTACAGGAGGAAAGCAACGTCATTTCGGCAGCTGCGCGGAGAACACCCCGCCTCGATTCCACTCCCAACGGAAGGGCCTCGCACGTCGGATCCTATTCGTCCTGGGGAATGATATCGACAGACGTGTGTCCAAACTGCTGATAACGATTGGTCTTAACCTTGAGATCACACGGGTTGCAGTGACCGAAGAAGCCGCACGGCCGATGAACGTCTTCGATCGCGAATCCTGGGTCCAGGATGTGTCCAATGGGATCCCTACCCCCGTAAAGATCCGCGTGGCATCGATATACAGATCCGGAGGGCCCGATCAACAGTTCAGAGGTCCGGCAAAGAACCGCCTGGGTTTCTTCGTTTCCGACAGAACCGGCGTAACGATAGGTGCCCACGAGGTTTCCCCCGTGAAAACCTAGAAACTCCTTGGTCCGGAAGTCGATTCCCTTCGCCTGGCAGCGCTCCTGAGCCCGGGAAACTTCTTCCAGTTGGTCCGGGTGCGCGACACCCCAGACCCCAACGCTGAAGCCTGCATCCTGGAGGTACAGAACCTTCTCGAGCAGGGGCTCCAGTTCCATGGTTTCAGGATGGTAACTCACCCGAATCGACGCGTAGGGGGCGTCTCGCCGCAGGCGTGAGGGGTCGATCTCGCCAGCGAACCTTTCGACGTCGAAATCGAGGTTCGTCAGAATATCGATGGGGATCTCAGGTCTCAGGCCCTGGAGGATTGGGATGAATCCGGGATGTAGGCTGGGCTCCCCGCCCTGCAACGACACCGGAAGATCCGATCTGAGCGCGAGCCGGTTGAGCCCCTCGATCCATTGCGCAGCGGCGAGCTCTTCTCCCACCCCCCTCCTCCTGTCCTGGAAACGGTTGATGCAGTAGCTGCATCTTCGTCCACAGCGGAGAGTCAGGAATACTCCGACGTAGTTGTACCTATCAGGCACCGCCAGCGCGTTCATGCTCTCCCCACACGATGTATTCGCTCAGATCCAGGACATACCGCCCAAGGTTCATGTAGGGGCCCGGCGGCATCTCCCTCAGGACACCGCGCTCATGCAGCATCGAAGCGACCCTGTACAGTCGCTCCTTGTCTGCCGCCACGATCACCGGAGAAAACCGCACCGCGCTCCTACCGACTATGTGCCGAAGATCCTCCACAAGGGGCCCCTCCTGGTCGAAAGAGAGGATCGGTCGACTCCCGGTGTAGTACTCCAGATTGGGGAAGACTTGAGGAAACCCGTCTACCCATGTTGCGTCCCAGAAGGTCGTAAACCCGCCCAGGTTCAGATACACGGGGTCCCATTGGGTCGGGAGTTCCACGAGGGATTTCGCCAGCAATGAGTCCGGGTGCTCCGCAAGAACCGCGTAATCTATGCCACCCGGCATTCGCGGGGGGTTGTACAGGAGGAATATCCAGGAAGTAGCGGTTACAAATGAACCGGCTATGAGGTAGGGGAGGAGCAGCCGGCCGGACAGGCCCGGAAGCCGTTCCCGCCCAGAGGCGAGCATCCTCCTCGCTCCCGCAAAGAGGGATACGGTCGCGCCGCCGAAGACGAGGGCCGCGAAAGGCAGCGCCTGGCGTCCCTGGTAGGCCATGTAGGAGGCGTGCGGCAGCACCGCAACATAGCCCAGCCCGGACGCCGCCAGGAGTCCCAGCAGGCCCACAAGATTCGTCTTGCGCAACCCCTTCCCGTGGTCCAGAAAGCTGAAGTAGGAAACGTAGCACGTGAGAAGTCCCACGAAGATCCAAGGGCGCCAGAAGGCCATAGTCAAGACCGTGCATGCGGCCCTTGCAACCATGACGATTCGATTTTCCTTGTCCACGATGCCGCCTCGGCGGGCGAAGGTATCCACGATGTCGCGAACCGTGTCCTCTACTCCCAGGTACCAGACGTTCTGCAGGAACAGGATACCCTGGGCCAAGACCGGCCCTATGGCGAAGACGAGGTAGCGTCGCCAGCGGAACCCCTGTCCGTCGAGCAGGTCCCACCCGACAAGCCAGATATAGACAAAGAACACCGAGTCGTACGAACTGAGGGACAGCAGAAACTCCAATCCCCACGCGGCAATCCCCCACCGCTTCCTGCCAACACCAGAGGCGGCGCGCGTCGACGCCACGATCGCGACCATGCATGCCATGCGGAGGAGATCATCCAACGGGTGGTTGGCAAGGCTGTCGGCGAACCCTAGAAACACCGCAGACAACCCGTACGCAACGGAAGCTGCCAGGGCAATCGGGGGGGAGGTAATACGCTGCAGCAGCAGGTAGAAGAGCACCACCGCCGCCACCGAGAACACGATCGACAGCATCCGGATCGACGACATGGAATCCAATCCCATGCTGAACACCGCGGCGAACGGGACCAGGTACCCGGCGGGGTAGTGCGTGTAGTAGAGACGGGGCCCCACCCGGGGCGACCAACCGGGAGAAGTACCGTGGGAGTGATGACGCAGCCGCGGTTCGTCCAGCAACTTCACGACCGGAGCATAGCCCTGCGGCAGAAAGAGCAGGTAGTTGTCGAGCCACCCGGTCTCATCCCAGTGCCGCAGGGACAGCATGGTCTGGGCGTCTCCAAACCCCCACTCACTCCACCGTTCCGGGTTGGCCGCACGGATCGCCAGAAAAAGGAAGAGCCCGGCAGCGAACACAGCGAAGGCCGCACGCCAGGGTCTTTCTCGTTTCCCTCCGCCAAGACGGTTAAGCCACGTCACGGCTGTCTCCAGGCCAGTGTTTGAACCGCTCCAGCCGCAGGCTCTTCCGGAAGAGCCGCAGGGCCAGAGGCAGGTCGATTCGAAAAGGGTACACCTTGCGCCACACGACGTACGCCTTGCACAGGAAATAGGCGAAAAAGAACAGTTTGTTTGGCCGGCAGCGGATGAGGTGGTCGACGATCACGTTGCGCAACCGAGGGAACAGCACCGCGACCAACCCCAACTCCGAGAGGTTGCGCTGCACGTCCTTCTCCTCCTGGGAGAAGCAGTTCAGGCGGGAGCCCCCGTGGTAGGACATGGGCATCTCGTCGTAGGACTCCGTGTAGAACCCCTCGCTCCGGCAGCGATCGCCGAGTTCGGTCTTCGGGTAGGGGTAGTAGATCGGAAACTCCGCGAAGGTGACCCGGCATGCCAGGTTCAGGTCCAGGGACTCGATCTCGTCTTCCACCGTGCTGCCGGGCAACCCGAGGATATTGTTGGCAAAGGTCGGAATGCCGTACCGCTCGAAGAGGTGGAACGCGCCGACAATCTGCTCCCGCGCCATCTTGCGGCGAAGGACCGTTTCCCTTATTTGGTCGTTGCCGGCCTCGATGGACATGCTCACCGAGCAGCAGCCCGCCTCCTTGAGAAGCCGCACCACGTCCTCGCTCACGAGATTCGCCCGGGTGAGGCAGTGGAACGGCAGGCCGATCTCCCGCGGATAGCGGGAGGCGAACTCCTCCATCCAGGCGTCGATCCGGGGGATGAAAATATCATCGTAGAACTTCACGCACTGGAGGGGATACCGAGCCCGCACTTCCCGTATCTGGTCGATCACGTAGTCCACGGAATGTCGGCGCAGGACCGGACCGAGCCCCCTATACATCCGGTTGAACGCATGGTTGAAGCAGTACGTGCACGGGTACGGACAGCCCCTCGACGTCATGAAGCTCTTCAGCGGAAACGGACCCATCTCGGTGTCGCGGTAGTACAGGTCACGGTCCGGGTACGGCAACGCGTCCAGATCCTGGACCAGTGGCCGGATCTCCGGAGCGGGATGGGAACGCGTGGCAATGTTGCGGATGCCCGTCAGTTGCGCCCCTCCGCCCACCGCCGCCAGGAACTCTGGAAAGGCCGCGTCGCCCTCGCCCACGCAGAGGGCGTCCAGGGTACTATTCTGCAGCACTTCCGGGAAGAACGTCGCATGGGGGCCACCAAGCAGGGTGACGGTGTCCGGAAACCGGCGCTTCAGGCGCGCGTTGAATGCGACATAGTACTTATGCTCGCCGGTGGAGGCGCTGTAGGCGACCACGCTGGGCCGTTCGCGCTCCACCCGCTGCAGCACGTCCTCCCGGTCGAGAACCGCCAGCGCCGTTTCGTGCCCGTCTCGGCGCGCCAGGGCGGACATCAGCATCACCCCCAGCGGATCGATGAAATCCACGGTCTTCGCGACGAACAGGATCTTCATGGGGTCACGGCTACCCCGAGGGGATCCGGGATCTCCCGGGGCACACAGCCGTACCTGCGGCGCTCCAGGACCTGGACCGAGAGAAACAGCCTGGCCAGCGTGCTGAGCACACTGACCACGTTGCGCGGGCGTAGCGCCTTGGAGCGTCCCCCGGGCCGGGCGCGGATCATCATGGGCGCCTGGACGTAAGAGCACCCGGACCGCAGGAGTCGTACCAAGGTCTCGGCCTGGAAGCCGAACCCTCCCGTCGTAATCGGCACCTGGCGGATCAGCGCAGTCCGGTGGATGGTGGTGCCGTTGTAGTAGCGGATGTGCAAGCCGAACAGGGCATTCACCAGGGCGGTGAAGACCTTCGAGAGCAGTGCCCGTCCCCGGGTCCGGACTTCCGGGTTCACGGTGTGGGCGATCACCACGTCGGCGCAGCCCAGCCGCTGCAAGAGCCCGCGGACGGCAGCGGGAAGCACTTCGTTGTCCCCCGGCACCATCATCACGTAATCCGTCTCCACCAACTGCACCCCGGTCGCGTAGTTGTACCCGAGCCCCCGGTTCCGCCCGTTGTGCACCACCCGGACCCGGTCGTCCTCCCGGGCGAGTTGCTCGGCGATCGCGCCCGTTCCGTCCGTGCTGCCGTCATCCACGATGAGGACGTGCCAGTCTTCCACGACCCCGTCGACCGCCTCGCGGACGCCTTCGATGGCCGCCGCCAGGTTCGAGGCCTCGTTGTAGGCCGGAACCAGGAAGGTGATCGACGTAGAGGTCACAGCATCTCCCGCACCGCCGCCACGATGTTCGCAACGCTGGGGTAGTACACCGCCTCCAAGGCCGGGCTCGCCGGCGCCGGCACAGGCCGCAGCCCCAGGCGCCGCACCGGGGCCTTGAGTGCCCGGTGCACCCGCTCAGCCGCCAGGGCCGCCACCTCGGCGCCGACCCCGCACGCCACCCAGTCCGTGTCCGCCACCAGGAGCCGCCCGGTGCGGAGCACCGAAGCGGCGAGGGCTTCCTCGTCCAGGGGGCGCAGCGAGCGCAGGTCGATCACCTCCGCGGAGATCCCCTCCGCGGCGAGTACCTGCGCAGCTTCCAGCAGGTCCGTCACCATGTGGGACACGCCCACCAGGGTCACATCCCTCCCGTCCCGCCGCACCCTGGCTGAGCCCCCGGGGACCACGAAGGGTTCCTCGGGCACCGCCTCTCGGCAGTCGTAGAGCCAACGGTGTTCGAGCACGAGCGTCGGCCCATCGCCGAAGATACTCCCCAGGAGCATGCCCTTGGCGTCCCGGGGCGACGCCGGCATCACCACCCGCAGCCCCGGCACCTGGGCGAAGAGGCCCTGGAGGCTCTGGGCATGCTGGGCGGCGGACCCCCAACCACGGGCCACCACCGCCCGAATCGTCAGCGGCACCCCCAGCTTGCCGCCGGTCATGTAGCGCCACTTGGCTGCGTGGTTCACGATCTGGTCCATGGCCATGGGAAGGAAGTCGGCGCGCATGTGGATGAAGACCGGCCGCATCCCTGCGAGGGCCGCGCCGACAGCCACCCCGGTCATCCCGTTCTCGGCGATCGGCGTGTCCATCACCCGCTCGGGGCCGAACCGCTTCGCAAGCCCGAGGGTCGACCCGTACACCCCGCCCACGTCATCGATCCCCTCCCCCATCAGGAATACCCGCCGGTCGAGCTCCAGGGCCTGGCCGAGGGCCTCGCGGATCGCCTCGCGGTAGGTGATCTCGCGGCCTGCCACAGGGCAGTCATCCGCCAAGACGGGAAGACTGACCCCACGCTCCGTCTCAAAGGACATGGGTCTCCAACTCGGCGACATCGGGAAAGGGCGAGGCCTGGGCAAAGGAGATCGCGTCTTCCACCAGGGCCCGGACCTCGGTCTCGATCTGGGCCGCCTGGCCCGGGTCGAGGGCCCCACCCTGCTCGAGAAGCACCCGGCATCGCCTCACCGGGCAGCGGCCCATCCACGCCGCGTGCTCTGCGGCAGGTCTCGCCACCCCGGCGTCCACCTCCGGTCCCACGTGGCCTTTCCAGCGGTAGGTCTCGAACTCCAGGAGGGTGGGTCCGCCGCCGTTGCGGGCGCGCCGGACCGCTTCCCCGGCCAGCCGGTGCACCTCGCGCACGTCGTTGCCGTCGCCGCGCCGGCCCGGAATCCCGTAGGCGCTGGCCCGGTCCGCGATAAGGACCGGCGGCTGGCGGGCCGCCTGGGGCGAGGCCGTTGCGTAGAAGTTGTTCTCACACACGAACACCACCGGGAGCCTCTTCAGGGAGGCGAAGTTCAAGCTTTCATGGAAGGTGCCCTGCTCCACCGCGCCGTCCCCAAAGAACGCCACCGCCACCCGGCTCTCCCTGCGCAGGAAACTGGCCAGGGCGGCGCCCACGGCTAGGGGCAGGGAGCCCCCGACGATGGCGGTGGTGCCCAGAATACCCAGTTCCGGGTCCACCAGATGCATGGAACCGCCCTTGCCGCCGGCGCACCCGGTAGCCCTTCCGTAGAGCTCGGCGGCCAGGGAACGCAGGGAAAGGCCCTTGGCGATGCAGTGACCGTGGGAGCGGTGGTTGCCCACCAGGTAGTCCGACGCTTCCAGGTGCGCGCAGACCCCCACGGGTATCGCCTCCTGCCCGGTGCAGAAGTGGACCGGGCAGCGCATCTCCTGCTCGGGGTAGAGCTCTGCCACCCGCTCCTCGAAGACGCGGATGACCAGCATGCCGCGGTAGAGCCCCCGGAGTTCCTCCGGTGACAACGCCGCGGTCCCCGCGTGGGTAGGGTCCCCGCTCCTGCCACAGGCGAAGTCGGCGCCCGTCATATGAAGTTCACGTGGGGCGGTGGGTGCTGCAGGGTCCACAGATACCGGTTCACCTCGTCCATCCGGCATCCGGCCACGCATTCGCAGACGTCCCGTTCCCGGAGCCGAACCATCGCCTCGCGTCTCCTCTCGCCGCGCCAGATCTCGGCGACGGGAGCCTCCCAGACGTTGCCGAGGAAGAACTCCCCGGCGCCGGCGAACATCTTGCATGCCCACAGGCCCCCGGTTGCGTCCAGGTACGCCCAGAAAGGCAGAGCCAGACAGCGCTCGTAGCCGCGCGGGGCGCCCGCCTTGCCCATCGCCGTTGCGCGGAAGATCACCTGGAAGCGGCCGTCCGCCAGGGACGCCAGTCGCTCGCCCAGGGCCGCGGCGGCGGAGGGAATGTAGTCCGCGTAGGCCTGGGTACTGCTCAGGGGGTGATGGGCGTAGGGCTTCACGGCCAGGTAGTCGGCCCCCAGATCCCGCAGCCGCAACGCCAGGCCCTCCACTTCTCCCGCATTCTCCGGGAGGAGGATGAGCTGCGCCCCCAGGGTGCACGCCGAACCCTGCCGGTCCCTCTCCTGCACTGCGCGGGCGAGGTTCTCCAACACGCGTTCGAAGTCCTCCGGGCGGGTGCCGTGCACCGCCGCGTAGGTCTCGGCCGTCCCTGCGTTGAGGCTGACCCGCAGCCAGGAGAGGCCTCCGACGAGCCTCTCCGAAAGCGCCGGGGAGAGCAGGACCCCGTTGGTGGTAAGCGCCGCGTCGATCCCCGCTGCAGTGGTGGCCTCCACGATCTCCGCCAGACCGCGGTGCAGGAGGGGTTCCCCTTCTCCCGCGTACATTACGCTGCGGAGACCCAGTTGCCCGAGTTCCGCGAGCAAGCCGGCAACCCGCTCGCCGTCCAGAAAAGCCGGCCGGTAGCCCAGGTAGTCCTGGGCGCAGAAGCGGCAGCGATGGTTGCACGCCCCAGAGGGAGAGATCTCCATGTAGAGGGGAAAGATGTCCTCGCCTTCGAGCCAGCGCGCCACCCGCTGCGGGTGGAACAGCAGCTTGTGGCTATCCATCCGGTACTCATCCATGGGCAAGCCCCTGGGCGGTGCCCCGGTCCGGCGTCAGCAATCTCTCCACCCGCCGCCGCACCTCCTCCACCGAGATGGACTCCATGCACGGCTGACTCTGCCTGCAACGGGAGGAAAGGCAGGGCATGCACGCCCGTTCGGCGTTGGGGTAGACGACCTCCGCCCTGCCGTAGAAATGGGTTTCGTTGGGGTTCGTGGGACCGTAGAGGACGACCACCTTCTTGCGCAGGGCGAGGGCGATGTGCAGCCCCAGGCTGTCGTTGGTCACCAGCAAGCGGCAGGAGTGGATCCAGTCCATGTAGGCGTGCAGTTCGTCCATCCCCTCCTGCATGGACACCGTGTAGCGGCCCTGCAGCACGTTCCGCAGCTCGTCCCAGCGGTCTCTCGGCCAGGCCTTGTTGGGCCACTTCCGCCCCACGGCCCAGTTGAGCCCCACATCGAAACGCTCCTCGCTCTTGGGACGATAGCCCAGCACATACTCCTGCCCCTCCCACCGGGCACCGACGATCTGCAACAGGGCCTCCTGCCAACTGACGTTCTCCGTGCGCTTGGCTTCCCGGTCCCGGCTGATCATCAGCACCCGCTCGCAGCCGTCGTAGGCCGCCGCCTCGCCCCGGGCCCGGTCGAAGCGGAAGCCGTACTTCCTCCAGGCGGAAACGGAATCGGCGAGGGCGCAGATCCCCGGGATCTTCTCCAGGTTCACCACCACGTCGTAGAGCTCCCGCTGTAGCTGCAGCACCGCGGTGAGATCGTAGGGCAGGATCCTACGGATGTACGGATTCCCCTCCAGCAGGGGGCAGGCCTGTTCGTCCACCAGCCAGGTGACGTCGTCCTCGGCGAAAGGATAGAGGAGCACCGTGGACCGGAGGACGTCGCCGAGGCTGGTGACCTGGGTGACCTCCCCGTCCAGGGTCTCCGAGTACCCCAGTTTGATGATCAGGACCTTTGCCATCGCCCGCGTCTCATTTTGAAATGGCCGCCGCCCGATGCCCCTCGGTGACACCCCAACCCCGTTGCTGAACTTCGCAGGCCAGCTTGAACCCCGCTCCGCACGCAATCTGCAGATCCCTGGAAGCCTCTTCCGTACGCCCCTCTTCCTTCAAGAAATACGCGCGGTTGAAATAGGACGGCGGCGCCCCGGGAGCGGCCGCGATCGCTGTGTCGAGGTCATCGATCGCGCCGGAATAGTCTCCCTGCTCCCCTCTGGCCACAGCCCTGGCAAAATGGATTGCAGGGTCCATCGGCCGCAGATCGAGGACCGCACTGTACTGCCTCTCCGCCTCTGCGGGATACCCTTCCTCAAGGAAACGGTCCGCGATCCCCGTCATCACCGGGATCATTCTCCCGGGATTACGCACCGCCCGCGCCAGGTTCAGGACGCGGTTGAAGTCCTTCACCGCCTCCTCCCGCTGGCCGCTCAGAATGAGGACCTTCGAACGAAAACCAAACACGATCCCCGCGTTCTCCGGGCTAATGCTCGGATCCCTCCACGCGGCTTCGGTCCGGAAGCTCTGGTGGAATAGGTCTGCTGCAGCGTTCAAGCTTTCCAGCGACTCGTGGTACTTCCCCGCCTGGAACAGGGCCACCCCGCGATTGTGATGGGCAGCAAAGGACCGCGGTGCCTTTTCCGACACGTCCCCCCAGAGGGCCACCTCATCTGTCCATATCTCGTTGCGGCGGTACGTGCCCACCGAGTAGGTAGCCGTGACCCCAACAGCGGCCAGGGCAGCCAGGGCAACCCCAGCCGTTCGGAGGCGCGCCCTCGGCATCGCCCAGGCAAGCAGGGCGACGACTGCCATGAAGAAACCCGCACTCGGAAGGTACACGCGGTGTTCGAACACCAGGTCCTTGATCGGAATGACGGATGATTCGACCGAGAGCCCCAGGAAGAACCATCCGACACCGAACAGGACCACAGGCACGTACCGCCACCGGCCCCCGACCCTGCCGATCGATCGACGCCACAGAACCGCCACCCCCCCGACCACCGCACCCAGGACCGCGCCACAGGACAGCACACGAGGATCCTTCCAGGTGTACGCGGCGTCGAAGACGTACTGGAGATGGAGGTCAGTGGGTATGAACAGCTTTCTCAGATAGAGGACGATGACGCGGATCTGGTTCACGAAATAGAGGTAGGGGGAGAGCGTCTGCAGATCGCCTTGCCGTTGGACCCGCATGCGGTCGTATATCTTGGCCTGGCCGCTCCCCAGTCCCAGCTCGTTCGCGAACAGGGACAACGGGATCACGACCATGAGCGCCACATGGGGCAGTGCCCACGCGAATCGGTTCCGGCCGAATCTCGAACCTTGGAAGAACAGGGCCTCGACGAGGAGAATCAGGAGTGGGGTCGTAAAGGCGATTTCCTTGGTCTTCATTCCCAACAAACAGACCACCGCAGACCCCAGATACTGCCCGTAAAAGGCCCAGCTCCGCCGCTCCTCGATTTCGCTGCGTTCCCGAGCCGCAACGTAGAGAACGGCGCAGAGGAGTATGAAGAAGGTGGCCAGCGACGCCATGCGTTGGGCGACGTAGGCCACCGCCTGGGTCTGGATGGGGTGAACCAGGAAGAGCGCGCTCGCAAACAGGGCAACCCAGGATACGGTGGCTCGCGCCTCACCCTGGGCCGTGGCTGCTCGGCTCAGCAGTCGGCCGGACAGCAGATACACCAAGACGGCGTTCAGGACATGGATCCCGACGTTGACGGCGTGATACCCGGTCGGGTCGAGTCCACCAAGCGCGTGATTCAGTGCAAAAGAATAGAAACTTACGTAGCGGAGCTCGGTGAAATCCCACACATACCGGAGCGGCTGCAGGATTGCGGGTT
This sequence comes from Deferrisomatales bacterium, assembly GCA_029211085.1. Classification (GTDB taxonomy): domain Bacteria; phylum Desulfobacterota; class Deferrisomatia; order Deferrisomatales; family JARGFW01; genus JARGFW01. The sequence goes on along the minus strand of JARGFW010000033.1, from coordinate 6,098 downwards.
CTTCCAGGATGTAGTCGAAGTCATCGAACACGAACACGCCGCCGGTAATGACTCTCCAATAGAGAAGAATCCCCACACAGCAGTATGTGGCCGCAACGATACCTGTGCAGTGCCATCTTCTCATCGGTCGCGCTCGACAGTCCCGTTCAGCATTGTCCTACGCAGGTTCCGCAGTGCGTGGGCGTGCAGCCACGGCGAATCGTGTCATACCCCCCACGGCGCACAAAGTTGCACAGTTCCAGCCCGTGCGGGCCGCGGATCTCCCGCGCCAGATCGGCGGCCCGGGGATGCGAGCTACCTGAAGATCAGAAGATCGCGTAGATGAACGGGGCGAGGGCGGGGACCTCCGCCAGCAGGATGAAGATGGCGACCAGTGCAAGCACCACGATCACGGGCAGGAGCACCCATTTTTTCTCGCCGACGAAGAAGCGCGCGACATCAGCGAGGCTCCGGGACCAGATCATCGTTCCTCCGCTTCTCGGCCCAGAAGGGCCCCAGGACAAGTGTATCCAGACCCGTCTCCAGGAAACACTCCACGGCGTCGGCGGGCCGACACACGATGGGGCTCCCCCGAACATTGAAGCTGGTGTTCAGCAGCAGGGGGCAACCCGTCTCCCGGGCGAACGCCTCCAGGAGCTTGCGGAACAGCGGCGGGCCATCTTGCCCCACGGTCTGCACCCGGGAGGACCAATCCACGTGGGTCACCGCCGGCACCGTCGAGCGAACCTCGTGGCGCCTGTCCAACCCCTGGGCCGCCCCCACAATCGGCAGCCTCTGGACCGGCTTCAGGGGCGCCGTCATCAGCATGTAGGGGCTCTTAACGGCGAGATCAAAGAACTCCTGGGCCCGTTCCTCAAGGACGGCCGGGGCGAAAGGGCGGAACCCCTCCCGGAACTTCACCTGCCGGTTGATCCGCTCCCACATCTCCGGCCGGCGGGCGTCGGCAAGGATGCTCCGGCCACCCAACGCCCGGGGGCCGAACTCCATCCGCCCCTGGAACCACCCCACCACGTTCCCCGCCGCCAGACAGACGGCCGCCTTCCGCACCATCTCGTCTAGGGACATACGGGTGAAGGCAACACCGGCGTCAGCCAGCTCCGCCGCCATCTCTTCTTCGCCGTACTCCGGCCCCAGCAGGGCCCCTGACATCTGGTCCCCAGACCCTCCTCGGGGGGGCAACGTGCCGCCCAGCGCCCGATGACCAACATAGGCGGCACCCAGGGCCGCCCCGGCGTCCCCCGCGGCGGGCTGGATCCACAGGCGTTGAAAGGGGCTTTCTCGCAGTATCCTGCCGTTGGCCACGCAGTTCAAGGCCACGCCACCGCCGAGGCAGAGGTTCTGCTCGCCGGTCTGCTCGAAGACGTAGCGCACCAATTGCAGGAGGATGTTTTCGGTGGCAACCTGCACCGACGCGGCGATATCCAGGTGCCGATCCTCGAGGGGAGACCCCGGTTCCCGCGGCGGGCCGCCGAACAATCGGTGGAACTCCGGGGTCGTCATGGTGAGGCGGCCGCGAAACGCGAAGTAGTCCATGTTCAGCCGGAACGATCCGTCCCCCCGCTGCATCACCACCTCTCCCAGGATCTTCTCCAGGAACCTGGGTTCTCCGTACGGGGCCAGTCCCATCACCTTGTACTCCCCGTCGTTCACGCGAAACCCGAGGTAGGCGGTGAATGCCGAGTAGAGCAGGCCCAGGGAGTGGGGGAAGCGGATTTCCCGGAGCAGCCGGAGATCCCCGCCGTCTCCGACCCCGAACGAGCACGTCGCCCACTCCCCCACGCCGTCCACCGTGAGCACCGCGGCACGCTCGAACGGGCTGGGATAGTAGGCGCTTGCCGCGTGGGAACCATGGTGCGTGGCGAAGAGATATCTTGCCGCCCCCGGCAAGCGGCGTTCCAGCAATCCCGGAACCCAGAGCTTCTCCTTGAGCCAACCGGGCATGGCCTGGGCGAAGACAGCGAACCCGCGTGGGGCGGTCTCCAGCGCCGTCATCAGTATCCGCTCGAACTTCCGCAGGGGCTTGTCGTAGAACACCACGGCGTCGAGATCGGCGGGGTCCAGGGATGCCCTCCCCAGGCAGAACCGCACCGCCTGCTCGGGAAAGGACGGGTCGTGCTTGCGCCGGCTGAACCGCTCCTCCTGCGCCGCGGCGAAGGGAACCCCGTCGACCAGCAGGGCCGCGGCGCTATCGTGGTAGTGGGCGGAGATCCCGAGAACCTTCATCGGTTCAAAAAGACCTCTCCAGGTCGGACAGGGACTCCCCCTGCCCCGACACGTCTACCCACGCCCCCTCCTCGCGGGGCTTCCACCCACACAGCCGGAGGAGAAGAACGTAAGGGGTGAGGAGACCGAAGTACACGATACCCAGCACCAGGCGCGCCTGGATGTCTCCCATGCGCCGGAGGCGGTCACGCCACCGTGTGCCGCCACTCCGGCCGGGAGCTGAAACGTCCTCTGGCTTCAATCCTGGTCGCCCTCCCATCGCCACAGCGCGCCGTCAGGGTCCGGGTTTCCGGTCCTCTCCAGGTACTCCCGGTACAGTTCCCGGGCCGGCGCCCGCTCCCCGATCGACCAGTAGGCGCGGGCCAACTCTGGCAGGAAGCCAGAGATCCCCCGGGCCATCTGCCGGGCCTCCCCCAAGCGCCTCCGGGCTTCCTCCTCCCGGCCGAGAGCATGGAGGGCTTTCGCTCTCAGCAGAAGAGCGTCGGCGCCGTCCCCCCCCCCGGCCCGGAGGTCGTCGAGTTCGATCAGGGCCGCCGCGGGCTCGCCGGCCAACACCAGACCGAGAGCCGTCGCCAGGGAGATCTCCGGCGTCAGGTCCCAAACCGGGTCCGCCGGGGCCAGTTGCCTGGCCGTGGACAGCAGAGCTAACGCCTCCCGGGGATTGCTGCGGGTCAACTCGATCCGTGCCAGGAAATACGGGATCTCGGCGATGTCATGCACGACCTCCCACGCCTTCGTCAACGCCGCACGGGCCTCGTCGTACCTGCCGGCCCACAGGTAGGTGCGCCCCACCACCCACTGCCCCATTGCCCGGTATCTCCGGGGCACCTGCTCCAGCCCTGCCTCCATGGCGAGGACTGCCGGCTCCCTGCACTGGGGCCAGGCGTCCTCCGCCAGGGGCACCAACCCGGCGGCGACGGCGGTGGCTACGATTTCCCGGGCAATGAGGATTTGTCCGAACAAGGTGGGGTGTACGTGGTCTTCGAACAGGTTGGCCCCGGGAATCCCCCCGGGCGACAACTCCCGGAACCGGGCCTCCACGTCCGCCACGGGCACCCCCTCCCTGCGCCCGACCTCCCGCACCGCCGCGTTGAACGCATCGAGGGCGCGCAAGGGGATGATGTCCTCCTCCTTGGCGCGGGTGTAGGCCGCGCCAGCTTGCGCCGACTCCCCCAGGGCCTCCAGGGCTCGCCCCCGCAGGAACTGGAGGAGGGCGAAGTGCTCGTCTATGGCTGCCGCACGGTCGAAAGCCACCAGGGCGTCCCGATACCTGCCCTCCCCCAGGGCCCTCTCCCCCTCGTCGAACCCTTCCTGCCAGAGCGCGAGCCTCGCCCTGGAAAGCCCCGGGCTGTGTGCAGACTTGAACGGCCGCACGCCGGACAGATTGGAAGGCAGGGTGCACAGCACCAGCGGCACCCCCATCTCCCGGCAGTCCCGCACCATGGCTTCCAGGTTGCGCCGGTACTGGAGGATCACTCCTTCCCGGAACGTCTCGTCCCGGTGATACAGCTCCGGCCCACCCACCTGCTCCAGGACCGGCATCACCCGGTCCCCGAGGATCGTGGTCCGCCCCTTCCCTCGTCCGCCCGCAACCCCCGTGAGCAAGCGGTAAAGCAGGGTGTACAGGCGCCACGAGTGGAGCTGGCGCCGAACCCCCCGCAACGCCGGGGGCTCCTCCAGCAACCCTTCAAAGGTACGCCGTTCCAGGAACTCGTTGTGCCCGGAAAAGACCACATAGAGATCGGGGTCGAACGCGGACAGCTCCCCCATCAGGCGCCGGACCCGATAGCTGGCGTAGGAGATTCCCCCCGCGTTGACGCTCTCGTAGGTTCGCCCGGGATCGCACAGACCCAGCAGCCGCGCAACGGCCCGGGGGAACGAGGTGTGATCCAGGTAGGGGTGTCCGTAGGTGGTCGAACCCCCGAAGGAGACGATGCGGAACACACCCTCCCCCTTGGGCATCCGAAAACTCTGCGGGTTGAAGAACTCCTGCTTGGCCGCCGCAAGCCGGTAGGTGGTGCTGTTCCCCGAGGCGGGGTCGGGCTCGAACAGGGGCAGTGTCCCCTCGAAGCCTACGAACCGGTCCTCACCGGCCAGGGGCGCTACCCCGGACAGCCGCAGGCCGCCCTCCACCGCCAGGATCGCCGCCAATCCCACCGTCGCGGCGGCCAGGCGACGGACCCAGGGGCGCTGAAAGAAGGTCAAACCTGCGCGGTCCAAGACGGGCGGGGCCGAGCCCGCGCGGACGGGCGCGGGGCGTGGCCGGAGTGGAGGGGGGCGGAGCGCAGGCCGGTCAGCGCGCGACGGCCAGCATGCGGCGGCCCAGCAGGGGAAGCACCGCCAGGGCGGCCAGCGCTGCAGCCAGGCCGAGGTACCCCGTCCAGCTCAGCGGAGCCCCCCCCCCGGCCGCGTGCCACGAGGTTCCCACGGCGTGGGTGAACGCCAGGGTCCCCGCCGCGTTGCCCAGGCCCGTGGCTGCCAGGTACCCGCCGAATCCTGCCCCGGTGAGCCCCATGCCGAAACTGACGTGGGTCAACGGGGCCCCCGAAAGCCGCAGCAGGAACACCGAGACGAAGCCGTGCCGTTTCACCACGCCGTCCAGACACGCCAGGGCCCTGCCCCCCACCCGGCGCACGCTGTTTCGCCCCAGCACCCGGCCGATCCAGAAGGCTCCCGAAGCCCCCAGCATGCCCCCGAGCCACGCGTACACGAACCCCCATGTGGGCCCGAACAGCACCGCAGCCAGGGCGGTCATGATGCTGCTCGGCAACATCAGGCACATCGCCCCGGCGTACAACCCCACGAACACCAGCCAGGCGCCCGGGGCCTGGGGGTCCACAACCGCGCCCACCGTCGAGCGCACCCATGCCTCGCCCAACCCGACCCAGGCAGCTCCGAGGGCGAGCACGGCCCATACCGCCATCCCGAGGACCGGAGCCGCTCCCCTCCAGCGCCGCCAGGAGTGGGCTACACCCCCGCCACCGTGACTCTTTCCGTGCACCACCGCCGACCCTTTGCCACCCATTTCCTTCACCGGATACCAAGACGAGGTCAGGGCCGGTTCCCGCCGGCCCTGACCCAGATTCCGCGCTCTCCCACCCCTCAGCAGGGGTGGACGCTTGAGGTGCCCACTACCTGGGGCTTGACGTACCGGATCTTCTTCATGGTGTTCTCCTCCCTTTCTGTAAATCAGGGTTGCAGCACTATTCAGTGTATTGGTCCGCCCACACCTCCATGTCGATCTCAACATACCCCAGGGTGTCGCCCAGCTCAACCCGGTCGCGCCGGTGCTTGACCTCGCGCACGAAGACGCCGCTGGCCGGGGCGGCCAGGGTCCAGCTGGCGTCGCGCATCTCCAGCACCACCAGGGGCTGGCCCTTGACCACGTCGTCGCCGGCTTCCGCCAGCCACTCGGTGACCTTGATGCGCTCGCGCTCCTGGCGCTCCACCAGCCGCGGCACGAACACGGTGCCGTAGATGCGGCGCAGTTCGTCGGCGGTGGGCGCCCGGCTGGTGTGGCGGGCCTCGATGACCGCCTGGCCGGCGCTGCGCCCGGCCGTGAAGGTGATGGTGCCTTGGCCGTTGCGGTCGGTCAAGAGCGCGCTGGCGCTCAAGTCGCCGCTGCCGTCGAGGAGGGTCAGGGTTACCGGCACGGCGTCGTTGGGGTTGTCGTGGATGTCGGTTACTCGAAAAGCAACTTCAGCAGTGCTATTGCCGTCGGCGGGCAGCGTTACGGCGTCGGCCACCAGGTCGATCTTGGCCGGGGCGTCGCTCTTCAGGGTGATCTGCACCGCGGCGGTGACCGCATAGTCGGTGCTCGCCGCGGTGACCATCACGGTGCCGATGACGGTGCCGGCCCGGTACTCGGCCTGGGC
>JARGFW010000304.1 GCA_029211085.1 Deferrisomatales bacterium | reverse complement strand
TCTTCGGTTAGAGGTGCGTGCCATGAATACGTTGGTGGAGTTCTTCGTCGGCACCCTGTTTCTGGTGTTTCGCGGGGGGAAAAAATACTACGCCTGGATGGCGAGTCTGGCCTTGGTGGCAGCGGTGGGCATGGGGGCCTGGGTGTACCAGTTGCAGCACGGCTTGATCATCACTGGCATGCGCGACCCGGTGAGCTGGGGGCTGTACATCGGCAACTTCACCTTCCTGGTGGGGGTGGCTGCTGCCGCGGTGCTGCTGGTGATCCCGGCTTACATCTATAAGTGGGGACCGATCAAGGAAATCGTACTGCTGGGCGAGCTCCTGGCGGTGGCGGCGATCTGCATGTGCCTGATGTTCGTCACCTTCGACCTCGGGCACCCGGAGCGCTTCTGGCACCTGATCCCGGGGCTGGGCATCCTCAACTTCCCGATCTCCATGCTGGCCTGGGACGTGGTGGTGCTCAACGTCTATCTCGCCATCAACCTGTGCGTGCCGGTGTACATCCTGTACAGCGCGTACCAGGACCGGGAGCCCAACCACACCATCCTCTGGCCGCTGATCTTGTTCTCCATCCCCGCCGCGGTAAGCATCCACACGGTCACGGCGTTCCTGTACAACGGCTTTCCCAGTCGCCCGTTTTGGAACGCCTCGATCCTGGCGCCCCGCTTCATCGCCTCGGCGTTCTGCTCGGGCCCCAGTTTCATCATCATCGCGTTCCAGTTGATCCGCCGGAACACCGCCATCAAGATCCAGGACCGGGCGATCTTCAAGCTTGCCGAGATCGTGGCCTACGCCATGGGTATCAACCTGTTCCTGCTGATCGCCGAGCTGTTCAAGGAGTACTACGGCGGTACCGTGCACCTGGCGCCGATGCAGTACCTGTTCGAGGGGCTGCACGGCCACAACGACCTGGTGCCGTTCATCTGGACCGCGCAGGTGTTCAATCTCTCCGCGTTCCTGGTCTTCCTGATCCCCAAGCTGCGGGAGAACTTCATCACCCTCAACGTGGCCTGTGTGCTGGTCTTCATCGGCGTGTGGATCGAGAAGGGCATGGGCCTGATCGTGCCGGGCTTCGTGCCGAGCCCCCTGGGGGAGGTGTGGTCCTACAACGTCACCATGCCGGAAGTGCTGATCTCGGCGGGGATCTGGGCCATCGGCCTGATGATCTACACCCTGTTGCTGAAGGTGGCGATCCCCATCGAGGTGGGGGAGTTCCGCCAGATCAAGGACCGCCTGCGGGGCCTGTCCGGGTCGCGCGGTTAAGCATACCGCGGGTCCGCCAGCGTCACGGCGCGTAGTCGTTCCGAGGGGCCCGCAGGGGCCCCTCGCTGCGTGTGCGGACGGCGCAACCCTGGTCCGCCCCCGGGTTACGGCTTGAATGCCCGCCCCGTCCTGACTATCATCGCTACCCTTGTGCTGTTCGTTCGATTCGCAAAGGAGGTTATCCCAGATGCGTTACGGAACCCTCGGCACCGTCTTCGGAGCCGCGCTGTTGTGTCTCGCAATGGTGGGTTGTGCCACGCTGCCAAGCGGTGGCAAACCCGCCCCAGCGGCCGCGGCCGCGAAGGCCCCTGCGGTGGCCCCGACGCCGACTCCCGCGTCGGTCCCCGCGCTCACTCTCGACCCGCGGGAGGAGCGACGCCTGGTGAAGGAACTGCTGCGCGATGTGGACGCCTACCACCGCCGGTTGCAGGAGAAGGATGTAGAGCAGGCCGCCATGTTCGTGGAGCCTGAGCAGCGCCCGGCGTTTCAGGACGGCCTGTGGGATCTGGTCGCCCGCTACAAGATCGAGAGTGCCGACGTGGTGAGCTATCAACTGTTCCCGCAGAGTGACAACGTTGTTACCGCCAGCGTGAAGGTGATGCGTACCCTGTTCGCGCGGAACTCGGTGAAGCCGGAGAAGTCCGAGTTGTGGATGAGTTGGGAGAACCGCGGTCCACGCTGGGTGCTGAGGCCGCAGAAACAGAAGTAGCTTTCGGAAACGGGGCCCTGTGCCCTGTTCCGTCACCGCCGGTGGGCCGCATCCTGCGCGGTTCCTAGGGGAATCATGATAGCCCTGATCGAACTGTTCGGCCGCATGATCATCCGGCAGATCGAAGAGGTGGGGCGGGTCTGGCTGTTCCTGTGGGAGACCGCCCGGGTGTGCGTGACACCACCACTGCGCTGGCGGCTGCTGATGCAGCAGATGGAGTTCGTGGGAGTGCGCTCCCTGTCGGTGGTGGTGCTCACCGGGGCTTTCACCGGAATGGTTCTGGCTTTGCAGGGGTATACGGGGTTCCGCCGCTTCGGCGCCGAAGGGCTGGTGGGCGCCACCGTGGCGTTGGCCATGACCCGGGAACTGGGGCCGGTGCTCACGAGTCTGATGGTCACCGCCCGTGCCGGCTCGGCCATGGCCGCGGAGATCGGTACCATGCGGGTCACCGAGCAGATCGATGGCCTCACGGTGATGGCGGTGGACCCGATTCGCTACCTGGTCGTGCCGCGCATCCTGGCGGGCCTGGCGATGGTGCCGGTGCTGTGCCTGGTGAGTGATCTCGTGGGCATCGCAGGCGGCTACTTCGTGGGGGTCAAGTTGCTGGGCATCAACTCCGGCACCTACCTCAACAACACCATCAAGTATATGGAGATGGCCGACGTCTACAACGGGCTGATCAAGGCCGCGTGTTTCGGCCTGATCCTCGCGGCGATCAGCTGCTACAAGGGATTCACCACTTCCGGGGGCGCCCAGGGAGTGGGTCGCGCCACCACCGAGGCGGTGGTACTGGCCTCGGTGCTGATTCTGGTCAACGACTACTTTCTCACTGCCATTATGTTTTGATGCTCCAGCCCACGGACCTCCCGGCGATCGAGTTCGACAATGTGCACAAGTCCTTCAGGGGACGGAAGGTGCTGGACGGGCTGAACCTGTCGGTTCCGCGGGGCAAGACCACGGTGATCATCGGGCGCAGCGGCGGTGGCAAGAGCGTCGCCCTCAAACACATGATCGGTCTGCTGCGCCCCGACCGCGGCAGCGTCCGCGTACACGGCGAGGACATCACCACCCTGGACAAAGACAACCTGAACCGGGTGCGTCGCGGGTTCGGCATGCTGTTCCAGGAGGGGGCGTTGTTCGACTCGATGACCGTGGGTGACAACGTGGCCTTCCCTCTGCGCGAGCACACCAAACTGGGGCCGGAGGAGGTCGCCTCCCGGGTGCAACGCATGCTCGCCACGGTGGGGTTGCCGGGTGTGGAGGAGAAGATGCCCTCCGAGCTCAGCGGCGGTATGCGCAAGCGGGTGGGACTGGCCAGGGCCCTGATCCTGGGGCCGGACATCGTGTTGTTCGACGAACCCACCTCGGGGCTTGACCCGATCATGGCCGACGTCATCGACCGGCTGATTCATGACACGCAGCGGGAGTCGGGGCGCACCTACGTGGTGATCAGCCACGACATTCGTGCCACCTTTGAGATTGCGGATTACATCGCGATGTTGTACGAGGGACGCATCATCGCCTTCGGGCCGCCGGAGACGATCCGGGCCAGTACCAACCCCATTTTGAAGCAGTTCCTGCGCGGCACCTCCGACGGACCGATCCAGGTCTAGCAGGCGGGGCGCGGGTAGAGCCGGAAACCCGGGCGGCACGGGTCGCCTCCCGACGTCGAGAAGGAGTGCCATTGCAGCGGATGAGGCCCGAGGCCAAGGTAGGACTGCTGGTCCTGACCGGGTTGCTGATCCTGATCTACCTGACGCTGAAGGTGGGTACCATCGGCTTCGGGTCCGCGGGCGGCTACAACGTGCAGCTGGTTCTGGACGACGCCAACGGCCTGGGCAAGGACTCCGCGGTGGTGGTGGCGGGAATTTCGGTGGGTGCGGTGGAGTCGGTGGAACTGGCCGAGGGCCGCGCCCACCTCGGGTTGCGCATCCAGGACTCCCTGCGGTTGCCGGTCGACAGCAGCGCCAGCCTGCGCACCCAGGGGGTGCTGGGCGAGAAGTACGTGGAGATCCGACCCGGAGGTAGCGACCAGATGCTCGTCGAGGGTGGCACCCTGCGCACCGGTGCCCCCCCGGGGGATCTGGACCGGCTGGTCTCCAGCCTCGGGGAGATCAGTTCCGATGTCAAACAAGTGACGGAACGGCTGGCCCGGGTGTTCGGCACCGACGAGGGTGAGCAACAGCTGCGCGAGATCGTCAGTGGCCTGCGCGACACCGCGGTGGGGCTGCGCGAAGTGGTCTACGACAACCGCGATGCCTTGCAGGCCTCCCTGGGCAACCTGGCCCAGCTCACAGCCGAGCTGCGTGATCTGGTCGCCGTCAACCGTGCCGGCATCGACGCCACCATCGCCAGCACCCGGGAGTTCACCCGCACCCTGGCCGAGCGCACGCCGGAGATCACCGCAAATCTGGCGCAACTCACCGGGGAGCTGGGGGCGGTGGTGGCGGAGAACCGCGACAACCTGCGCTCCAGCCTGGAGAACCTGCGCGATGCCTCGGCCCGGCTGAACCAGACCCTGGGCTCGGTGGATGCACTGGTCCAGGCCGCCGGCAGCGACGGCGGCACCCTGGGCAGGTTGATCCACGACGACACCCTGTACGACAACCTGCAGGGCGCCGCCTCGGACCTCGGTGCGGTACTCGCCCGCCTGGAGTCCGGCGAGGGTACCCTGGGCAAGCTGCTCACGGATGACACCGCCTATGAGGAGTTGAAAGGAGGCCTGGCGAGCCTGCGCAGCATTTCCGGGAAGATCGACCAGGGGAACGGCACCATCGGCAAACTGGTCAACGACGACGCGGTGCACGAGAACCTCAACCAGACCCTGGAGGGGATCACGGATCTCGTCTCCACCACCCAACGCATTCAGTTCGCCCTGGGCTACCGGGGGGAGTACCTGATGCGCACCAGCGCCGCCAAGAGCTACTTCAGCGTCGATATCCTGCCCCGTCAGGACCGCTTCTACCACCTGGCG
>JARGFW010000032.1 GCA_029211085.1 Deferrisomatales bacterium | reverse complement strand
GAGACGTTGGCGAGTCAAGCAGGCGCGGAAGGGTGCCGTCGAACCTCGGGTTTCCAGGATTTTCCTTGCTGGTGGCGCGGTGGTGTGTTATCAATTTGCGCTTCCCATCCCGCACGCTCCCGGACCGTCGGTGGTGCTGGTCCATGGTGGACCGGTAGGAAGACGGGACGATGGGGGCGGAGGCAAACAACCACAGGAGGTAGGACCCATGTCAGCAGTATCCATGCGCGAGATGCTCGAGGCCGGAGTTCACTTCGGCCACCAGACCCACCGTTGGAACCCGAAGATGAAACGCTTTATCTTCACCGACCGCAACGGCATCCACATCATCGATCTGTCCCAGACCGTGAAGTTGTTCCGCAGCGCCTACGAGATGGTGCGGGAAACCGCGGCGCAGGGCGGTCGGGTGCTGTTCGTCGGCACCAAACGCCAATCCGCCGATATCCTCGAGGAGGAGGCCAAGCGTTGTGGCGAGTTCTACGTGCGCCACCGCTGGCTGGGCGGAACGTTGACGAACTTCCAGACCATCAAGCGCAGCATCGAGCGGCTGCGGGAGATGGAGCGGATGGTGGAGGACGGCACCGCTGAGATGCTCACCAAAAAGGAGCGCCTGAAGATCAGCCGCGAGATGGTCAAGCTGGAGCGCAGCCTGGGCGGCATCAAGGACATGAAGGGGCTGCCCAAGGCGGTGTTCATCGTCGACCCGGCCCGGGAGGACATCGCCGTGCGCGAGTCCAGCCGCTTGCACATTCCGATCGTGGCGATGACCGACACCAACTGCGACCCGGATCTGATCGACTACCCGATTCCGGGCAACGACGATGCGCTGCGCTCCATCAAGTTGTTCACCGCTAAAATCGCTGACGCGGTGCTCGAGGGCAAAGCCCAGCGGCAGGGTGCGTTCCAGGAAGATATGCCCGTGTCGGCCGCGGACGCCGGGGTCGTGGAGGAGGACGTCGAGCCGGTGGTGGGGACCGAGGATGCCGACGCTGCCGTGAACGAGGTGACGATCGCCGCCGAATAACCGTTGCGCCCTCTAAGGCGCGGTTTCGTTTTGACGAGGAGTTGGCCCGATGGCAATCAGTGCGAAGGAAGTGAAGGAGCTCCGGGAGCGCACCGGGGCAGGGATGATGGACTGCAAGAAGGCGCTCCTGGAGGTCGGGGGCGACATGGAACAGGCGATGGAGTTCCTGCGCAAGAAGGGCCTCGCCGACGCGGCCAAGAAGTCTGGCCGCATCGCCTCGGAGGGGTTGGTGCATAGCTACATCCACGGCGGCGGCCGCATCGGCGTGCTGGTCGAGGTGAACAGCGAGACGGACTTCGTGGCGCGTACCGACAAGTTCCAGGAGTTCGTCAACAACGTGGCGTTGCACATCGCCGCCGCCAACCCCAACTGGCTGGACGCAGACAGCGTGCCCGCCGGCGACCTGGAAAAGGAAAAGAAGTTCCTCACGGAGCAGGCCGCGGAGTCCGGCAAGCCGGCCAACGTGATTGAGAAGATGGTGGAAGGGCGCATCAAGAAGTACCTCAAGGAGAACTGTCTGGTGGATCAGCCGTTCGTGAAGGACCCGGACGTGACCGTGGGCGAATATCTGAAAAGGATGATCTCCGAGATCGGCGAGAACATCCGCATTCGTCGCTATGTGCGATTCCAACTCGGCGAAGGTCTGGAGAAGCGCTCCGATGACTTCGCCGCCGAGGTCGCGGCCCAGATGAAGGGCCAGTAGCAGTGGCCGAGGCCCGGTGTCCCGCGTTCCGGCGGGTCCTCCTGAAACTGTCGGGAGAAGCCCTCATAGGCGGGCAGGGCTACGGCATCGACCCCGAGGTGGTGGACCGCCTTGCGCGGGAGGTGGTCGAGGTGCGGGACCTGGGGGTCGAGGTGGCCCTGGTGATCGGCGGCGGGAACATCTTTCGCGGCTTGCAGGGGGCGGGCAAGGGGATGGACCGGGCCACCGCTGACTACATGGGCATGATGGCCACGGTGCTCAATAGCTTGGCCCTGCAGGATGCCCTTGAGCGCCACGGTGCCAGCACCCGGGTGATGAGTGCGATCAGCATGCAACAGGTGGCGGAGCCATACATCCGGCGGAAGGCCATCCGCCACCTGGAGAAGGGGCGTATTGTGATCTTCGCCGCTGGCACGGGGAATCCCTACTTCAGCACCGACACCGCGGCCAGCCTGCGGGCCATGGAGATCGGCGCTGAGGTGATCATCAAGGGGACCAAGGTGGACGGGGTGTACGACAAGGATCCGGTGCTCCACGACGACGCGAGACGCTTCAGCGAGGTGAGCTACCTCGAGGTGTTGCAGCGGGACCTCAAGGTCATGGACTCCACGGCCATCTCCCTGTGTCGCGACAACTCCCTGCCAATCATCGTCTTCGACTTCACCAAACCGGGCAATACCCTGCGGGTGATCTGCGGTGAGCCCCTGGGCACCCGCGTAGGAGGATAGAGCCATGGCAGAAACTCCTGAACAGCTTCTCTCCGCGGCCGAACAGAGCATGGAAAAGGGGCTTGAGGCCCAGCGGCGCAGCTTCGGCCGGGTGCGCACCGGTCGTGCCAGCCTGAGTCTGCTGGACGGGGTGCGGGTGGAGTACTACGGCACGCCCACACCGCTCAGCCAGGTCGCCAGCCTGTCGATTCCCGAGCCGCGGCTGATCGCCGTACAGCCCTGGGACAAGAACCTGATTCCGGCGATAGAGAAGGCCATCCGCCAGTCGGAGATGGATCTGAACCCCACCAACGACGGCAGCTTGGTGCGCATCCCAATCCCCAAACTCACCGAGGAGCGGCGCAGGGAACTGGTGAAGGTGGTCAAGGGGATGACGGAAGACGCCCGGGTCGCGGTGCGCAACGCCCGGCGTGACGCCAACTCGGAACTCGACCAACTGCTGAAGGACAAGGAGATTTCCGAGGACGACCTGCGCCGCCACAAGGACGCGGTGCAGAAACTCACCGACCAGTACGTGAAGAAGGCCGACGAGCTCTCCGAGAAGAAGGAAGCCGAGATCCTGGAGGTGTGACCGTTCGGTCTCCCACCTCCCTCCCCCTGATGTCCACCGCCGAACACACTCCAACGAGCGCCGGTGACGTGCCGCGGCACGTCGCCGTCATCATGGATGGCAACGGGCGCTGGGCCCGACGGCGCCACTGGAACCGGGTGCGCGGACACCGCGAGGGCATCGAGTCGGTGCGCGCGCTGGTGCGGGCAGCCCGAGACAGTGGCGTGCGTTTCCTGACGGTGTACGCGTTTTCCACCGAGAACTGGGGGCGGCCCGATCGCGAGGTGCAGGCACTGATGGGGCTGCTGCGCCGCTTCCTGCAGGTCGAGGTTCCCGAGTTGAAGGGCAAGGGGGTGCGCGTGCGTTCCATCGGCGACATCGCTCGTCTGCCGCCGGATGCGCGTGAGACCCTGGCATGGGCGGAGGCGGAGACCGCCGCCTGCGGCGATCTGGATCTGTGCCTGGCCCTGTCCTACGGAGGCAGGCAAGAGATCCTCCAAGCCGTGCGGCGTTGCCTCTCCGACGGCGTGACCGCCGATGCCCTGGATGAGGACGCCCTGCGGTCTCGCCTGTATGCCCCCGATATCCCCGATCCGGATCTCCTGATCCGCACCAGCGGCGAACTGCGCGTCTCCAACTTCCTGCTGTGGCAGCTCGCCTACACCGAGATCTACGTCACCGACACGCTCTGGCCGGAGTTTCGCGAGGAACAGTTCCGGGAAGCCCTGGCGTCCTACCGCCAGCGGGCGCGCCGCTTTGGGCTCACCGACGAGCAGTGCGCCGGCGGGAGGCAGGCATGAGCACCCGGGTGAAGACCGCTGCGGTGGCCGGCACCCTGTTCCTGGCGGTGCTGTTCGTCGGCGGTGCGTTGCTGTTCGGCCTGATGGTGGCGGTGGCGGCGGCGGTGGGCGTACACGAGGCGCTGCACCTGGGGGAAGACCGACCCGGCCCCGTTGAGGGACGCTTTGCAGCCGTGTGGGGTGGAGTGATGGCTCTGGGGTTCCTGCCCGGGGTCGGGGCGCTGCCCGGGGCGCTGCTGGCAGTAGGCACGGTGATCTACTTCGCCGGTTGGATCCGCGGCCCCGGGCCGGTGCCCGAGATGCCGGTGCGTTGGGGTCAGGTGGCTGCAGCGTGGGTGCTGGTGGCGCTGTTCCTGGGGCACGCCGTGTGGATCCGACGGCACGGCCCGTTTGCCGTCCTGTTCCCCATGCTGGTGGTATGGGCCGGGGACATCGCGGCGTACTACGTGGGCTCGGCCATCGGCAAGCGCAAGCTGGCTCCGGGTGTGAGCCCCAACAAGAGCGTGGAGGGGGCGCTGGCTAGCGTGGCCGCGGCGGCCGGCATGGGGGTCGCCGCCAGCGCCGTGTTGCCGCTGCCCCATTCGGTCCTGGCCGGCGGTGTGCTGGGGCTGGTGTTGAACGTGTTGGCCCAGTACGGGGATTTGATCGAGTCGCTGCTCAAACGCTGTGCCGGCTGCAAGGACTCGGGTACGATCTTTCCGGGGCACGGTGGCCTGCTGGATCGCATCGATGCCCTGCTGCCGGTGCTGCCGGTGTACGCCGGCTACCTCGCCTGGGTGGCACGGTGCTAAGGTGAAGACCCTCAGCATCCTCGGCTCCACGGGCTCCATCGGCGAGAGTACACTGGACGTGGCGGCCCGCTTTCCCGAGAAGTTCCGGGTGGTCGCCCTGGCCGCGGCGGGGGCCAACCCCAGCCGCCTCGCCGCGCAGGTGGCACAGACGGGTGCCCGCCTGGTGGCGGTGGCCGACGCCGGCCGGGCCGCTGTGCTGGAACCGTTGCTCGCCTCTGACGTGGAGGTGTGCTGGGGCGCCGAGGGACTGGTGCGGGCTGCCGAGGTTGCAGAGGTCGACCTGGTGGTATCCGCCATCGTCGGAGCTGCCGGCCTGGTGCCCACCTATGCCGCCCTGGTTGCGGGCAAGGACGTGGCCCTGGCGAACAAGGAGAGCTTGGTGGTCGGTGGGGAGCTGGTGCTGCGGGCTGCCCGGGACAGCGGCGCACGGCTGTTGCCGGTGGACAGCGAGCACTCGGCCCTGTTCCAGGTGTTGGACGGCCGCGACAGCGAACAGGTGCGACGGCTCATCCTCACCGCGTCTGGCGGTCCGTTCCGCGGCCGCCAACGCGCGGAACTTGCCGGAGTCAGCGTGGAACAGACCCTGGATCACCCCAACTGGGCCATGGGGCCAAAAATCACCGTGGACTCTGCGACCCTGATGAACAAGGGGCTGGAGGTGATCGAGGCCTACTGGCTGTTCGGCCTGCCAGCGTCCACCATCGAGGTCACGGTGCATCCCCAGAGCGTGGTCCACTCCATGGTGGAGTTCGTGGACGGAGCGGTGCTGGCCCAGTTGGGCGTGCCCGACATGCGCGGGCCGATCTCCTACGCCCTCAACTACCCCAAGCGCCTGCCGATGCCGGATCTGGGACTGAAGCTCTGGGAGCTGGAAGGGCTCACCTTCGAGCCGCCGGATCGGAAGGCGTTCCCCTGCCTGGATCTCGCCTTTCGGGCCCTGGAACTGGGGGGAACCGCGCCCGCTGTGCTCTCCGGCGCGAACGAGGTGGCGGTGGCGGCGTTCTTGGACCGCCAGCTGAGCTTTCTGCAGATTCCGGAGTTGGTCGCCGCCGCCCTCGAAGCGCTGCCGGTGACCCCCTTGGACACGGTGCACACCGCCCTAGAGGCGGACCTGACGGCGCGTCGCTTTGCCCGGGATTGGGTGGGCGCGCAAGGAAGAGGCGACTGAGACGATGGCGGTGTTTCAATTCACCATCCCCTTTTTGGTATTGCTGGGCATCTTGGTGTTCGTCCACGAGTTGGGACACTTCGTGGTGGCCAAGAAACTCGGCATCAAAGTGCTCAAGTTCTCCCTGGGGTTCGGGCCGCCGCTGCTGTCCCGGCGCTGGGGGGAGACCGAGTACCTGATCTCCGCGGTGCCCCTGGGGGGGTACGTGAAGATGTTTGGCGAGGATCCTGCCGAGGAACTGGACGCGGCGGAGGCTCGCCGCAGTTTCAGCGCGAGACCGGTGTGGCATCGCATCGGCGTGGTGCTCGCCGGGCCGCTCATGAACTTCGTGTTGGCGGTATTGGTTTTTTCCGTGCTGAGCCTGTTCGGCAGTCCCATTCCCCTGCCGGTGATCGGGGAAGTAAGCCCCGACATGCCGGCCGCAGCGGCTGGAATCGAGAGTGGCGACCGGGTGCTCTCGATCGACGGGGAGGCGGTGGAGACCTGGGAGGACCTGGCGCGGCTCATCGTCGACTCCGGGGGCGCGGAGGTGGTGGTCGTGGTGGCCCGTGGAGAGGAGACCCTCACCTTTCATGTCACCCCGGCGACCCGTACCGGGCAGAACCTGCTGGGTGAAGAGGTCGAGAAGCCGATGATCGGCGTGGGCCCCTCCGGCGAGGTGGTGGTGAAACGCCACTCCCTGTGGGAAGCCCCCTGGATCGGCGTGCAGGAGACCGCCAAGTGGACGGGTTTGACCCTCGACGTGCTGCGCAAGATGGTGTTGGGGAAGGTCAGCCCACGCACTCTGGGGGGACCCATCGCGATCGCCCAGATGGCCGGGGAGACGGCCCGGGCCGGACTGCTCAGTTTCATCTTCCTGGTGGCGGTGTTGTCGGTGAACCTGGGTGTGCTCAATCTGCTGCCGATCCCGATCCTGGACGGAGGCCATGTGCTGTTTTTCGTTATCGAGGCGCTGCGGGGAGAGGAAATCAGCCTGCGCAACCGCGAGATGGCCCAACAGATCGGCCTGGCGATCCTGCTGCTGCTCATGGGCTACGTGTTCTACAATGACATCGCCCGCATCGTCTCTGGATGAGCACCGTTCTGGCTCTGGACACCTGCGACCGCACCATCGGCGTCGCCGTGGCCGTGGGGGGCGAGGTGCGCTGCTGGCGGGTCGAGCACTCGGCACAGCGCCACTCGGTGCGGCTACTGGCCCTGGTGGAGGAGACCCTGGCGGGAGCCGCTGCGGAGCGGGGGGATCTGGACGGGATCGCCGTCACCCGGGGCCCTGGGTCGTTTACCGGCGTGCGGGTGGGGGTGGCCGCCGCCAAGGGACTGGCGTTCGCCCTGGGCCTCCCCGTGGTGGGGGTTTCGAGCCTGGAGGCGCTGTGGCGGGGTGCCGTGCCGTTTCCCGGGGCGGTGGTTCCGGTTCTGGATGCACGCAAGGGCCAGGTGTACGCCACGGCCCGGCAGGGCCTGGAAGGCGGGGGGACCTTGTTGGGCGAGGGTGCTTGGGATCCCGGGGAGGTACTGGGCGCCCTGGCCGAGGAGCGGGGACCCTGCTTGTTCCTGGGATCCGGGCTGGAACCGTACCGGGAAACCTTCGCCCGTGCACTGGGCGAGCGCTTCCTGGAAGCCTCTCGCACTCGCTGGGCGATCCACCCCGGTGACGTGGCCTTAGCGGGTTGGGAGGCGCTGCAGCGCGGGGAGGGTGTCGTACCCGCCGCCCTCACCCCGACCTACCGCCGCCTGAGTGAAGCCGAAGAGGTCCGTCGCCGCGGGGTAGCCGCCAAGCCTTGACCGTGGTTGCCCGACGCTCCTGGTCGGCTCCCTGCAGCGGGCAGTTCATCCCGCCACAGGGATGCCCCTGACGGCGATCCGGTCCCCCCCTTCCGGCCTCCCTGGCTGGAGCCTACGCCGCCAGATTCCGCTCCGAGAGTACACTGCCGTCCCGCCCCACGACCACTTCCCGCAACTGCAGAGCTGCTCCGCTCTCGCGCAGCGCGTCCTTTGCCATGTTGCTGAGACCGCCGCAGCAGGGCACCTCCATCCGCAACACCGTCACCCCAGCCAGACCGCCGTCCCGGAACACCTGGATCAGCTTTTGGAAGTGGGCACCGGCGTTGTCCAGCTTCGGGCACGCCACCGCGACCGCGTGACCGCGCAGAAACCGGCTGTGGAAGTCGGGCATGGCGAACGGCACGCAGTCGGCGGTCAGCAGCAGTTCTGCTCCCTGGAAAAAAGGCGCCGTGGGGGGCAACAACCCCAGTTGCACGGGCCACTGTCCCAATGCCGAGGAGACGCCCCCTTCCTGGGCAGGGGCGGTGACCTGTGGCGCCATTTGTAGAACACGCGAGCCCGGGCAGCCTCCCGCAGGAGGGGCTGCAGGACGGTCATGTGCATCCGCGAGGGGAGAACGTCCGATCTCCGCCAAGCGCTGCTCCACCAGTGCCTCGTCAAACCCCTCGGCTTCTCGTTCCTCGATGAGCAGGGCCCCCTCGGGGCAGTGACCCAGACACGCGCCCAGGCCGTCGCAGAGAGCTTCCTTCACCAGTACGGCCTTGCCGTCGCGGATCTCCAGGCTGCCCTCGGCGCAGTTGGGAACGCACAGGCCGCAGCCGGTGCACTTGTCTTCGTCGATGCGGATGATCATGCGTTTCATGGGCGTCTCCTCCCTCGGTGGTTGCTGCAGGATGACTACAGCATATTCGGGTCTCCGGATGCACACCTTGATGGAGGTCAAAAGGGGTGCAGCTGCTTGCTAATGAAAATGTCTATCAAAAATAACTTGACCAACACCCTGGGGAATGCGTATCTTGAATGCCGTTATCAATAACAACCGAGAGGGCAACCAAAATGAGTCTCACAGATCTTCGCAGAGGGCAGTGGGCTGACGTGGAGCAGATTGCCGACGACGGGCTGCGGATGCAACTTCTGCGCTTCGGGATCACCCCCGGGTGCCGGGTGCGGTGCCACACTCGGATTCCCTTGGGACCGGTGGTGATGCAGTACGGGGGACAGGAGATCGCCGTGGGGCACGAGGCGGCGCGTTCGGTGCGGGTGTTGCGGGCGGGTCCGGAGGACCGCGGCGGACGGGTGTCCCCATGAGCCACGGCTGCTGTGCGCCCGTGCTCGAGGAGGTGGTGGGCCGGCGCCGGATCGTCCTGGTGGGCAATCCCAACGTGGGCAAGTCCATCTTCTTCGGCACCTGGAGCGGGGTGTACGTGGATGTCTCCAACTTCCCCGGAACCACGGTGGAGATCACCCGTGGCCGCCTCGGGGAAGACGCCCTGTTCGACACCCCTGGTGTGTACGGGGTCAGTTCCTTCAACGACGAAGAGCGGGTGGCGCGGGATGTGATCCTTGCCGCAGACGTGGTGGTCAACGTGGTGGATGCAACCCACCTGGAGCGGGACCTGTTCCTCACCTTGCAGATCCTCGACATGGGTATTCCCTGCGTGGTCGCTCTCAACTTCTGCGACGAGGCGCGGGAGCAGGGGGTGGAGATCGACATTCCGGTCTTGCAGACCCTGTTGGGTGTGCCGGTGATCCCCACGGTGGCGGTGAAGGGGGAAGGGCTCGACCGTGTGTTGGCGGCGGTGTCCCAGGCCTCTCCCGGGCGGGCACATCCGGCGGTGGAGGCGGAAGTGGTGTGCCTGCTGGACCGGGTGGATACCCGCCCGGAGGCGCTCCTGGTGTTGGAGGGGGACCAGACGGTGGCCGCGCGGCACGGCCTCCTGGCCCTGGACGGCCGGGAGCGCATCTATCTGCTGCGTCGGCAGCGGGTGAACGACGTGGTGGCGGTCGCCGTGCAGCGGCACCAGGCCGGGTTTCGGCTGCGGGAACTGCTGGGGCGGCTATGCCTGGAGCCCATCACCGCTGTACCGATCCTGTTCGGTGTGCTGTGGTTTTGCTACCAACTGGTGGGGGTGTGGATCGCCGGGGACGTGGTGGGGTTGACCGAAGAAACCCTGATGCAGGGGATCTACGAGCCCTGGGTGCGCGGGGTGGTGGGCGCCTGGGCGCCCGAGACCACGGTGTTGGGGCAATTGCTGATCGGGGAGTTCGGCGTGCTCACCATGACGGTCTCCTACCTGTTGGGGCTGCTGTTGCCCCTGGTGGTAGGGTTCTACATCGCCTTGTCCCTGCTCGAGGACTCGGGATACCTGCCGCGACTGGCGGCCCTGCTCGACCGTCTGATGACCACGGTGGGACTCAACGGCCGCGCCGTGATCCCGGTGATTCTCGGCTTCGGCTGCGTGCAACTGGGCACCATCACCACGCGCATCCTAGGCTCCCCCCGGGAGAAGACCATCGCCACCTCGATCCTGAACTTCGCGGTGCCGTGCTCCGCACAGTTGGGAGTGATCACGGGCATGCTGGCCGCGGTGGGGGGATACTACACCTTGGCCTACGGGCTGGTGATCTTCGCCAGTCTGGCGGTGGTGGGCACGGTGCTGAACCGGGTGCTGCCCGGGGAGAGCACTGCGCTGTTGATCGACCTGCCGCCGATGCGCCTGCCCCGACTTGGCAATGTGTTGCGCAAGATCGCGGTGCGCACCTTCTTCTTCATGAAGGAAGCCTACGTCTGGTTCATCGCGGGTGCCCTGGGCGTCTCCCTCTTGCAGGTGACCGGTGCTCTGGAGGGCTGGCAGCGCCTGCTGGCCCCCCTCACCGTGGGCTGGCTGAAGTTGCCCGCGGAAGCCGCCACGGCGTTCGTAATGGGTCTGGTGCGGCGCGACTTCGGTGCCGCCGGCCTCAGCGACCTGGTCCTCTCGCCCTGGCAGACCGTGGTGGCCCTGGTGACGATCACCCTGTTCGTGCCGTGCATCGCCAGCCTGATGATCCTGTTCAAAGAGCGCGGCTTCCGGGAAGGTCTGGCCGTGTGGCTGGGATCCTGGGTGCTGGCGTTCGGCATCGGCGGTCTGCTGGCCCAGGTGGTGCTGTGATGCCGCGTAGCGTACCCACCAGCCCGGGGCGGGGGGAGGAGGCCTGTTGATCTCGCTGCTGCGGAGCTCCCGGGCCCGTCCCGTCGTCCGCGGCGAGCGCTGTTGCGGTTCCTGCGGCTGTCCCCTCGTGGATCCCGGCTGGCGGAACTGCCCCCGCTGCCAGGCGCCGGTAGACGTCTGCGTTGGTTGTTCGGCGTGCGGTCGGTGCGGGAAGAGCAGTGGCGGGTGAACTGCGGAGGGTAGGGGCGCCGCTGCTGCGCTGACCTGCCGACGAGCCGCCTTGACAGGCGATCCCAGCCCCTTAGACTCGGGGCTGAGTCGGTTCTCGAACCCGTTTCGGGAGGTGTCCCATGCGGCAGTACGTGATCCTCGGGTGCGGACCCGCCGCTTGCGCCGCGGCCCGGGAGGTCCGGGTACAGGATCCGCGGGGGCGTGTCACCCTGGTCAGCCGGGAGTTCACTCCGTTCTACCTGCGACCCGCCCTGGCCGACTTCGTGGCAGGCAGCGTTGGTCGTGAGGCACTGGTGCAGCAGTATCCTGGGATCCTCGAAGACCCGGAGATCGAGGTGCGGGCCGGGTGCCGGGTCTATCGGGTGTTCCCCCACGAATCCCGGGTGTTGCTCTCTGACGGTACCAGCCTGTACTTCGACCGGCTGCTGCTGGCCACCGGGGCGGCTCCTCGCTTGTCGGACTACGCCGCCCGTCTGCGCAACAAGGTCACCACCCTGAGTTGCCTGGCCGACGCGGTGCGCATCGCCCGGGCCGGCTTGGAGCGAGACGCCTGGGTGCTCGTGTCAGGGGAGGGGCACGCTGGTTTGGAGTCGGTGCGGGCGTTCGTGCAACGGGGCCACCGGGTCATCTACCTGACCACCCACACCCGGTTTTGGAGCCCGCACTCCAGTGTCGCCCGCTCCGAGGTGTTGCAGAAGCTGCTCAAGGAGAAGGTGGAGGTGTTGTTCGATGAGGCGGTGCTCGACCTGCTCGACCTCAACGGGGAACGCTATCGGGTAGTCAGTTCCAGCCGCCGCACCATCGATGTTTCCCTGGTGTGCGAGGCCCGGGAACTGGTGCCGGTGACCGATTACCTGGAGGGGAGCGGACTGTTGGTGGATCACGGCGTAGTGGTGGACCCAGACCTGCGCACCAACTTCGACGGGGTGTTCGCTGCCGGGGACGTAGCCCGGGTGGTGGACGCCGAGGGCAACTGGCAGCGCACCAACTTCGGCTGGGAGAGCGCCGCCCAACAGGGCCGGGTCGCCGGGCACAACCTGGTGCACGGCAACGGCCTGGCCGTCACCGAAGGCGACACCCACTTCGCCCAGCTCCACGGCAGTCGGCTGTTGGAGCGGTGGCAGCGGTAGCCTCCCGTCCCACGGCGGTGGCGCATCCCTTGCTTCGCTGGAACTGGATCAGGTAGGGTCGGTTCCGTCGATCTGGCGTGGGGATCTTGTCTTCTCAGCCCTCAAGACGCCCCGCCTCCCATCCCACCGATTGCCCATGCCCCTCGTTTCCGTGGTGATTCCCACTTTCGATCGCCGTGCCCTGGTGTGCGAGGCGGTGGCCAGCGTGCTAGCGCAGACGTTTGCCGACTTTGAACTCATCGTGGTGGACGACGGCAGCCTCGACGAGACCGTGGGCGAACTGGCGAGGCGCTTCGCGGATCCGCGGCTGCGGATCGTCAGCCAGGAGAACGCAGGGGCGAGTGCGGCGCGCAACCGCGGTGCGGCGGCAGGCCACGGCGAGTGGCTGGCATTCCTGGACTCGGACGACACCTGGCTGCCGCCCAAACTGGAGCACCAACTCCGGGCCCTGGCCGATCATCCGGAAACGCCGGCCTGCTACACCGAGGAGATCTGGTACCGGGACGGCCGCTGGGCCAACCCACGCGACGTACACGCCAAGCACTCCGGCTGGATCTTCCCAAACTGCCTGCCCCTGTGCATCATCAGCCCGTCGTCGATTCTCATGCGGCGAGGCCTGTTCGAGTCTCTTGGCGGCTTCGACGAGACCCTGCCCGCCTGCGAGGACTATGACTTGTGGCTGCGGCTGAGTGCCCGCCATCCGATCCTGTTGGTGGAAGAGCGGCTGGTCGTCAAGCGCAACGGCCACCCGGGGCAGCTCAGCCGGGCGCACTGGGGGTTGGATCGCTTCCGGGTGCGGGCCCTGTGGAAGCTGGCACGGGATCCGGAAATTCCCTGGGAGCTACGGCGCCAGGCGCTGGAGACAGCGGTCCGCAAATCCGGGGTGGTGGCGGCGGGGGCCCTGAAGCGGGGGCACCTGGCGCGTCACGAGGTGTTTGACGTCTCGCGAAAGGAGGCCCTGCGGTGGTTGGAGTCCGGCACTGGAGAACCGCTGATCCCCGGGACGTGATCGTTGCGAACGAGATCTTTTCGTTCTCTTGGCCCACGGCGGCGGACCATCGGGATCTGCAGCGTTCCCTCGGGCGCCGCGGGGTGTTGCGCCCCCTGTTGTGCGTGGCCGGCAAGGGGAGCCAACTGGCTCTCGTCGCGGGGGGCCGTCGCCTGGCATGGGCAGGGTCGGTTGGCTTGAAGGCTGTGCCGGTTGCCGTACTGGAGGATTGCGGTCCCGGGGAGCTGTGGGGTCGGCTATTGGCAGACGCCCAGGACCATCGGCCCCTCAACCCGGTGGAGGTCGGGCTGTACCTGCGACGGCGCACCGCCCACACGGGAGAAACCCTGGGGGCGCTGGAGAGCGAGGTGCTGCCGGCCCTTGGCCTCTCTTCCCGCGCCGCTGCCGCAGAAGACGTGCTGTGGGTCAGCGGGTTGCCCCCGGAGCATCGGCACGGGTTCGCCGACGGCAGCCGCCCGCTGCACGCGGCACGGCTGCTGCGCGGCGCCTCCCCGGAGGACTCCTTGGCCGTGCTCGCTGTCACCCATGGACTGCTCGGCGGGATCAACAAGTTCACCGATTTGGTCCGCATCCTACTGGAGTGCGCTTGGCGGGATGGGGTGCCGGTGGCGGAGTGGGTGGCGACCCACGGGCTGGACAGTACTGCAACGGGGTTGGAGGCGCTGCGCGAGCAGGTGCGCCGTAGGCGCTACCCGCACTTGAGCCGCTGGGAGGAAGCGTTCCCCGCGGCCGTAGCCGGGGCTGGACTTCCGTCCCGGGTCAGTATCCACCCGCCGGGGGGATTCGAGGGCGGGCGCTACCAGTGCCGGATGACGTTCTCCACCCTGGACGAACTGCACCAGAATCTGCTGACGGTTCTGGAACGTCTGGAGGAGGGCCGCTTGGCGCCTCTGCAGGAGTTTCTGGCGTGAGTGTCGTACCCTTCGACCGGGTGGTGGTGGACCCTGCCGCCGCCGACTACTCCTTTACCCGCCGGTTTCTCGGGCGCTGCCCGGGAGATGTCCCCGTATCCGAGAGCCATATCAAGCCGCGTGGGCGGCGCAGCGTGTTCGTCACCCGCGAGCCCGGGTCGTTCCTGAAGCCCTGCCCGTGCAGCCCGGGGGTGGTGCGCTGTGGCTACTGGGTGCTGAGCCCGGTGTTCCAGTGTCCGTTTCAGTGCAGTTACTGCTTCCTGCGCTTCTATGCGCCGGAGGAACCCCTCACCCTGTATGCCAACCTGGAGGACGCGGAAGTCCAGTTCCGGAAGCAGGTGCGGGAATGGGACGGTCCGGTTCGGTTGGGGACCGGGGAGTTCGCCGACTCACTGGCCCTCGATGGGTGGACCGGTCACGCGGACTGGCTGCTGGGTTTGGTGGCCGAGTACCCGCAGGTATTGCTGGAGTTGAAGACCAAGAGCGCCGAGGTGTCTGCGCTGCTGGCGCGTCCGGCGCTGCCCAACGTGGTGGCGGCCTGGTCCCTGAACCCCGGGGCGCGGGTGGCCAGTGACGAGAGGGGAACGGCCTCTTTGTCGGCGCGGCTGGCGGCGGCCGTCTCGGTGGCGGAGGCCGGCTACCGGGTGGCGTTCCACTTCGACCCGGTGGTGCTGGGAGCCGGCTGGGAAGACGCCTACCGCGATCTGGTGCGGCAACTGGCCGCTACGGTGGCCCCGGACCGGGTGGCGTGGGTGAGCGTGGGTACCCTGCGCTTCCCGCCCCACTTTCTGGAGCGCTGGGGTCGGACTCTGGCCGGGCGGTCCGAGTACTTCGATGACATGCTGCCGGGAAGCGACGGCAAACTGCGCAGTTTCTGGCCCCTGCGCCGTCGCGCCTATCGCGTGATGGAGGAGGAACTGCGGCGCTGGGGGGGGAGCGAACTCCCCGTGTATCTGTGCATGGAGAGCCCGGAGATGTGGCAGAGCACCTTCGCTTATGAACCCGCCGAGGGGGAGGTCGCCGCGGTTCTGACCCGGGGCTGTGGTTGAGGGGTCAGGCGGTGGTGTTCGTTCCCGCGGCGCACTCGTCCCCGGTTCCCGGGTGGATGGGCAGGTAAACCAGGAACGAGCTGCCTGCTTCGGGTACCGAACGCACCTCGATGCGCCCGCCGTGCACCTGCACGATCCACTGGCAGATCGGCAGCCCCAGCCCGCTGCCCCCTTGGGCCCGGGAACGGTGTTTGTCCACCCGGTAGAAGCGCTCGAAGATGTGGGGCAGGTGCTCGGGAGGGATGCCGATGCCGGTGTCCTTGACCGTGATGCGTACCTCGCAGCCGTCGATCACCGAGTGGGACAGGAACACCTGGCCGCCGGCGGGGGTGTATTTCACCGCGTTACCCAGCAGGTTCCAGAACAGTTGCCGCAGGCGCAGGGGGTCGGCGCACACGGTGACCGGGGGGCCTCCTGCCCAGGTGAAAACCACCTCCTGGGCTTCTGCCAGCATCTCTGTCTGGGCAGCCACCTCTTCCAGCAGTTGATCCAAGGAAAGGGAACTGCGCTCCACGGGGACTTCGCCGAGTTCACCCCGGGTCAGCAGTAGCAGATCTTCCACGATCCGCCCCATGCGCTGGATCTCCTCCAGGGAAGAGGCCAATACCCGTTGGTACTCCTCCGGGGAGCGCGGCTGCAGCAGGGCCACCTCCGCCTCTCCCCGCAGCACGGTGAGCGGCGTGCGCAGTTCGTGGGAAGCGTCGGCGGTGAACTCCTTTACCCGGCGGAACGCACCCTCCAGGCGTCCCAGCAGGGAGTTGAAATTTCTGGTCAGTTCACGCACCTCCAGGGTGTGGCCGGTTTCCGGCAGTCGCGCATCCAGATTGTCGGCGTCCAAGTCGTGGATCGCCGCCACCATGGAGTCCAGCGGGGCCAGGGAGCGCCCCGAAAGGAACCACCCCCCGGCCATCGCCGCCAGGAGCAGGGTGGGGATACCCACCGCCAACACCCAGGCCACGTGGCGCAGGGTGTCATTCACGGTGGCGAGGCTGGTGGCGACCTGCACGATGTTGCGCACCCGGCCGCGCACCACCACCGGGTAGGTGAGTACCCGCATCGGCGCCGGGTGGTCCGCGACCGTTTCGTACATGGGGTGGCCGTGGGCGGCGCTCTGGTATGCCTGGGGCGATACCTTCAAACGCCGGGCCTCCAAATTCGGACTCCGCGAGCCCACATTTCCGGAGGGATCCAGCACCTGGATGAACTGCCCGGCGGTGGGCATGCCGAAGAACTCCTCCAACAGCCGGGCGAAGTCGGTGAATCCCGGACGCAGGAAATTGCGCACCGAGGATTCCGCCACCACCTCGGCGATGGCGCTCAGTTTCTGATCGGTGCTACGGTACAGATTGCGCGCCAACACCCCGTATAGGCCCAGGCCAAATGCCAGCACGATGGCGAACAGGAACGCCCCGTTCCACAGGGTGAGCTGGGCACGCAGGGTCTCAGGCCTCACGGCTCCTCCCGTAGGGTGTAGCCCACCCCGCGCACGGTGTGGATGAGTTTGGGCTCGAAGCCCTGGTCCACCTTCTTGCGCAGGTAGTTGACGTATACGTCGATGACATTGGTGTAGGAGTCGAAGGTCTGGTCCCAGACATGCTCCGAGATCATGGTACGGGTGAGGACCCGTCCGTGGTGGCGCATCAGGTACTCGAGCAGGGCGTACTCCTTGGCGGTGAGTTCGATGCGCTGCTCGGCACGGGTGACTCGCCGGGCGGCGGGGTCCAGGGTGAGGTCGGCGATCTTGAGTATCGGCGAGGCCTGTGTTTGGCCCCGGCGCAGCAGCGCGCGTACCCGGGCGAGAAGTTCGGCGAACGCGAAGGGCTTGGTCAGGTAGTCGTCCGCACCGAGATCCAGGCCGCGGATCTTGTCGTCCACGGCATTGCGAGCCGTGAGAATGATCACCGGTGTCGCCACCCCGTCATCTCGCAGGCGTTTGAGAATCTGGAACCCGTCCATGCCCGGTAGCATCAGGTCCAGCACGATGAGGTCGTACGGGGCGAGGTCGGCCAGGGCCATTCCCTCGTCGCCGTCGGGGGCCACGTCTACCGCGTAGCGTTCCTCCTCCAGCCCGCGCTTGATGAACGACGCGACCTTGTCTTCATCTTCGATGACCAGAATGCGCATGGCGACACACCTCCCGTCGGGTTGGTTTCTCGTCACATACGATACGGACACGGTACCAACCTTCGCCGGCCGGCGCCATGGCCGGCACGGGCTGGCGACGGCGCGTGCCACCCCGCACGGCTGAGCGGTGTGAGGTCTCCGCCCCTGGGGATCTCGATGGTGCGGCACGCAGCGTGCATATTACATCCCCAAGGGTTGACAGGGAGCCGGGCTTTCACTACAGTCAATTCTCATAAGTATACGCATATATTGGGGTTTTGTTGGCCCCTTTTGCCCTCACCGCTGAGGAATCGCGTGCCACATCTGGAGAGAGTTCTGCCCACTGACGTATGGGAGAGGTTCTCCGCGCAGTTCGCCCGGGCGACGGGCTTGCGGCTGTCCCTGCTGGACGCAGAAGGACTGGCCATCGCCTCCACATCCGACCCCGCGGCAGTTTGTCCTGGGTTCCAGCACGCTGCGGGCGGTCCCTGCGGCGTCACCTACCGCAAGGCTGCCCAGCAAGTGCTAGCCAGTGGGGAAGCGACCCTGTTTCGTTGTCCCCACGGGTTCCTGGTCTTCGCGGCACCGGTGGATCCGGATGCTCGGCCGGGGTCGGAGCGGGCAGTCCTGGTGGGCGGGCCCGCCCTGGGGGAAGTTCCGACGGAGACCACGGCGGACGCTTTGGCGCGGCGGGTCGAAGGCAGCCCCCAGGAGGTCCTTAGCTTTCTTCAAGGGTTGCCGGTCGTAGCCCCTCGGTCCCTGCTGGAAAAGGGCCATCTGGCCCAACTCTGTTTGCGCACGGTGATCTTGGGAAGCGGGCTGCGAGAGGAATATTCCCACCGGCAGAGCCAGGTGATGACCCTGTTCGAGGTGTCCTCCGATCTGGCCCAGGCCGCTTCCGAACACGAACTGCATGCTCTGGCCCTGAACATCCTGGGGGTGCTGTTCGACGTGGAGTGTGCGGCGATCCTGTTGCGCGACGCCGGCGGCGGCGTGTACCGGGTGCAGACGGCGATGGGCACGGTGGAGAAGGCTCTGCAGCCTTGGACCGTGCCCCTGGACTCCGCGCCCCTCGCCGAGCGACCCGCGGCTGGCCAGGTGATCCAGGTGTCTGAGGCCCATGTGCTGGGCAGACTGGGGCTTCCCGAGGAAGTGGAGCGGCTCGTCGTGCTGCAACTGGGCACAGGGGATCATGCGGCTGGCCTGCTGGCGCTGATCAACACCGAACTGGAGGAGCCGGTTCTGCAGTTGGTGCGCGGTTTTGCCCTGCAGCTTTCCCTGGTGATGGAAAAACAACAAGCCCAGGCAGCGATCCGGGAGAAGGTCCGCGAACTGCAGGCGGTGCAGGACACCAGCCGTCAGTTTTTAACCTGTCTGGAGCCCGACCAGTTGTTCGGCGTGGTGCTCAGCGAGGCCCAAAAGCTCACCGGGGCCCGTAAGGGCAGCTTGATGCTGGCCGCCAACGGCGGCGACGAACTGTCGGTCAAGGCGGTGAGCGGCATGACCGGCAGCGTGGTGCAGAAGCTTCGGGTGCGCTCCGGCCAGGGGGTGGCCGGGAGGGTGTTTGCCACTGGCGACCCGATCATCGTGCGGGACATCGAGGTTGACACCCGCTTCGGGCGCAAGAACCGGCCCCGGTATGCGACGCGCAGTTTCCTCTCCTTGCCCATCTCCATGGACGGACGCATCGTCGGGGTGTTGAACCTCTCCGACAAACTCGATGGGGAGATCTTCTGCGACGAGGACCTCCGCTTGTTGCAGACCGTGGCCACCCAGGCCACCATAGCCATCGAGCGCTCCAACTACTACATCCAGAGCCAGGAACTGCGCCGCATCTCCATCACCGACTCGCTCACCGGGTTGCTCAACCGCCGCTACTTCCAGGAGCGGCTGGCCGAGGAGGTGGATCGCGCCACGCGGCACGGCAAACCACTGTCGCTGATGATGGTCGATGTGGATCACTTCAAGTGCTTCAACGACACCAACGGGCACCCGGCCGGGGACAAGACCCTGGTGCGGATCGCCCGTTGTCTGCGGGAGGGGGTGCGCACCATCGACGTGGTGAGCCGGTTCGGGGGGGAGGAGTTCGCCGTCATTCTGCCCGAGACCCGCAAAGAAGAAGCGCTGGAAATCGGTGAGCGCCTGCGCCTGGAGGTGGAGTCGGTGTACTTCCCCGGGGAAGAAGCCCTGCCCGGAAGCCGGCTGACGGTTTCCCTGGGGGTTGCCACGTTCACCGAAGATGCGCGGGACCTCAAATCCCTGATCCAGAAGTCCGACCGTGCCCTGTACCAGGCCAAGGCCCAGGGGCGAAACTGTATCGTGCCCTACACCCCCCAACGGCAGGCCCCAGACGTTGCCCCGGCGGTGCCGTCCCCAGCCGAAGTACCCGAGGGCTGGACCCGCCTGCTGTAGCCATTTCCCTGCAGGCATCTCCCTGGCCCACCTCCGGCCTTTCTGCTACCTTCGATGCTCCTGACGCGACCTGTGGCGCCGCCGCGGGTCGGGATACCGACCGCGCTGCCTCCCCCCGGTGGTCGCGGCGAGCGAAAGGCGACCGGGTGTGAACGTCTATCTCGCGATCCTATTCCAACTGGTCTTGCCGGTACTGGGCATGCTGGCTCTGGAGCGGTTCCTCGTGTTCCGCATGATTCGCACTCCTGGACAGATCGCCTGGGTGCGGAGCCATGTGCTGTTGCATCCCAACGTGATCAGCCGGATGCGGTACCCCATGGGGGTGGTGACCGTGCTGTTGTACCACTTCGGTTGGCCCCGGGCGGCGTTCCTGTTCTTCACGTTCTGGATGATCACTGATCTCACCGACGGGGACATCGCCCGCAAATGTGACCTCTCCACCAGGAGCGGGGAGAGCATCGACCCGTTTTCCGACAAATTGATGTACACCCCTCTGCTGGTCTACCTCGCCTGGAAAGGGGAGTACAACGCCGTGGCGGTGAGCCTGTTCCTGGTGTTCGACTTCGCGGGGCAGGTATCGCGGCGCTTCATCACCCGGACCGCGGCGAACCTGTTCGGCAAGGCCAAGACGTTTCTGGTGGTGGTACTGTTCATCATTACCGGCCTGGTGCTGATCTACGGTCCTCTGCCTTTTTTGGGGCGGATGATCCATCCATTGCTGGTGTTCTGCACCGGGCTGGCCATCTGCTCCACCGCGTTCAAGATCATCCCCAACTACTGGTACGCCAACATCCTCAGCCTGATGAACATGGTGTGCGGGCTGCTGGGGGCGGCGTTGATCCTGCGCGGCGGAGATCCGCTATATGCCTTCGGCTTGGTGTTCCTGGGGCAGTTTCTGGATCTGTTCGACGGTCGCGCCGCGGAGCGCTGGGGTTCGACCCCCAGGGGCGAGATCTTCGACGACGTGGCCGACGGCACCACCTTTGGCCTCGCCGTGGGGCTCATCATCGTCACTTCCTTCCAACACCTGTCGACCGGGTTGCTGCTGGGGGCGCTGCATTTGGGGGCGACGATCTACCGCCTGGTGCGCTTCGTGGTCGAAAAACGCAAAGACGGTGTCGCCGGCGGGGTGGCGATGTTTTCGGGCATGCCGTCACCCGGCGGTGCCCTGCTGGCGGGCAGCGCCTGTTTGCTGCTGCCTTGGGAGTTGTGGAAGGGCAGTCTGGTGCTGGCCAGTGCGGTGTTGATGGTGTCCCGGGTGCCTTACGCCCACTTCGGCCGGTCCGTGATGGGGAAGGTCCCGAAATTCGTCCGGGTCCTCGTGCTGGCCCTGTTCCTGGTGTTGTTGGCAGTGGGGGTGCGGCGCGACGAGTACGCGGCCCCCCTGGCCATCGTCTTCATGGCGGCTACAAGCTATCTGCTCTCCCCGTTGTTCGCCATGTTCGCCAACCGGGGAAGACGCTCCTAGGGGATTCCCCTCGGGTCAGAGCGGAAACTCCGCCAGGGCCGCCACGATGCGCCCGGCGGCCTTCCCGTCCCAGAGTTCAGGGACGCGCCCCGCCTTGCCCCTGCCCTCAAGGGCGCACAACGCCTCCCGCACAATGGCTTCCGGATCCACCCCGACCAGCGTGTTGGTTCCCTCCCAGATGGTCACCGGGCGCTCCGTATTCTCACGCAGGGTCAGGCAGGGGATGCCCAAAGCCGTTGTCTCCTCCTGCAACCCTCCGGAGTCCGTCAAGACGAGCTTGGCGTGCCGCCACAGGTTCAAGAAGTCGTGGTACCCCAGGGGGTCGGTGAGATGGATTCCGGCAACGGGGGGGGCTGCCGTGGGATCCAGGTCAACGAGGGGGCCGTCGAAGCCAAACTGGCCCGCCATCTTGCGGGTTCTGGGGTGTATGGGGAACACCAAGGGCAGGTGGCGGGAGACTTCCGCCAGCGCCCCCAGAATACCGGAGAACACGCGCCGGTCGTCGACGTTGCTGGGACGGTGCAGCGTCACCACCCCGTAGGGCCGGTCGGCAGGCAAGAGGGTGACGGGGGACAGATTCTCCAGGCGCGCGAGTTGGCGGCGGAGGGTGTCGATCATCACATTGCCCACGAAGCGGATGTTCCCCGGTGGGACTCCCTCCCGGCGCAGATTCTCGTCCGCATCCCGGCTCGTCGTAAACAGCAGGTCGGCAATGGCGTCGGTTACCAGGCGGTTGATCTCTTCCGGCATGGTGCGGTCCCCGCTGCGCAGTCCCGCCTCCACGTGGCAGACGCGGATTCCCATTTTCACCGCCACCAGGGTGGCGGCCATGGTGGAGTTTACATCTCCCACCACCAGGACCCAGTCGGGCTGCTGCTCCGCACACACCGCCTCGAAGCGCAGCATGACCTGCGCCGTCTGGTGGGTGTGGGACCCAGATCCCACCTCGAGGTCGACGTGGGGATGGGGAATCTCCAGGTCCCGAAAGAAGGATCGGTACATCTTCTCGTCGTAGTGCTGCCCCGTGTGAACCAGATGGTAAGCGATGGAATCGGTGGTCGGGTTGTCGGCATTCCATGCCTCGATGGCGGCCACGATCGGAGCGATCTTCATGAAATTGGGGCGGGCTCCGACCACCAGAATGATCTTCATGGGAAGTCCTCTGTAAACGTTGCGGGTCGATATCGATGCGGTCCCCGTGCGTATCGGCAGAAATCCGCAGAAGTCAACGGTCAGACGGTGTCTATCCCGCCAGGGGAGGTAACAAACCCGCGTAGTATGAGGAGGGGACCAACGGTTGGCAACCGTCCCATCGCCGGGGGAGCCTGCGACCGAAGGGGTGAGACCCGAGAGGGTGGGCGGGCAAAATTGACTTCTGGCCATGAAATTGCTATAAACCGGCGCCAATATCGGCTCGACGAAGGGCGTTCGTGGCCCCCAGACGAAAAAGGAACCCGCGGCCTCTTCCACCGAGGCCCCATCATGGAATCTTCCGACATCTCCGCACCTAGCAAGCCCCGGGACGCGGCCTCCAGCAACGCTGGTGCCCCCCGGCGGTTTCTCGCCCTTCTCTACTTTCTCCTCCCTACCGTCTGCGCCTGCCTGCTTTCTGGAACCTCCCTCCAGGCAGCTTCCCCCGTGGATGGGTCTGGCAGCGCTCGGGTGGAGTCGTTTCAGGTTGCCAGCGCCGAGGAGTTGCTCCGGGTTCTCGACCAGGGGTGGCAGGCGGTGGGTCTGGACGGCACCGCTGCGCCGGCGTTGGCGCCCAGCCGGTTCCCCCCTGGGCTGGAAGAACTGCCGGTGGAGAGGAAGAAGAGTGCCTTCCTGCGAGCCGTACTGCCCCTCGTGGTCAGCGTCAACACCGACGTTGCGCGGGAGCGCACTCGCGTGCAGGAACTGGCGAGAGCCATTGCCACCGCGAGCCATTCCCTGACGGAGGAGGAGTGGGCGTTGGTTGCCAGTCTCTCGAAGAGATACCGGGTGCCGGGCGCGGAGGGTGCCATGGCGGAGGGCCGGGTGGCAGAGGTGCTGGAGGAACTGCTGCTGCGCATCGACCAGGTTCCCGTAGGTCTGGCCCTTTCCCAGGCAGCGCTGGAGTCCGGTTGGGGGACGTCCCGGTTCGCC
The DNA here is from genome assembly GCA_029211085.1 of Deferrisomatales bacterium. GTDB lineage: Bacteria > Desulfobacterota > Deferrisomatia > Deferrisomatales > JARGFW01 > JARGFW01. Next base: position 11,079 of record JARGFW010000032.1, on the reverse strand, counting down.
GTGGAGGGCAACTCCCTGTTCGGCCAGTGGGTATTTTCTAGACGGGGGATGGACCCCGCAGAAAGGCCCGAGGGTGCCGGCTACAGCGTCGCGCGGTTCAGGGACCTGCGGGCATCGGTGGCGGCCTATGTGCGCAACCTCAATACCTCCTGGGCCTACCGAGAGTACCGGAATCTGCGCGCGGCAATGCGCACCAGGGGTGACGGGGGTCTGGACGCCCTGGCCTTGGCGGGGGAACTCCTGCACTACTCTGCCCGGCGCGAAGCGTACGTGGACGAAGTGCGTGCCGTGATCCGGGGCAACCGGCTGACCCGCTTTCGCGGGACGCGGCTCCTGCCGGTAGATGGCTTGGTCGCAGCCATCCCGAGGGAGGCAGAAAGACTTGCCATGGACGAGGGCAGCAGCGGCGTTCCACCGGACGCCTGATGGGTGAGGCGGTGACGAGGGACGAACCCTGGGTTTCGAGTTCCATCCTGTTAAAGGAGAATATGCCATGTTGAAGACGCTTCTGTTGGTTGTTGCCCTGGGCCTCGCTGTGCCCGCTGCGGCCGCCGGCAATCCAAAGGTAGCCCTGGAAACGTCCAAGGGCAGGATCGTGCTCGAGTTACAACCGGACAAGGCTCCGGTCACCGTGGAGAACTTCCTGCGCTACGTGGACGACGGTGCCTACGACGGCACCATCTTCCACCGGGTGATCAAGGGGTTCATGCTCCAGGGCGGCGGCTTCACCGCGGAGATGAAGCAGACACCCACCCGCCCCAGCATCAAGAACGAGGCCGGCAACGGTCTTGCCAACAAGCGCGGCACCGTAGCCATGGCCCGCACCAATGTCGTGGACAGCGCCACCACCCAGTTCTTCATCAACAGTGTGGACAACGCGTTTCTCGATCATCGGGACGAGTCGGCCAAGGGGTTCGGGTACGCGGTGTTCGGGCAGGTGGTGGAGGGGATGGACGTGGTCGACGCGATCTCCTCGGTGAAGACGGGTATGTCCCGGGGCTTCCGTGACGTGCCGGTGGAACCGGTGGTGATTGTCAAGGCCGTGCGTCTGCCCTGAACCAGCCTTTCGGGGGCTCGTCCCGGTACTGCTGGGAGAAGTGTCGTGGAGGAACCGGAGGTGCACCGTGAGGCCTGGCCTCTAAGTCTTGGTGGGCCACCGACTGGCTCCCCGAATTGCCGCAGCCCGTGGCGCGGGCCGCCTCCAGGCCGCGGTCCATCGCCCGCCTTGCAGCGGGCTCGGAGCCCGTCGCCCCGAACATCCGCAGTTGTTCCTTGAGTCGATAGGCGGCGCGGAGCGGTTCCTCGGCTGCCGTGCGTTCGCTCCAACGCAGCGTCGCCTAGCCACAGGGGCTCTCTTGACCCCCTTCCGGTCGAGGCATAGATCCCGGCGCGTGTCATCGAACCCTTCGTTCCCCAACGCCACCCTGTGGTAGCCGTCGCGGAGAGAGCCATGACGTCCTTTCACCCGCCGCAGCGCACCCTCATGGGCCCCGGCCCCTCCGACGTTCACCCGCGGGTTCTTGAGGCCCTGTCTCGGCCCACGGTGGGGCACCTCGACCCCGCGTTCCAGGCACTGATGGCCGAGGTCAAGGAGCTGCTGCGCGCCACTTTCCTCACCAAGAATGCCCTCACCTTTCCCACCTCCGCTCCCGGCTCCGCGGGCATGGAGGCGTGCTTCGTCAACCTGCTGGAACCTGGAGACACGGCGATCGTCTGCCGCAACGGGGTGTTCGGCGGGCGCATGCTGGAGATCGTGGAGCGCTGCGGTGCCCGGGCCGTGGTGGTGGACGACGCCTGGGGCGACCCGGTGGATCCACAGAAGCTCTCCGATGCCCTGGCCGCCCACCCCGCTGCCAAGGTAGTGGCGTTCGTCCACGCCGAAACCTCCACCGGCGCCCAGTCCGACGCCGCCGTCCTGTGCGGGTTGGCCCGGGAGCGCGGCTGCCTGAGCATCGTCGACACGGTCACCTCCCTGGGGGGCACCCCGGTGGAGGTGGATGCCTGGGGGGCGGACGCGGTGTACTCGGGATCCCAGAAATGCCTGTCCTGCGTGCCGGGCATCGCGCCGGTAACCTTCAGCCCGCGGGCCGTGGCAGCGGTCGAGGGCCGCAGGACGAAGGTCCAGAGTTGGTTCCTCGACCTGTCCCTGGTCATGGCCTACTGGGGGGAGGGCAGCCGCAGCTACCACCACACGGCCCCGGTCAACGCCATCTACGCCCTGCACGAGTCCCTGCTGCTGCTCCAGGAGGAAGGGTTGGAGGCGGCCTGGGCGCGCCACGCCCGCAACCACCGGGCCCTGGCCGCGGGCCTGGAGGCGATGGGGTTGTCTTTCGCGGTTGCACCGGCCCATCGCCTTCCCCAACTCAACGCCGTCACCGTGCCCGCAGGGGTGGAGGAGGCCGCGGTGCGCGCCCGGTTGCTCCACGACTTCGGCATCGAGCTTGGAGCCGGCCTGGGGGCCATGGCCGGCAAAATCTGGCGCATCGGGCTGATGGGCCACTCCAGCAGGCGCAGGAACGTCCTGCTGTGTCTGGCGGCACTGGAGGTGGTGTTGCGGGACATGGGCGTGGACATCCACGGGGGACAGGGGCTGGCGGCGGCGGAAGCCTTCTATGCCGGGGGGGGACAGAGTTTCTGACATGCCAGACTGCCCGACCGGTGCAAAGGAGCCCCGATGACGCGGTTGATGAAAAAGGGTTCGTTGGTCCTGGTTTGCACCGGCGGCGGGGTGGCGTGGGCCTACCTGTCGCGGCTGATCGGGTCGGGGTGAGCACTCTCGTGCAGCCCGTGGGTCACGGGCTTGGTGGGGGCGGGCCTGGGAGCGATACTGGTCTACCCCCATGCCGAGGAACCGGGAGAGGACGCCCCGGGGCGGGGTCGACGGGGCGGGGGACCGGGCAAGCAGTGACCCGGTCGGTTGGGGTCCCGACCGCCCGGGGAGTGCGGCCGCTGGCGACTCAGGCGGCTACGGCGTCGGACTCCAGCTCCATGCGGATCGCCCCCCGGGGGCAGAACGCCGCGCAGATGCCGCAGCCCTTGCAGTAGTCCAGGTCGATCTCGATCCGCCCGGTGGCCGGGTGGCGGGTGATCGCCAGGTCGGGGCACAGCAGGCGGCACACGTCGCAGGCCTCGCAGGAGTGGGTTCCCAGGCAGCGCAGCGCCGTCTCGACGACCCGGCGGTCCTCCTGGGCGAGACCCGGTTCCGGGGCCCCGGCCGGGTCCTTCTCGCAGTCGCGGTTCCCACCCGTCATCACGCCACCTCCAGATACTCTAGGATGCCCCGGGCCGCCCGGCGCCCCGAAGCCATCGCGTCCACCACGTAGCCCGGTCCGGTGACCCCGTCGCCGGCTCCGAACAGCCCCGGCCGGCCGGGGACCCCGCCGCCGTCGCCCACCCGCAGCCGTCCACCGGCTTGCACCGCTCGACCACCCACGCAGGGGTGCTCGGGCGCCTGGCCCACGGCGGCGATCACCCACTGCCCGGGAACCCGCAGGGTTTCCTCGGACACCCTCACCGCGGGCCGGCCGCTGGAGTCCGGGGGCCCGAGCAGGGTACGTCGGCAAGCCAGCGCCGCAGCCCGGCCCCCGTCGCGTTCCACGGCCTGGGGCTGGGCCCGGAAGCGGAACGTGACGCCTTCCGCCTCGGACTCCCGGAGTTCGGTCGGATCCACGGGCATCTGCTCTCGGTCCCGCCGGTAGACCACCTGCACCTGGCCCGCGCCGCAGCGCAGCGCCGCCCGGGCGGCGTCCAGGGCCACGTTACCGCCTCCCACCACCAGCACGGTGCCGGCAAGCCGCGGGGCCTCGCCCCGGTTGGCGCGGCCCAGGAACTCCAGGGCGTCCAGACAGTCCGCGCCGTCCCAACCGGGGATCGCCAACGGCGTGCCCCGGGGCGCCCCCAGGGCCAGGAGCACGGCGGCGTGGTCGGCCAGCAGTGCGTCGAGGTCCTCGGTCTGCCGCACCCAGCGTCCGGTCTCCGTACGGATGTCCAGCGCCGCGAGCATGGACAGCTCGTGGTCCAGCACGTCCCGGGGCAGCCGAAAATCCGGTATGGCGTGGCGGAGCATGCCCCCCGCTTCCTCACGCCCCTCGATCACGGTGACGGCGCAGCCGGCCAGGGAGAGGTCGTGGGCGGCGGTGAGCCCCGCCGGGCCCGAACCCACCACGGCGACCCGCTTGCCGTTGGCCGGGGCCCTGCGCTCCCGCAGCCAGGCGCGCACCTCGTCGGCGTGGGAGAGCTCATAGCGGGTGGCGAGGCGTTTCAGTTCCCGGATCGCCACGGACGTGTCGACACGGCCCCGCAGACAAGCCGTCTGACAGGCGTGGTTGCACAGGGTGCCGCACACCGCGGGCAGGGGGTTCTCCTGGCGAATGGAGTAGAGCGCGTCGCGCCACTGACCCCGGGCCAGCTGGCCCACGTACTCTCCCACCCGCTGGCCGATGGGGCACGCCGCCTGGCAGGGGGGCAGCTCTGCCGGCTGTGTCTTCTCCAGGGCGGTGCCGCGGTACACCGCGCCCCGCACGGAGTCGGCCTCGGCCCGCAGGTCGGGCAGCAGCTCGGCCGGGCAGGCCCGCAGGCAGACCCGGCAGCTCTGGCAGCTGTCGGCGTCGACCACCGGGCGGACGATACGTCCCAGCTGGGCCATGGTCAGTCCTCCTGGCCCAGGCCGAGCCGCGCGAGCCAGGGAGAGAGCACCTCCTCGGCCTCGGTCCGCACCCGCGTGCCCAGCTCGAAGCCCGCATCCAGGGCGGCGCGGTTCGGCTCGCGGAAACGGCTATCGACGCCCTCGGAGACGGACTCCACCAGTGTCGCCCGGCCCACCAGTCCGGTGATCGCCACCGTCGCGGCCAGCATCACCACGTTCGCGGCCTGGCGGCTCCCGAACCGCTCCACCGCCGTGGCGGTGGCACCCACCGGCAGGTGGAGGCGGCCGTCGCCGGCCAGGGGTGATACATCCGGGTGATCCATGATGACGAGGCCGTCGGGGGACAGGCCCGGCAGATACAGGGTGTAGGCGTCCTGGGCCATGGCCACCAGCAGGTCGGCCGCCACCACGTGGGGGTAGTCGGCGGGTTCCCGGGCGATCACCACCTCGGCCCGGCAGCCCGAGCCCCGGGCCTGGGCTCCGTAGGAGTTGGCCCCCGCTGCCCAGTACCCCTCCCGGATCGCCGCGGCCCCCAGGAACCCCCCGATGAGCAGGATGCCCTGCCCCCCGACGCCGCAGAGGCTCACCTGCACGGTTTCTTTCATGGCACGAACTCCCCGTAGACGATCCGCGATGCCCGGTCGGTTTCCGGCAGGGTTTCCGCCCCCTCCCGGGAAACGAGCGCCCCCTGGAGCTGTTTCATCAGCTCGGCCACGTCCCCCACCCGGTTCCTGCGGCCGTACTGGGTGGGGCAGGGCGACAGGGCCTCCACGAACCCAAAGCCCGGGGTCACCAGGGCCCGCTGGATGGCCTGCTGCAGCAAGAGCGGCTGTACCACGGCGTAGCGAGCCACGTAGGAGGCGCCGGCGGCCTGGACCAGACGGCACAGGTCGAAGGGCCGGTAGGGGTTGCCCCGGGGTGTGGTGGCGCTCAGGGACCCCAGGGGGGTCGTCGAGGCGACCTGGCCCCCGGTCATCCCGTAGATCTGGTTGTTGGCGCAGATCACGGCGACGTCCAAATCCCGCCGGGCAGCGTGGATCAGGTGGTTGCCGCCGATCGACGAGAGGTCGCCGTCTCCGCTCACCACCAGGGTCTTGAGCTTCGGGTTGAAGAGTTTGGCTCCCGTGGCGAACGCCAGCGCGCGGCCGTGGAGGGTGTGGAGGGTGTCGGCCTTGAAGTTGGGCGAGGGGATCCACGCGGCGCAGCCGATGCCGGAGACGAACAGCATCTCGTCCATCGAGAGCCCCAGGGCGTCGATGGCGCGCAGGATCGCCCCCATCAGAATGCCGTGGCCGCAGCCCGGGCAGAACGGAGTGGTCTTCACCTCCTCGCGGAGGTAGCCGCTCAGGTCGCGGGGCATCGCACTGCCTCCTTTACCCATGCGGCCAGGCGGTCGGGGTGGATGACTTCGCCGTTGACCTGGTGGAACCCCTCCACCCGGCAGCCCACGTGCTTGCGTACCTCTCCCTCCACCTGACCCAGGTTCATCTCGGGAACCAGCAGGCACTCGACCCGCTGGCCCAGGGCTGCCACGGCCGCCACGGGGAAGGGCCACAGGGTCTGCAGCCGCAACAGCCCCACGGGCAGCCCCTGGGCCCGCAACTGCTTCACCGCGTGCAGGCTGGAGCGGGCGGTGAAGCCGTAGGCCACCAGGGCGTAGCGGGCATCCTCGAGAAAGTACTCCTCGGTGCGGCAGATCTCGGCCCGGTGGTCGAGCACCTTGCGGTTGATCCGGTTCACCAGTCGTTCGTGGACTGCGCCGTCCTCGGTCTTCCGGTATCCCCGGGCGTCGTGGGTCGACCCGGTGACCATGAGTTTGGCGCCGTCGCCGAAACACGGCATGGGGGGCACCCCGTCCGCGGCGTCGGTGCCGAAAGGGGGGGGCTCGGGATCCCGGTCGCGCCGGGCCACCGACACCGACGGCGGGATGCGCACCCGCTCGTGGAGGTGTCCGACCGCCTCCTCCGCAAGCAGGATCGTCGGCACCCGGTAGGTCTCGGCCAGCCGGAAGCACTCGACGGTCATCTCGTACATCTCCTGCACCGACCAGGGCGCGAGGGCGATCACCTGGTAGTCGCCGTGGGAGCCCCACTTGACCTGCATGATGTCGCCGGCCCCCACCCGTGTCGCCTGGCCCGTGCAGGGACCGGCCCGTTGCACGTCGATGATCACCACCGGGGTTTCGGTAAAGGCTGCGTAGCCCAGGGCCTCCATCATCAGGGACAGACCCGGCCCGGAGGTGGCCGTCATGGCCTGGGCCCCGGCCCAGGCCGCCCCCAGGGCGGAACAGAGCGAGCCGATCTCGTCCTCCATCTGCACGAAGGTGCGCCCCAGTTCGCCGAACCGCTCGGCGATGTGCTCCATCACTTCGCTCGACGGCGTGATCGGGTACCCCCCGTAGAAGTCGCAGCCGGCGGCCAGGGCTCCCTCGGCCGCGGCTTCGTTGCCGGAGAGGTAGTAGTCGCCGGGAGCCATGAGGCTCGGCATCGTCTCAAACGACATGGATCTGCTCCTCCCCGGGGGCAGGGAACACGGGGACTCCATTCACGGTGTTTCCTCCACGGACCGCGGTCGTGACCGCCAGACCCGAGAGTGGCCGGTGCTGCTTCGGGTGACTGCCGGGATGTGCCGATGCGGGAGATCAGACCATCTCGAACCAGTGCCGCCGATGGAACCCCATCGATGGGAATCCCTTGGGACTCGTGACCACAGGCGGCCCAAGGCCGGTGGGCGAATATCGCCTTGTTCCCCGACGCACCCCAAAAAGATGCCCGTTCCAGGTGACCCGTGGCTGTCAGGCGCATCCAACTGTGCGACTATGGAGAGCATACGTTCGTGCGGTTACGAATTTCAATTTCTCAGAGGAGTTGAGACGATGAGACATGCGGCGATCGGCATCCTGTTGCTCACGTTTTCCCTGGTATGGGCCGCGTCGGCCGGGGCCGAGACCTACGGCAGCGGGGTTTCTGTGACGGAAACCACGGCCGTCTCCGAGATCCTGGCCAACCCGGCCGCCTACCAGGGTCGCACGGTCGCCGTGGAGGGCACGGTGGTGGAGGTGTGCGCCAAACGGGGCTGCTGGGTGGAGCTGTCCAGCGACCAGAAGTACCAGACCATCCGTATCAAGGTGACCGATGGGGTGATCGTGTTCCCCATGAGCGCCCGGGGCAAGCACGCCCGGGTCCAGGGCACGGTGGAAGAACTGCAGATGAGCGCGGAGCAGGCCCTGGCGGCTGCCCGCCACCACGCCGAGGAGCAGGGCAAGGCGTTCGATCCGAGCAGTGTCTCCGGCCCGACGACCCACGTCCGCATCCGCGCCACCGGTGCCGAGATCCGGTGAGCGCCCCCGCCTCCAAACGCCCGGCGCCGGTCGCCGGCACCGCCTGGCGCCGTTGGAACCGGGCGGTCCATCGGGACCTGGGCTACCTGTGTCTTGGCCTCACCCTGGCCTATGCCGTGTCCGGGGTGGCGTTGAACCACATCCACCACTGGAACCCGAACTACCGGATCGAGCGGAGCCGCGTGCCGTTCTCCCCGTCCGTGGGCGGCGACCTGGAGGCGGTGACCCGCGAAGCCCTGGCCGCCGTGCAGGAGACCCGTCCCCTCAAAAGCTCCTTCGAACCCGCGCCCGGCCAGGTGCACCTGTTCGTCGAGGGCAACACCCTGCGGGTGGACATCGCAAGGGGAACCATCGAACAGGAGCGGGCGGTGGAGCGGCCGTTGCTCTTCCCCCTGAACTCTCTGCACCTGAATCGCTTGAAGCACTCCTGGACCGGGGTGGCGGACGTGTACGCCGTGGCCTTGGCGGTGCTGGCGGTGACCGGCATCCTGATCCCCCGGGGCCGCAACGGACTCACCCAGCGGGGCGCCTGGCTGACCGTCGGCGGTATCCTGCTGCCGATCATCTTCCTGTTGGCCCTGAGCTGACACGGCGCGGGAAAGCCGCGGTCTCCAAACTTTGCCGGCGGGTCCGGCCGAGATCCTCGAAGTGCAACGCTCCTCCACCGGACCGTGAACCCAAACCGAGCTACGCCTCTCCCGGGGCCTGTCGCGCCTCCCGTTCTCGCAGGTCCTTGCGCCGGATCTTGCCGGTGGCGGTCATGGGAAACCCGTCCACGAACTCGATGCGCCGCGGGTACTCGTGAGGGGACAGGCGGGTCTTCACGAACTCGCGGATCGAGGCTTCCAACTCGGCACCGGCGGCGTGGCCCGGGCGCAGTTGGATGAACGCCTTGACCACTTCGGTACGCAGGGCGTCCGGCACGCCCACCACCGCCGCCAGGGCCACTGCCGGGTGCTTGGTTAGGCAGTCTTCGATCTCCCCGGGGCCGATGCGGTAGCCGGCCGAGGTGATCAGGTCGTCGTCGCGGCCCACGAACCACAGGTAGCCGTCGGCGTCCTTGCGGCCCTGATCCCCGGTCAGCAGCCAGCGGCCCAGGTACTTGTCCCGGGTTGCTTCGGGGTTGCGCCAGTACTCCAGGAACATCACCGGGTCCGGCCCCTCCACCGCCACGTGCCCCACCGCGTCCGGGGGCAGCACGTGGCCGCCGGGGTCGATCACTTCCACTCGGTGCCCCGGCACGGCCCGGCCCATGGAACCCGGCTTCACCGGAATCAGTGCGGCGCAGTTGGCCACCACCAGGTTGCACTCGGTCTGCCCGTAGAACTCGTTCAGCGTGATCCCCAGGGCCGAGCGGCCCCACTCCAGAAGCTCCGCGCCCATGGGCTCCCCGGCGCAGGTCACGGTGCGCAGGTCGAAGCCGAAGCGCTCCCGCGGGCGCTGCACCTGGCGCATCATGCGCAGGGCGGTGGGAGGCATGAAGGTGTTGCGCACTCCCTGGCGGGCCATCAGGCGCAGGGTCTCTTCGGGGTCGTACTTGCGCGCTCGGTGGGCGACCACCGGCACGCCGTGGTGCCAGGCCACCATCAGCACGTTCATCAGCCCGCCGATCCAGGCCCAGTCCGCAGGGGTCCACATGCGGTCCCCGGGCTGGGGAAAGAACTCGTGGGGAAACTCCACCCCCGGCAGGTGCCCGAGGATGGTGCGGTGGGCGTGCAGCGCACCCTTGGGGTTGCCGGTGGTGCCCGAGGTGTAGATGATCAACGCCGGGTCCTCGGCCGCCGTATCCACCGGCCGGAACCCGTCGGAGGCGCGTTCCAGCGCAGGCCACAGGTCGGTGAACCCGGCCCCGTCGGCCCCGGCGCCGGTCACCAGCAGCACCTTGAGGTCGGGCAGGCGGTCGCGGATCGCCTCGATCTTGTGCAGGTTGGTCCCGTCGGTGATCAGGGCGCGGGCGCCGCTGTCCGCCAGGCGGAACTCCAGGGCATCTTCGCCGAACAGGGTGAACAGGGGGATCGACACGAACCCGGCCTTCCACGCCGCCACGTGGGCGATGCCGGTCTCCACCGACTGGGGCAGCAGGATGCCCACCCGATCGCCGCACTGCAGTCCCTTGGCCACCAGAAGATTGGCGAGGCGGTTGGAGAGACGCTCCAGATCGAGGAACGTATAGGAGGTCGCGCCGCCGTCCCCGTCGTCGCAGATCAGCGCCGTGCGCTCCGGTGTCGCCGTCGCGTGCTGGTCGCACACATCCACCCCCATGTTCAGCCTTGCGGGGATCGTCCAGCGGGTTGCGTTGCAAACCGCTGCGTAGGTTGGCGCCTTCACCAGCATGGGGCTTCTCCGTCGCTTCCCCGTGGGCCGCACAGGGAGGCACATCTCCGCGCCCGTCAGGTTGCGGCTGTGGTTGGGCCGTTACGTGTTTGTGTGGTCAGCGAGCAGCGCGTGCAGAACCGGACCAGATCTGGGCGGCTGCCCTCGCTGTGGCCCCGAGCGTGTCGCGCCCTTCGCCATCGAAGCAGGTCCGTGTGCTTTCGAAAACGGACCAGAGCGAGGCCAATGAACAGAGCATGTCTGCGGGCGAAGAGGTCTTCCTCTCCCGGGCCTTTTGCGCACCGCAACGGGAACGGCATCTTGCCTGCCTGTTCGGTTTCGGGCAACTCCTCACCTGACCACGGAGAAGGCGCGGGCACCGTCGCGGGGTGGCTTGGGAAGGGTGCGAAAGCAGGGAACCGCTCGCTCCGGAGACGGCCGTGCCGATCACCTGTGAACGCGACACCGGGTATCGCCGCCCCGAATGATCTCGACGCACGCCCAGGCGTCGAAGAACTCCTTCCCCTCCAGTTCTTCGAGGTGGACAGGGTGTTCCCCGACTCCCTTGACGCTTCCGGCCACGGAGTGGCCACGGTGGACCCGCGGCCTGTCTTCCCGTGCGCGATTCGAGGTTGTCCTGCAGGGACGCGCTCACGTTGTAAACGACCCCTTCCCGTTGCACGGCCTCCTTCCCGGTCACAGCGGGGGGCACCGGAGAGAGGACGAAGTCACATACCTCCGGCAAAGCCGGAGGCTTGATATTGGGGGCCCCTCGAAGGGG
>JARGFW010000031.1 GCA_029211085.1 Deferrisomatales bacterium | reverse complement strand
CCGTAGATCAGCCGCGCGGTCACGTCGCGGCCCTGGTCGTCGGTGCCCAGCCAGTTCTCCGCCGACGGCGGCGCCGGGGCGGGCACCGGCAGTTGGTAGTTGATGGTGTCGTAGTGGTACGGGATCGGCGGCCACACGATCCAGCCGCGTTCCTCGATCAGTTCCTTGACCGCGGGGTCCCGGTACTCGGCTTCGGTCTCCATGAACCCGCCGAAGGCGGTCTCGGGGTAGCTGCGCAGCACCGGCAGATAGAACTCCCCGTCGTAGCGGAGCAGCAGGGGCTTGTCGTTGGCCACCAGTTCGGCGCCCAGGCTCACCGTGAACAGGGCCAGGAACAGCCACAGGGACCAGAACCCGCGCCGGTTGCGGCAGAAGTTCTGCAGCCGGCGGCGGGTGAGCGGGGAAAGCCGGATGCCCAGCAGGGTGTCGGCCACCGCCTAGCCCCCCCGGCTCTCGAAGTCGATGCGTGGATCGACTGCGTGGTAGGTGAGGTCGCCCAGCAGGTTCATCACCAGGCCCAGCAGGGTGAAGAAGTACAGGGTGCCGAACATCACCGGGTAGTCGCGGTTGATCGCCGCCTGGAAGCCCAGCAGCCCCAGGCCGTCCAGGGAGAAGATCACCTCGGTGAGCAGGGACCCGGTGAACAGGGCGCCGATGAACGCGCCGGGGAAACCGGCGATGACGATGAGCATGGCGTTGCGGAAGACGTGGCCGTAGAGCACCCGGCGTTCACTCAGGCCCTTGGCCCGGGCGGTGGTCACGTACTGCTTGTGGATCTCCTCCAGAAAGGAGTTCTTGGTGAGCATGGTGAGGCCGGCGAACCCCCCGATGACCATCGACAGCACCGGTAGGGCGATGTGCCAGAAGTAGTCGGCGATGCGCGCCGGCCAGGCGAGCTCGGACCAGTGGTCCGAGACCAGGCCCCGCAGGGGGAACCAATCCAGGTACCGTCCCCCGGCGAACACCACGATCAGCAGGATGGCGAACAGGAACCCGGGGATGGCGTTGCCCAGCACCACCACCGTGCTCGACCAGAGGTCGAAGCGGGAGCCGTCGCGCACCGCCTTGGCGACGCCCAGGGGGATCGAGATCAGGTACACCAGCAGGGTGGTCCACAGGCCCAGGGAGATGGACACCGGCATCTTGTCCAGCACCAGGTCCACCACGCTGCGGTTGCGGAAGAAGCTCTCCCCGAAGTCGAACACCAGGTAGCTCTTCACCATGCGCCAGAAGCGCACGTGGGCCGGCTGGTCGAAGCCGAACTGTTTCTCGATCTCGGCGATCAGCTCCGGGGGCAGGCCCCGGGAACCGCGGTAGCGGCTCGTCGCCGCACCCGGATCGCCACGCATCGGGCCGGAACCGCCGACCTCGGACTGCCCCCCCCCGCCGCTGACCCGGGCCGTGGCGTCCACCGCAGTGCCCTTGATCTGGGCGATCATCTGCTCCACCGGGCCGCCGGGGGCGGCCTGGATCACGGCGAAGTTCACCGCCAGGATCCCCAGCAATGTGGGGATCACCAGCAGCAGGCGACGGAGGATGTAGGCGGCCATGGCAGCGGGGGAGGGCGGTCAGCGGCGCCGGGTGGCGCCCTTGCGCTCGCCCAGGGCCGCGGCCCGCCGGGGGTCGACCCACCAGGCGTTGAAGTCGTAGCCCTGCATGGGGGTGATCTCGGGGCGGCCGAACCTGTCCCAGTAGGCGAGGCGGTCGTAGTCCAGGTGCCAGTGGGGGATCAGGTAGTGCCCCCACAGCAGCACCCGGTCCAGGGCGCGGGTGGCGGCCACCAACTCCTCCCGGTCCGGGGCCGCGATCAGCTTCTCGATCAGCGCGTCCACCACCGGGTCGCGCACCCCGGCCCAGTTGCGGCTGCCCTCCTCCGCGGCGGCGGCTGAGCCCCAGTAGTCGCGCTGCTCGTTGCCCGGGGACTGGGACTGCCCCCACACCCCCACCACCATGTCGAAGTCGAAGGAGTCGAGGCGGCTCTGGAACTGGGCGCTGTCCACCACCCGCACCCGGGCCTCCACCCCCAGGCGCTCCAGGTTCTTGGCAAACGGCAGGGCGATGCGCTCGAAGAGCGGGCTCACCAGCAGGATCTCGAAGGCCAGGTGCCGCCCCGCGGCGTCCACCCGCCGCCCGTCGGTGATGGTCCAGCCGGCCTCCTTGAGCAGCCGGTCGGCTTCGCGGAGGTTGTCCCGGATGCGGCCCAAGCCGTCCGTGGCGGGGGGCTGGTAGGGGGTGGAGAACACCGCGTCCGGCACCTGCCCGCGGTACGGCTCCAACAGCGCCAGCTCGCGCCCCTGGGGAACGCCGCTGCTGGCCAGTTCGGAGTTGTCGAAGTAGCTCTTGGTGCGGGTGTACTGGCCGTAGAAGAGGTTCTTGTTGGACCACTCGAAGTCGAAGGCGTAGCCCAGGGCCCGGCGTACCAGGGGATCGCCGAACAGGGCACGCCGGGTGTTGAACACAAACCCCTGCATGCCCGCCGAGCGCTGGTGGGGCAGTTCCTCGCGGCGCAGCAACCCCTCCGCCAGGGCCGGCACGTCGTAGCTGGTGGCCCAGTCCTTCGACGAGTTCTCGGGGCGGAAGTCGTACGCCCCGGCCTTGAACGCCTCCAGGGCCACGGTGCCGTCCCGGTAGTAGTCGTAGCGGATGCGCCCGAAGTTGTAGTGGCCCACGTTCACCGGCAGATCGCGACCCCAGTAGTCCGCCACCCGCTGGTAGGTGATGGAGCGGCCCGGGTCCACCTCCGCGATCCGGTACGGGCCACTACCCAGGGGCGGTTCCAGGGTGGTGGCCGCAAAGTCCCGGCCCTCCCAGTAGTGCTTCGGCAAGATCGCGAACTGGCCGAGGATGAGCGGCAGTTCCCGGTTCTGCCCGGGTTTGAAGGAGAACCGCACGGTACGCTCGCCGCGGGCCTCCACCTTGTCCACATTGCCGTAGTAGAAGCGGAAGCTCGGCGAGCCCTTCTCGCGCATGACCTCGAAGCTGAAGATCACGTCGGCCACGGTGACCGGTTTCCCGTCGTGCCAGCGGGCCCCGTCGCGCAGGGTGAACGCCACCCAGGAGCGGTCCTCGGGCAACTCCACGCTCTCGGCCAGCAGCCCGTAGGCGGTGAACGCCTCGTCGGACGAGGAGGTGAGCAGTGTGTCGTAGATCAGCCCCAGCCCTGCGGCCTTCTCCCCCTTGACGATGAACCCGTTCAGCGAGTCGAACCCGCCCAGGTCCGCCAACCGCACCTCGCCGCCCTTGGGGGCGTCGGGGTTGACGTAGTCGAAGTGGGGGAACTGCGGCCCGTACTTCGGGGAACCGTGCATGGCGACTGCGTGCACAGGCTGGATGGCCAGCGCAGGCCCGGCGGCGGCGAGAAGGACGGCGACGACCAGAATGAGAAAGCGGGGGTAGGGGAGCATGGGATCTTCCAGCAGGCGACGAAGGATGCACGGAGTGGCACCGAACGGAATCCGGATATGGTGGGGGAATCCCGGCGGCGGATCAAGCTTTCCGGAGATCGATCCCTCCCCCAGATCGCACGCGTCTGGGTTAGGAGCTCCCACGGGTTCACTTGCGGCGCGGCTTCCGCGGCGGCCTAACCGGCCCATGGGCGAAGAGGACAGGCACGCTGTCACCTGAAGCTTGGACACCTTGAGAGTTCTCAGGACCCCGGCGATGGGTCAGGCGTTACGCACCTTGTCCCTGGGCCTCTTGGTGCTGGAGTCCTTGGACTCTCCCGTGCACAATGCCTGGCCCCGACGATAGGCTCCCAGCGGCTTCGGCTGGGGGCTGGCACGCAACGCGAATGATTGCCAAGAGCCGGGGCCGCCCCCTGGATCTCGTGCCCCGGCCGGACGCTCGGGAAACTGCCCGACGAGGGTTGTCGACCAGGGCGAAACGTCACCCGCTGCAACGGAGGTACGCACCCATGGCAGACATGCACGATCCTTTGGTCTTGAACGGGCTGCGGCTGCGGAACCGCCTGGTGCTGCCCCCGGTGACCACCAACTTCGGCACGGCCGACGGCCAGGTGACCGACGACATCCTGGGGTTCTACGAACGGCGCGCGCGGGATGTGGGGATGGTGGTGGTCGAGGCCACTGCGGTGCGCGGCGACGGCCGCCTGGTGACCCGAAGTCTCGGCATCTGGGACGATGCGCAGCAGGCCGGCATGGCCCGTCTGGCGGAGACCATCCAGGCGCGAGGCGCCGCGGCCACCTTGCAGATCAACCACGGGGGGGCCCGGTGCACGCCCTTGGGGGGCGAGTTCCAGGGCGCCTCTCCGTCCGGGTTCCGGTTCCGCCCCGACGTGGTCCCGTTCGTCCTGGACCCGGGCCAGATCGCCCAACTGGTGGAGGACTTCGTGGCGGCGGGGGTACGGGCCCGTGCGGCGGGGTTCGACGCGGTGGAGATCCACGGGGCCCATCTCTACCTGATCGGCCAGTTCCTCTCGCCGCTCACGAATACCCGCGAGGACCGTTACGGGGGCGACGCGGCGGGCCGGGCCACCTTCGCCGTGGAGATCGCCCAGGCCCTGCGGGCACGGTTGGGTGCGGACGCACCCCTGCTGTTTCGGATGAACGGGGTGGAGGAGGTCGCCGGCGGACAGACCCTGGAGGACGCAGTGATCATCGCCCGGGAGATGGCCCGGGCCGGGGTCGATGCCATCGACGTCTCTCTGTCCACCCTGTTTGTCGGGAGCGAGGTGGACGGGCAGCGCCTGCTGGCGGCGAGTTCTGCCTTGGGCAAGGACCGCCCGGCGGGGGCCGGGGTCCCCCACGCCGCCGCGATCAAACGGGGCAGCGGGCTGCCCGTGGTCGCGGTGGGCAAGCTGGGCGAGCCGCAGGCGGCGCGCGCGCTGGGGTCGGGTTCCGCCGATCTGGTGGCGATCGGCCGGCAGCTGATCGCCGACCCGGATACCGCCGGCAAGCTGCTCTCCGGCCGGGCCGAGGAGATCGTGCCGTGTACCGAGTGCCGGCAGTGTTTCGCAACGATCCACCGCGGCTTGCCGATGGGGTGCGCGGTGAACGGCAACCCCGCCGGCGAGCCTGTGTTCGGGGGCGCCTGAGCCGGGCCGCCCGCGCCTCCGGCAGGGTGGCCCGTTCTACTCCGGTTCGGTCGCCTTCTCCCGCAGGATGTCCCGGTGCAACGCCCCGAACTCGCCGGGCACCTCGCCCCGGTCTTCCCGGTGGATCATCGCACAGGCGTCGAACCCGCAGCGGGTTGCGCAGACGCCGCAGCCGATACACCACTCCAGATCCACGGCGACCCGGCCGTGCTCCGCGGTGACGGCCTGCACCGGGCAGATCTCCACGCAGTCGCCGCAGCCGGTGCAGCGGTCCGGGTCGGTCTCGCGGAGAAAATAGGTGGCCATCAGGGTGTCGCGGGGGACCTTGCGCCGCCGGATGGTCCCCACGCTCCAACAGGCGCAGCCGCAGCAGTTGCAGTTGTGTTTGACCCCCGACCCGGCGTTGTCCACGAAGTGGACCAGCCCCTCGCGGGCGCTGAGCCGGATGATCTCCCGGGCCTCGTCCCGGGTGATGCGGCGCGCCAGCTCCCGTTCGATGGCGTACTCGGCCATTTCGTCGAACTTCAGGCACACCTCCTCGGGGTGTTCGCAGGGCCGATCCCGCAGCCGCATGGACACCCGGCAGGGGCAGTGGGCGACGGCGAAGGACGTGGCGCCTGCGATGACCGTTTCCATGGCGTGGAGGGGGTAGACGGCCTGTTTGTCCTTCTGGATCGTCTGCTCCACGGGAACGTAGCGGTAGGGTTTGGTCTCGGAACTGCCGTAGGAGTCCTGGGTCACCTCACGGCTGAAGTACTTGCCGATCAACTGGTTCATCTTGCGTGCGTGCGGGGTGTCTTCCCCCTTCCAGAAGAAGGTCTGGGGAAAGCCGAACCCCACCTGCAGAAGGCCGTACCCCACCTCGCCGGCGGCGGTCTTGCCCCGGTAGATGAGGTTCCGGTCGGCCACCCGGTCGAGCATCTCGGCCACCGACGCGGCGTCGAGCCCCCCGCTGCGGGCCGCCTCCGCGGCGCTCACGGTCTGCAGGGGGGCGACCCGGGTGGGGAGCAGCAGGAGGACCTCCGCCTCCTCGGGGGAGAAGTTTTCCCTGAGGATATCCAGAAAGACGTCCCGCGGTGGGTAGCCCATGCCGAGGGTGGAAAAATGGGTCATCAGCCGGTCGTACACGGTGCCTTCCATGGTCGTCGCCTCACGGGTAACGGGTTCCATATCGCAAAAGCCGCACGAGGGGTGTTTCTGCGGGGTGCCCGGGACCAGGCCCGGGAATCTTCGCCGGCTGCGGGCCGTCGTACCCGGGTCGCAGGTCTTCGCTGCCCCCTGTGCCCCCGCCGGGATATACTCGCGGGTACGGGTCGACCGCGCCCGGAACCGTTGTCCACGGTCCCCGGAAGGGGACCCCAGACCCGAAGGAGAACCCATGGTTTCCGTGATCGCCAGAATCCCCGTCAAGGAAGACCGGGTGGCCGCGTGTCTCGCCGCCCTCGAGGAACTGACTGCGAGCGTCGCCCAGGAGCCCGGGGCGCTACTCTACACCGTGAACCGGGCCGCAGGCGAGCCGCACACCCTGGTGGTCATGGAACGCTACCGGGACCAGGCGGCCCTGGATGCCCACTCCTCGGCGCCGTACCTGCAGTCGTTCTTCGCCCGGCTGCCGGATTTTCTGGCGGGCAAGCCCCAGGTCACCGTGATGGAGGAACTGCTGAGCATCTGACCTGCCTGCCGTGTCTTCGCCCACCCCCCGGCGGCCGGGCCACAGGTCCTGGACGATCTCGAACGCGGCGAACGCCTCCACATCCTCGAACGGGGTGGTGAAGGGGAACAAGGCGGCGCCCACCAGGGGGTCGTCCGCCGTGGAGGGCCGGGGAAGGTGTGACCCGGCCGGCCCTTGCAGCATCTCATACCTGTGCCCCACCATACCCATTGGGTCTCCCGGTCCCTGTGCCGCGAGACGACATTCTCATCTTGCCTTCGCGGCGCGCACCGCGGTGTGTTACCAGTGGTGGCGGAACGGCACCAGGTCGGAATCGACAGGCGGCTGTGAGCGACCGGCCCGGGTGGCTGGGAGCAGAAAGGCTACTTAATGAACGCCCTTCCAGGGAGGCAGCCCATGGGCCATGCGATGAGGATGGTGCTTCTCTCCGGGATATTGGGGATTTTGGGTCCGGCCGGACCCCGGGCTGTCCTGGCCCAGGACGGGGGACTGCTCGACGGACGAGAGCAGGAGGCGATGACCGACACCTTGCAGCACGCGTTGGAATACAACCCCACCAATGAGTCCTCGGACTGGGTCAACCCCGACACCGGACGGGCGGGGGGCGTGGTGCCGTTACGGACCTTCGATGGCGCCCAGGGCCAGCCTTGCCGGGAGTTTGTCACCACCATCACCATCGGAGGACGGGAGGAGCAGGGGTACGGCACCGCGTGCCGCCAGGAAGACGGGAATTGGCAGATTGTCGCCGACGACCTCCAGGCTCCTCCGGTTACTTCGCCTGCTGCGCCCCGGGAGGCCCGTGCCTACCCGCCGCCGGCGCAGTACTACTCCTATCCCGACGGGTTCTACGGGCCTGCGCGTATCTTCCTGAGCTTCTCCTTCGTGCACCGCAGCGGCCACCGCCACTCGGGGCGCTACTTTCTGGACGGCGGTGAGTTCCGCCACCGCTACCCGTTCACGATCCATGAACACATTTTCGTGGGGCCCCGGGTCTACGACCACTATCCCTGGCGCGACTCTCGGGAGCATCGGGGACGGGACGACCGTAGGGGCGGGGACAACCACCGGGTTCGCAACCACTACGAGGACGGTGGCGGCCACCGGGGGGGCGATGAGCGTGGCCGTGGCGACGACCGACGCGGGCGCGACGAGCACCGGGGTCGGGGCCGGGGTTCGGACGACCGGTGAGCAGTCTTTCTCGGGTCTCGAAACGGCATTCGTGCCGGAGGGATGTTCTACCGACAACTCGCGGTATCTAGCTGTAGCGTGGCTCCCCCAGGGGACGATGTCCATAGGTGAGTTGAGAAGCTTCCAGGCTAGTCTTTGTTGCCGGTCGAGGGTTTGAGGACGACTGCCCCACGGGGAAAGGCAGACGAAGGAAGAGTGGTGGTGTTTTTCCCGCGAACGCAAGAGGGCCAAGAGGGAGACAGACATGCAATCCAAATGGTGGGTAAAGGGTCTTCTCGGTGTTCTCATGCTCGCGCTCGCCGCCTGCGCAGGGGGCAGAAAGGAGACCGCGGGAACCCTCCTCGGCGGCGCCCTGGGCGGGGTGCTGGGGTCCCACGTTGGCGGGGGGCACGGCAGGACCGCGGGGGTGATCATCGGCACCTTGCTCGGCGCGCTCGTGGGCCAGGACATCGGCCGGAGCCTCGACGAGGCCGACGAATTGAGGGCTGCCCACGTTCTGGAGAAAAACAAGACCGGGCAGACTTCCACCTGGGAGAACCCGGACAAGGGAACCCAGGTCGCCGTCACGCCGATCAAGACCTACCAGGCGCCGTCGGGCCAGTACTGCCGGGAGTACCAGACCGAGGTTGCGATAGGAGGCCAGACCGAGAAAGCCTACGGGACGGCGTGTCGCCAACCCGACGGTCAGTGGAAGATCATCAACTGATCCGGAGGTCCCCCAGTCGATCCGACTGAACACCGATCCTGGGGGACCCGGGGAGGCCGGGGAGAGACGGGTCACCTGACCCATGAGCGTGGGAGGGGCAATCTGTCTCCGCATCGACTGACAAGCCCGAACGGGAGGAGACCGGGCTCTTCCGTCATGCGCCAGCTGTTGTGGTCTCCCGTGACGGTCTTCCTTGGCTCGACCGGGTGGCAAGGGGCACGCGTGTCGGTCGGGCCCCTTCGCACATCCCAGCAATGCCGGGGGCTGTTGGTGAGCAAGCGCGGTCCGCCTTGCGGGCCGTCCTCCCGTTGGGCACACTTAGCACCATGAGATTCCTCAGCCGCGCCGCTCTCCTGGGAGCTGCCCTCTGCATGACTTCCTGCGCAGTTCTCGGCCCGCGAGCGGAACCGCCGAACGTCGTCCTGGCAGACATCCGGTTTGTCGATGCGACACTTCTCTCCCAGCGCTACCGTCTCGACCTGCAGTTGCAGAACCCCAACGATTTCGACCTGGTCGTCGAAGGGATGGCCGCCGAGTTGCTCCTCAACGATCACCTGTTCGCCACGGGGGTCAGCAACCGACCGGTGACCGTGCCCCGCTACGGCAGCGGTGTGGCCCAGGTCGAGGCAACGGGCACCCTGTTCGGGATCTTCCGTCAGTTCTCCGGGCTCGAAACGAGCCAGAACCAGAGTTTTCGCTACCAACTGCGCGGCCACCTGAGCCTGCGCGGTGCTGGGCGGCTTGCCTTCGATCGGGCCGGCGAGATCTCCCTGGTGCCCAGGGAACTGCAGCAAGCCCCGTAGACCGGGGACTGCGCCGGGGAGGTACGTGAGTGCGTCTACATCTCTCTTGTTTCTCCGGTAGATAGAAATTCCACCGCAGCCTTCCCCCACCATGGATCAAGCGGTGCGAACGTCCCCCTCGCGGCCGTCAGAAGGTAACAGGGCCGCGGCGGCTGTGGGCTGCAGCGCCGACCGGTCTTGGGGCTTGCGTCGTCCATGCGGGTTCTGGATGTCGATCCGGGGGATCCTGTAGATCATCAAGCGAGACCTGCCTCACCGAGCTGCAACCCATCCACCGCGGCCGAGAACTTCAACCACCGTCGGTTACCCCCTCGTATTCCCGTAACATACCGGTTCCCCGCGCCGCAGGGGGTGATCGTCTTCGCCCGAGAACCGGTGCCAAGACCGGCCTTCCATCTGGAACACATGTTGCAGTCACCTGCAACATGTTGCACGCACGGGTTGTCTCCGTGGGTGGTTCCCGTACACGGCCGCCTCGACGTACCTGGACAGGGTTGGCCCGGTTCGAAAAGGAGAGAAGTTCATGAACAAGACACGGCGCTGGAGGAGGGTACCCCTGTTGGTAACGGCTGGCTTGCTCTGCGTAACGAGCGCCTTCGCGGGGCAGTGGCTGCGGACCGCCGTCGACCCGACCTGCGCGGTCATCGAGGCAGCCGAGTATGATGCTTCCCGCAAATTGGTCCGCATCACCGGCCGTTCAACAGAGACGATCACTCTGCGCATCTACGACCGGGGAACCAACGACACACTGATCGTGGCCAGGTACCCGGAGACCGGTAGGTGGAGCATCGAGTTCGATCTCGTGGGCACCGACACCACGCCGGGCATGGTGGTGGTCCAGGGAACCAGCGGATGTGCCTCCTTCCGGCTGATAACGGACGACACCTTCGGCCAAGCGCCGCAGACCGGAGAGGCTACCATGGTGGCCACACTGGGTATCGGCCTCCCTCGACAATAGCCCCGCCCTTGGCCCCGCCGAGGAGATAAACACCGTACCGGAGCGACACACGGCGGGCCCCCGGTGGGCCCGCCTTCTATTGATCCGGTCTGGGCCAGGGCTTGAAACGCCGCAGCAGGCTTGACCGGTGTGGTTGATCTGGATATGAGGGGAATGTGCCAGAGTTCGATCTGGAGATGAACCTTGCCAGAATAAACCGTTTCAGCCGGTGGGATTCTACTGCATGCCCAGCCCTGACCGCTCGAACATCAAACTTCGATTATCCGTGGGGTTCGCCCTTATCATCGCCATCCTGGCAACCCTGGCGGTTGTCTCCGTCGCTGGTTTCGCAGCCCTAGGCAAGGCGGCGTCAGAACTCTATGACCATCCCCTGCAAGTCTCCAACGCGTCACTTCGGGCGAGCATGGGTGTGATCAAGATGCACCGCAGCATGAAGGATATCGCCTTCTTCAGTACCGCGGAGACCGTGCAGGACGCAGCGGAGGTGGTATCGGCTGAGGAATCCGCCGTGTACCGGAACCTCGATGTGGTTCGCGATCAGATCCTGGGCGAAGAGGGCGCGGCCCTGGAGCGGGAAAGCCGCCAGTTGTTCATCGATTGGAAGCCGATTCGCGAGGAAGTCATTGGTCTGGTCCAGGTTGGGGATCGCAGCGCGGCGGCCGAGATCACACGGGGGAAGGGGGCGACCCATGTGGCCATGCTCGAGGACAGGTTTCTCGCGATGACGGCCTATGCGCGCCGGAAGGCCGACGGTTTCCTGGGAGAAGCGAAGGAGATCCAACGACGCGTCCTCGCCGGCACCGTCCTCCTGGCGGTGGCCGGGACATTCTTTTCCCTGCTGGTCGCCTTCTCCACCGTACGCCGGGTGCTGTCTTCCGTCGCGGAGAGGAAGCGGGCGGAACAGGCCGTGGAGCAGAAAAACGCATTTCTTCAGGCGCTAATCCAGGCCTTGCCGGACATCGTGTACTTCAAGGACCCGGAACGTCGCTACCAACTGGCCAACCCCGCGTTCGCCGATATCGCAGGGGTAGACCTGACGGAGGTCATCGGGAAGACGGACGCCCAGGTCCTCCATCCTGACCTGGTCGAGTCATCGCAGGAAACGGATGGTGAAGTGTTGAATATGGGTACGTCTCTCCGCTTTGAACAAGAGACCGCTGCCGGCAAGGGGCGGCAGTTGTTTTTCGAAACCAGGAAGGCCCCGGTGCGGGATCGGCAAGGGGGCTTGCTGGGTCTGGTCGGCGTGAGCCGGAACATCACGGCGATGAAGCGAGCCGAAGCCGATCTGCGCGAGGCGAAGGAGGCCGCCGTAGCTGCAAACCTGGCCAAGAGCGAGTTCCTCGCCAATATGAGCCACGAGGTCCGCACCCCCATGAACGGGATACTGGGAATGATCGACCTGGTACTCGGCCACTCTCCGCCGCCCCAGCAGAGCCGATACCTGCTGGCGGCCCAGAGGTCGGCCCGTTCGCTGCTTCGTATCATCAACGAGATACTGGATTTCTCGAGCATCGAAGCTGGGAAATTGGAGATCGAAGAAGCGGTTTTCGACCCTCGCCAGGTAGCGGAGGATGCGGTCGAAGACCTGTCGGTTTCCGCCCACGAAAAGGGCCTTGAACTGGTTTGCGATATCCTCCCCGCCGTGCCCTGCAGCCTCGTCGGTGATGCCGGGCGCCTGCGGCAGGTGCTGGTGAACATGTTGGGGAACGCCGTCAAGTTCACCGCGGCCGGGGAGGTGGTGCTGCGGGTCCAAGCGTATCTGCCTGCCGGGTCCGACGGCGGAAGGTGTCTACTGGAGATATCTGTCAGTGACACGGGGATTGGCATTCCTCGCGAGAAGTTGGGTGTGCTCTTCGAGAGTTTTCGTCAACTGGATGGATCCCTCACACGCAGGCACCAGGGCACGGGGTTGGGGCTGACCATATCCAAGAACATCGTGGAGATGATGGGCGGTTCGATTCACGTGGACAGTGAGGTGGGGCAGGGCAGTCGATTCACGTTCACCCTTCCCGTGAAACTCGGGGACGGTGCTTCCGTTGCTGAAGCGGAAGACGGCGCCCGGGGAATGCGCGTTCTCGTGGTGGACGGCAGCGCCAGTGCCGCGGAGTCGCTGCAGCATCTGCTCGGCTCCCTGGGCGCGGAGACGGTACCCGTGTCCACGGGCGACGCGGCGCTAGAGAGACTGGAAGCGGCCGAGAAGGCGGACCGCCGGTTCCAAATGACACTCGTGGACGCAGAACTCGCGGCCCTCGGGGGCGCGCGTCTGGCCACGCAACTGGGCCGGTTTTCCCCGGCCATGGGGCGGTTGGTGATGATGACGCCGTCCCTTGCAACGGGTGTGTCGGCTTCGCGACACCCGTGGACGAGCGCCGACTGGATCACCAAGCCTATCACCCGCGCTCAACTCATCCAGTGCGTGCGAGCTGTGCTGAACCCATCAGGGAAGGATCTCCAACGACCACGGGACGGAAAGAAGCCGCCTTCTGGCTCCGCTGAGTCGGCGCTGCCCGCGCCGTTCGCAGACGGCGCAGCACCGCCCAGAGTCCTTCTGGTCGAGGATGACGCGGTGAGTCGGATGTACATGCAGACCTTGCTCGAGCAGCAGGATCTACTCGTGACGGCGGTCAGCCAGGGAAACGCAGCGATCCGGGAAATGGAGTCCGGGGAGTTCGATCTCGTGTTGATGGATATCCAGATGCCGGATATGGACGGCCTAGAAGCGACCCGGGCCATCCGTCTGCTCGAGAGCTCGATGAATCGACGCACCCCGATCATAGGCATCACGGCGCACGGGTTGAACAGCGACAGGCTGCGCTGCCTCGAAGCCGGCATGGATGCCCACCTTGCCAAGCCGGTCGACCCGCAGAAACTACTGGCGATTGCCGGAAAGTTCCTACGCCCAAGCCCGGATCCGGTGATGGAGACGGAGACGGAGACCGCATCGAACGTCGCCAAGTTGCTCGGGCACCTCGGTGGAGACAAGCGGGTTCTCGGGTCAATCGTCGCGACCTTCCTGAAGACTGTCCCCCGAGCCGTCGCGGACCTTCGAGCCGCGGTGAAAGCCGACGACTCAAAAGGCGTCGCGGCCGCAGCCCACGCCATCCGAGGATCGGTGGGAATATTCGGGGCCACCGAGTTGATGGAAATTTCCAGGAGCATCGAGAAGATGGGTGAGAGGGGGGAACTCGCTGGGGTTGAAGCAGCCCTTCTTGCATTTGAAAGGGAACTGGGCTTGGTCTCGGACTCGCTCACAAGGGCGGTGTGATCCACCAGATTGGCGGATCCGCGGTGCCTCTTCACTGCTGAGACGGACGATCGTCTGCCTGGCGGGCCAGCGGGGGGCTCTCCGTTCTATGGCGATCCTATGGCGGTTCTTTGGATTGGGTTCTCGGGCCTCCCGGATGCAAGCGCAATGGAGACCACCAACCAGTGGCAGGGCTGGCGTCGTGAATTCGGGTTATGGGTCGTCGGGGCGACGGCCGAGACATCGGCTACTACACAAGCGCACAAGCATCGCGCATCCGGCGGCCATGGGAGGCTTCCGAAGTTGGCAGTCCAAAAAACCCCGGAGGGCTCACGCCGCTCCGGGGTCTGTGGGGTGGTTCTGAAGGTGCTCGGGTATGCTAGGCCGGCGTGTGCAGCAGCAAGGTTCGGGGGTCCAGGGTGAGGGAGGCGGTGCCGGCGTTGCCGGAGGGGTTCTTCAACATCCGCAGGGCGATGGTGGCGTCGGGCTGGGGGTCGAGAGCCACCGCCACCTGGAACAAGTCCTTCACCGGGTCTACGAAGCTGGCCACCTCACCGTCGCCGCGGTGGGTGCGCGCGGAGACCCAGATCTTCAGGCCCTTCGCGCGGGCGAACGCGGCCAGCGCCTCCAGGTCCTCGCGCACGTTGGCGGCACTGAGGTCCAGTTTGTCCACCAACACCACGCGGGGCTGGAAGATGTCTTGCTCCACCAGATCGGTCAGGCGCTCCTCCAGCTTGGCGACGCTGAAGGTCTCCACCCGGAAGGTCATGATGAAGCGGTTGAGCTCCACCTCCTCCCACACTTCCTTGGCCTTCTCCAAGTCGTAGCCCTCGGCCAGGTCCCGGAACATCTCGCGGTACCAGGCCTGCACGTGGCTGACGGTCTCGCCGACGCTGAGGTGCAGCACCGGGTTGCCGCGAAACAGGCTGTCCAGGGCCACCTGGATGAGGAATGCGGTCTTGCCGGTGCCGGCCCGCGCGGCGACCAGGCCCAACTGGCCGGGCACCAGTCCGCCGTCGCTGCTCTGATCCAGGGCCCGCAGGGGGTTCTTTGCCACCATTTCGTTCTTCAGCATATGTGCGCTCCTGTCGCTCAGACGTACCATCATTCCCACGGGTTCTCGGCTCCGGGGACTAGGCGGCGGATTTCTTTTTCAGCTCGTCCTGGTGCTTTTTCTTCAGCTCCTCGCTCACGCTCTGGGGCACCGGGCGGTACTTGGCGAACTCCATGGTGTACTCCGCCTTGCCCTGGGTCCCGGAACGCAGGGCGGTGGAGTAGCCGAACATCTCGGCCAGGGGAACCTCGGCCTCCACCACCGAGTACAGACCGTCCTCGCTGGTGCCCACGATCATGCCGCGGCGCTGGTTGAGGGTGCCGAGCACCCCGCCCTGGAACTCCGTGGGGGTCTCCACCACCACCTTCATGATCGGTTCCATGATGATCGGTTTGGCCTTGCCATAG
Source organism: Deferrisomatales bacterium (assembly GCA_029211085.1). GTDB lineage: Bacteria > Desulfobacterota > Deferrisomatia > Deferrisomatales > JARGFW01 > JARGFW01. The sequence continues at coordinate 19,292 of JARGFW010000031.1, read as the reverse complement.
GCTTCCTTGAACGCCCCGATGGCGGCCTGCTGAAACGCCATGTCCGAGGAGTCCACCGTGTGGGAGGCCCCGTCGTTGATGGTCATGCGCACGCCGGTGACCGGGGAACCGATCAGGGACCCCTTGGCGAGGCAGGCCTTAAAGCCCTTGTCGCAGGAGGAGATGTACTCTCGGGGAATCGAGCCACCGGTGATCTTGTCTACAAACTCGTAATCGCCCTCTTCCAACGGCTCCATGAAGCCGGCCACCCGGCCGTACTGGCCGGAGCCGCCGGTCTGCTTGCGGTGGGTGTAGTTGAAATCCGCATGCTGGGAAACCGTTTCCCGGTACGCCACCTGGGGCTGGCCGGTGACAACCTCGGCGCTGTACTCGCGCTTCATCCGCTCCACGTACACGTCTAGGTGCAGTTCCCCCATGCCCTGGATGATGGTTTCACTGCTCTCCGGGTCGACGAAGGTGCGGAAGGTGGGGTCTTCCTTGGTGAAGCGGTTGAGCGCCTTGCTCATGTTCACCTGCGCCTTGTTGTCCTTGGGGGTGATCGACAGGCTGATGACCGGCTCGGGCACGAACATGGAGGTCATCGACAGGTGCCGGTTGCCGGAGTAGAAGGTGTCTCCCGAGGCACAGTCGATGCCGAACATGGCGACGATGTCTCCGCAGTTGGAAGCGTCGATTTCTTCCATGTCGTTGGAGTGCATGCGCACCAGTCGACCCACCTTGAATTTCTTGCCGGTGCGTACGTTGACCAGGGTGTCACCCTTGGTGATCTTGCCCTGGTAGACACGCACGTAGGTGAGCTGGCCGTAGCGGCCGTCCTCGAGCTTGAACGCCAGCGCCACCGTGTCTTTCCCCGGATCGGCGACGAGAGATACCTCCGCCTCGTCGGCCTCCATGTCCAGGGCGATGTTCGTGACATCGGTAGGGCAGGGCAGGTAGCGCGTCACCCCGTCGAGCATGATCTGCACGCCTTTGTTCTTGTACGCCGAACCCAGGAACACCGGGGTGATCTCCCGTTGCAGCACGCCCTGGCGGATCCCGGCGTGGATCATCTCCTCGGTGGCGCGCTCCTCGAGCACCGCCTCCATCAGTTCGTCGGAGAACATGCTTGCGGCGTCCAGCAGTTCCTCACGACGGGCCTGAGCCTCCTCCAGCAGGTGTGCCGGGATCTCCTCGTAGCGGATCTTCTCGCCGTTGTCGCCGTCGAAGTACACTGCCTGCATCTTCACCAGGTCGACCACGCCCTGCAGGTCGGCTTCCAGGCCGATGGGAATCTCCATCAACACCGGGTTGTGATTGAGCTTTTCGCGCAACTGCGCGGCCACCCGCAGCGGGTTGGCGCCGGTGCGGTCGCATTTATTGATGAAGGCGATGCGCGGCACCTTGTAGCGGTTCATCTGGCGGTCAACGGTGATGGACTGGGACTGCACCCCACCCACCGAGCACAGCACCAGTACCGCGCCGTCGAGCACCCGCAAGGCGCGCTCCACCTCGATGGTGAAGTCCACGTGCCCGGGGGTGTCGATGATGTTGATGAAGTGGTCCTTCCACTCGCAGAAGGTGGCGGCAGAGCAGATGGTGATGCCGCGCTCCTTTTCCAGTTCCATGGAGTCCATGGTCGCGCCGACACCATCCTTGCCCTTCACCTCGTGGATCGCGTGGATGCGATCGGTGTAGAACAGGATGCGCTCGGTCAGGGTGGTCTTGCCCGAGTCGATGTGGGCGGAGATGCCAATGTTGCGCAGGCGTGAGATGTCCTTGATCATGGTATTCCTCTGCTTGTAAAAGGATCGAGGTGGTGCGCGGTCGTGCGGACCGAGATCAGCTTTTCCCGAAAAAGGTAAGTCGATCTTTATACTCGGGGCCGAGGAGTGAGTCAAATCCAATCACCATCTCTGCTCTTGCGATGTTCTGCGGGTCGGACCCCGCCTCCATGCCAAGCCCACCGTTGAGCCCCGTCCAAGCCCTGGCCGAGATCGATGCCCTGGAGAAGTTCGGCATCGACCTGGGCCTGGAACGCGTGGAGGTTTGCCTGGCCGCTCTGGGCCACCCCCACCGGCAGGTGCCGTGTGTGCACGTGGGCGGCACCAACGGCAAGGGCTCCACAGCCATGCTGCTCTCCGCGGCCCTGACGGCCTGCGGCCTGCGCACCGGGTTGTTCACCTCGCCCCCCCTGGAGTTCTTCGGTGAGCGCATCCGGGTCGATGGGGAACTCCTGCCCGACGCCGCGGTGCCCGACCTGTACCGGGCGGTGCGGGACGCCGCCCCCCCGGGCATGACCCAGTTCGAGATCATCACCGCCATGGCCCTACTGCATTTCGCGCGGGTCCGTGTGGACCTGGCGGTGGTGGAAGTGGGCCTGGGGGGCCGTTTGGACAGCACCAATGTGGTGGAACCCGATGTGACGGTGATCACCAACGTGGGGTTGGAGCACTGCGAGCACCTGGGCGCGACCATCGCGGAAATTGCCGCGGAGAAGGGTGGTATCGTCAAGCCGGGGATACCCCTGGTCACCGCCGCCCAGGGGGAGGCCCTGAGCAACCTGGAACGCCTGGCCGCCGGCCGCGGCTCGCCGGTGTACAGACTCGGCCGCGAGTTCCGGAGCGAACCGGCCGGGCCGGGGGCGTTGGACTACCACGGTTTGCACGTTCGTTGGGACCACGTGGCGTACCGCCTGCGCGGCGCCCACCAGGCCGACAACCTGGCCGTGGCCCTGGCCGCCCTGGAGGTGCTCGCCGCCCGCGGCTGGAACCTGCCGGAGGCGGGGATACGCCAGGGCGTCGCCACCGCAACCTGGCCAGGACGCCTGGAGGAGTGCGGCAGCCACCCCACGGTGCTGCTCGACGGCGCGCATAACCCGCACGCCTCTCGGGTTCTGGCGACAGCCCTGCGCGACGAGTTCCGCTACCGCCGCCTGTGGCTGGTGCTGGGCATCCTCGGCGACAAGGACGCCCGCTCCATCCTCGCGGACCTCGCTCCCCTGGCGAACCGTTTGGTGCTCACAGCTTCTGCCTCCCGGCGGGCCCTGGCGCCCGCAGATCTAGCGGCCGCCGCCCGCCAATACGCGGGGACGGACGCCATCACGGCCCCCAACGTGGGTGCTGCCCTGGACCTGGCTCTATCCGAAGCGGGCCCGGACGATCTGGTGTGCGTGACCGGTTCCCTCACCACCGTGGGCGAGGCACGCGGCCATCTGCGCCGCCTGGGACGCGTGCCGTAGCCGTATCTGATTTCACAACAAGACATGGAATTGCGTTTGCTTAGATCGATATTGTTGATCTCCCTCATCACGCTCGTGGCGGGACCAGCCAGCGCCCAGGAGTTCTGGTCGCTGCGGCGCGAAACCGGCGGAGACGCCGTGGCGTTGCAGGCCGACTCCCTGTCGGCCCTGCAGGGCAGCGAAGAAGTGCGCGCCGAGGGGCACGTGGTGCTGCGCTGGCGGGAGTTCCGCCTGCTCGCCGAGCGGGTGACGTTTCGCCCAGGGGACGGGGTGGCCCGGGCGGAGGGCCAGGTGGTGCTCGAGGACGGGGACGGCAACGTGCTGGAGTGCAGCCGCCTGGAGATCAACACCGTCACCGAACAGGGGGAGGTGACGGACGGATCCCTGTGGATCGCGCGAGAGGGCTACCGGGTGTGGGGGAAGCACCTGCGCAAGACCGGGGCCAACTCCTATACCGTCCAGGACGGAGGGTTCACCGCCTGCGACGGCACCTGGCCCAGTTGGCGGGTGCAGGCCCGCGAGTTGGAAGTGGAACTGGAGGGTTACCTGGTGGGGCGGGGAGCCGCGTTCTGGGTGGAGGGGGTACCGCTGCTCTACACCCCCTACCTCCTGTTCCCGGTGAAACGGGAGCGCCAGTCCGGATTTCTGTTCCCCAAGTTCGGTTACACGAGCACCGACGGCCTGTACGGCGCACTGCGCTACTACTGGGTCATCTCCGACAACGCTGACGCCACCCTGGAGGGAAGGTACCGCAGCCAGCGCGGCTGGGAGGAGCGGGGGGAAGTGCGTTACGTGCTGGCCGAGGGGCATGCGGGGCGCATCGCCGGTACCCATCTCTGGGACCGGCTCAGGGATGCCCATCGCTACACGGTGGAAGCCGACCACGTCAGTCGTTTTGACGACGCTTCCCGGGCGCGGGTTCAGGTGAACTATGCGGGGGATACCGATTACCAGCGCGACCTGGGAGATACCCTCGACGACCGTGGGGTGCAGCGCACCCGCAGCTTCGCCGTGGGCACCCACGATGTGGGCGCCGGTTCTCTGTTCGGCCTGGCCGAGTACTTCCAGTCCCTTACCGACCCCCAGGGGGAGGTACTGCAGACCCTGCCGCAGTTTGGCCTGTTGGGCCGCGAGACGCCCCTGGTCGGGCCCCTGGTCTGGTCCCCCACCGTGCGCGGAACCCGGTTCTGGAGAGGGCAGGGGCTCCGGGGGGAGCGCCTGGAGGTAGTTCCCGGCCTGGGGGCTTCGGGCTCCCTTGGCGCACTCGGGCTGGCGGCGAGGAGCGGCTATCGGCAGAATATCTATCGGGTGGACGACGAGTGGACCGCACGGGGTGGGGCCGACGCGCAACTGGACGCAGAGCTCACGTTGGCCCGTCCGTTCGGCGCGGTGCTACACACCTTAGAGCCTCGGCTGAGCCTGCAGTGGGAGGAGGAAGGGCGGGGCGGGGCACCGCCCGGGTTCGACCACCAGGACGAGTTCGCGCACACCACCACGGCTTCCTTGCAGCTGGAGAACCGCCTGCTGACCGATACCGGCCTGCGCACCCTGGCTGCCCTGGATCTGGACGCGCGCTACGAACTGGGGGCGTCCCGTTGGCTCCCCTTGCGGGGAGAGCTGGACTGGTTTCCGAGCGACGCTGTCTCCCTAGGGGCCGCCGGGGAGTACGACCCCGGCGTTGCAGACCCCTGGCTGAGCTGGTCGGCCCAGGGGGACCTGCGAGACCGCCGCGGCGACCGCCTGTTCGCCGGCTACCGTTATCTCAAACAGGAAGCCGGGTATCTGGACGCGGGGCTGGAGATCGCCGTGCGGCGGGTGCTCACCCTGCAGTACCGCAACCGCTACAGCGCCCGGGAAACTCAGATTCTGGAGGAGAGCTATGGTGCGCAGTTACACCATCCCTGCTGGGCGGTGCAGGTGACCTACTCGCGCAACTGGCAGGCGGACGAGAACCGTTATGACCACCGCTACTACGCCCAACTGGAGATCGCCGGCCTGGGCCGCCTGGGGGCGTTGAAGGGCCTTCTGCCATGAGGAAGCCCCTGGGCGCCGTCTGCCTGCTGCTGGCCGTGGCCATCCACGGCTCTGCCCGGGCGGAGCGCGGTACGGAACTCTACGAGATCGCCCGCGCCGCCTATTACGAACTCTCCGCAGCCGGGCCCGGTGCAGCGGACGCCGGGGCGTGGCGGCGCGCGGCCCAGCAGTTTGAAGCGGTACCCCGCGCCGCCCCCCGCTCCCCCCGCGCCGCCGACGCCTTGTATACGCTGGGGATGTGCCAGGAGAAGGCGTTCGCCGCTTCCGGTGACGAGAGCGATCGGGAAGCCGCCGTGGCCGCGTTCCTGCAACTCACCGCAGACTACCCCGACTCGAACCTGGCGGACGACGCGCTGCTGCGGGCGGGACGGGTGCGGGAACTGCAGGGTCAGACCGAGCCGTCGCGTCAACTCTACCGGCGGGTGGTCGCCGAGTACCCCCAGCGGGACATGGCGGCGGTGGCTCGCAAGCGCCTGGTCGAGCTGACCCGCAGCACCCGGGTGGGGGGAGTGCGCACCTGGTCTACGGAGAGCTACACCCGGGTGGTGCTCGACCTGGATCACCTGACGCCGTTTCAAGCCAAGACCCTGCCCGCAAACCCGGGAGCCGGCAAGCCGCCGCGCATCTTCCTTGACCTGGCGCGCACCCGAGTGGGGCCAGAGTGCCCGTCCTGCGCTCAGGTAGCCGATGGGCTGGTGCGGCAGGTGCGGATGGGCCAGTACGACCCGACCACTGTGCGGGTGGTGCTGGACCTCACCGGGGCCTCGAACTTCCGTGCCTTCCCCCTGGACTCACCGCCCCGCATCGTGGTCGACGTGGTCCGCGACGTAGAGTCTCAAGACGTGGTGGCAGACCTGATCTCCCGCAGCCCGGCGCCACCCGTGCCCCAACCCCCGGACGCGCCGGCGCGCCCCCTGCGCATCGTGGTGGATCCCGGCCACGGAGGCAAAGATCCGGGCGCCGTGGGGCCCGGGGGGCTGCTGGAAAAGAACGTGGCGCTGGCCATGGCCCAGGAGTTGGCCGAGGAGCTACCCCGGCGTCTGCCCTGCACGGTCAAACTCACCCGCAGCGACGATCGTTTCCTGCCCCTGGAACAGCGCACGGCGATCGCCAATGGTTTCGGCGCCGATTTGTTCATCTCGGTGCACGCCAACGCCGCCCGCTCCTCCCGGGCCAAGGGCATCGAGACCTACTATCTGGATCGCACCTCCGACCGGGCCGCCCGCAAGATGGCTGCCCGGGAGAACGCCGGCACCGAGTCGGACCTGGCCGAGATGGAACATATCCTGGCGGACGTGATCCTCGCCTCGAAGATCCAAGATTCACGACGCCTGGCCGAGGCAGTGCAACGGGCGCTGGTGGGGGATGTGTCCCGCGCCTACGGTCCGGTGCGCGACCTGGGCGTCAAGCGGGGGCCGTTCTACGTACTCACCGGAGCCATGATGCCGGCGATCCTCATCGAGGCCTCGTTCATCACCCACCCCGTGGAGGCCAAGCGCCTGGCCAGTGCCCGCTTCCACCGCCAGGCCGCCACAGCGATGGCCGCGGGCGTGGAACACTTCCTGGATGGCGGGTGAGCTGTCAACGAACGGGGGTCCTCCAGACCCGCCTGCAGACCCGGGGGTCCAGGGTGCAGGAGATCCGGGAGTATCTCAGGTGCAGCCGGTCCGAGCTCCGGACACTGCACGACGGCGGCGGCTCCGGCCACGCCGTGGTGGCCACCTGGACGGATCGCTGCGACACCCTGGTTTGCGCGTTGTTCCGGTCGCTGCAGGAGGAGCGCAGGGACGAGGCCCACGGCAGTGCCCTGTTCGCCTTGGGAGAGTTTGGCCACCGCGCGCTGGCACCGCACTCCGTCCTCGAGATGCTGCTGGTGCACCGCGAAGGGTTCGACCCTATGCCGCTCTGGGAGGGGCTGCTCCATCCCCTCCGCGACGCCCACCTGGACGTGCAGGGGGTCTTGCTTGCTCTCGGACCGCACCGGGTCGCGGACGGTGATTCCCCCATCGACGCCGCAAGTCTGGGGGAGGGGCGGTTCCTTTGCGGTGACCCGACACTGACCGAACGGCGCGACCCGGCGGATCGGGCGGCCTTGCCGGGCACCTCCGGCACGGAGAGCGCCGCTGGTTTGTTGGCGGAGATGGAGGAGCGCCACGCCCGATACGGCGGCACCGTGTACCTGCTCGAGCCCCAGGTGGTGGAAGGGCAGGGCGGCCTGCGGGACATCCAGACCGCCCTGTTGGCGGTTCGGCGCCGTTTCGGGGCGCGCACCGTGGACGAGTTGCTGCAGAACGGGCTGGTGCCAGCCGCCGAGATCCGCGCCTTGGAGGAGAGCCGTGAGTTCCTCCTGCGGTTGCGCAACCAACTCCACTTCCTGTGCGGACGCAGGGAGGACCGACTGAGCTTCGAACTGCAGGCCGAGGTGGCGGAGTACTTCGGCCACCCCGACACGCCCCAGGGGCCCGGTGCCGAGGCCTTGCTCCAGGGCTATTACGCCTGCGCCAACCAGGTGGTCCACGCGGTGGAGCGCCTGCTGCGTAAGGCCCTTTCGGTTCGCGGCAACCGCGGTGGTGCGAGCGGTGGCGAGCCCCCGCAGGAGGTGAGCCACGGGGTGCTCCTGCAGGGGGGAGAGATTACCCTCGACCCCCTGGCGACCACGGAGGACCCCCTGCGGATGCTGGCCGCGTTCGAGGCGGCGCAGGTCCACGACGCGGACCTCTCCGCCCAGGCAACGCAAGTCATTCGCGACCATCTGGACTGTATCGACGATCGATACCGCCGGGACCCCGACGCCGTGGCGTTGTTCCTGCGGGTGCTGCAGTATCCCCGGCGCGTCGCCTCCACCCTTTTTTGCATGCACGACGTGCGGTTTCTGGACCGTTTCATCCCGGAACTGGAGCCCATCTACCATCGGGTGCAGCGCGACCCCTACCACGCCTATCCCGTGGACGTGCACAGCCTGTTCGCCGTGCAGGAACTGCGGCGCCTGGCCCGGGGCGAGTACCGGGAGGAGTTTCCCCAGTACACCCGGGCGATGGAGGAGGTGGAGCGGCCCCATCTGGTGTACCTGGCTGCGCTGCTGCACGACGTGGGCAAGGGGCACGGGAGCCGCCATGAGGAACGCGGTGCGGAGTTGGCCATCCAGGTGGCCGACCGCATGGACCTGCTCCCCCGGGAGCGGGCGCATCTGGAGTTTCTGGTGCGCGAGCACCTGAGCCTGGCCCTGACCGCCCAGAGCCGCGATCTGCACGACGAACAGTTGGTGGCCGAGTTCGCCGGCCACGTCGGCGATCCCCAACTCCTGCGCATGCTGCACCTGCTCACCTTCGCCGACGCGCGGGCGGTGGGGCCCACTTCCTGGACCCGCTGGAAGCACCTGCTGTTCCGCGAGCTGTATGAGAAATCCCTGGCGGTGCTCGAGCATGGACCACCCCGGCGCGACATCACGGCGGAACGGGTGGCGGCCGTTGGCCACCGCTTGCGTGCTGCGGCAGGGGATCTGGCTCCGGAAGCCGAGGTGGAGGGGTTTCTGGCACACATCGACGACCCCCGTTACCTGCTTGCCCAGCCGGTGGAGGTGCTGCTGCGCCACTTGGCCGCGTTTCTGGGGCGGGGCGATGTTCCGGTGGTGGAACTGCGCGCGGTACCTGCCGAAGGCCACACCGAGTTACTGCTCCTCACCCGCGACCGACCCGGGTTGTTCGCCACCGTGGCAGGGTTGCTGGCGACCCACCAGGTCAACGTTCTCTCGGCTGTGCTCAACACGCGCACCGACGGTTGGGCCGTCGACGTGTTCCACGTCACCGTGCCCCGTGGCGAGCCTCTGGCAAGCGGTCCCCGCTGGGACCAATGGCGTGAGGAACTCGTCCATCTGTTGTCCGGCTCCGGTGCGCTGCCCCCTCTGAAACACCGCTGCCTGCGGGTCGTCTCGCCCCTGGAGCAGGCGTTGCCCCCGGTGCCGACCCGGGTTACGGTGGATAATAACGCTTCGGCGCGGTTCACGGTGGTGGATCTCTCCGGGCCAGACCGCCTGGGTTTGTTGTACGATGTGGCCCGTGCCCTGACGGACCAGGGGTTGACCATTCGCTTGGCCAAGATCATTACCATGCTCCGGCGGGTGTCCGACGCCTTCTACGTGGAGACCGTAGAAGGCGGGAAACTCACCGATGCCGGCCGACTCATCGAGTTGCAGCACAGACTCGAAGCGGTGATCGCCGGGGCTACTCGGGAAGGGGAACAGGGTTGAGGTTCACAGTATCGTTGATCTGCTGGCTCGGGCTGTGCGGTGCCGCCGGGGCGGGGTCCCTCCCGCAGGTGGAGTTGGCCCCTGCGCAGCCGGCGCCTGGGGAGGTGTTCCGGGTGACGGTGCACGGTGTCGAAGGCGGAGACGCGGTGCGGGCCACGTTCGGGGACCGGGAGTTCGCCCTGTGGCAGCTTTCCGACACCACCTGGGAAGGGCTCGCCGCAGTCGATCGAGAGCAGGCCCCGGGGCAGGCGTCACTGCTACTGAGCGTGCTCCGGCAGCAGGACCGTCAACCCTTGGCCGCGCTCACGATGACGGTGGCGCCACGGGAGTACCCGGAGCAGCACCTGCGGGTACAGGAGGGAATGGTCCACCTGTCACCCGAGGACCAGGAACGCGCCGCCAGGGAAAACCGCGTCATCCGCAAGGTGCTCGGCCGCCGCACCGCTGAGCGGCTGTGGCAGACGCCGTTTGCGATGCCGTTGAGCGGTCCGGTCACCAGTGCCTTCGGGGTGCGCAGGGTGTACAACGGCACCCCCAAGAGCTACCACTCCGGGCTGGACATCGCCGCCCCCCGGGGTGCCCCGGTGCACGCCGCAGGGGCCGGCACGGTTGCGCTGGTGGGAGACTACTTCTACACCGGCCACACCGTGTTCGTGGACCACGGCCTGGGACTGTACACCGCGTACTTTCACCTGGACACGGTGGCCGTGCGCGAGGAACAGCAGGTGGCGGCCGGCGGCGAACTGGGTCAGGTGGGCTCCACCGGCCGCTCTACCGGTCCTCACCTGCACTGGGGGGTGTATCTCTCCGGGCGAAAGGCCGATCCCCTGAGTCTGTTGCACGCGTTTGGGGCCGCCGGGGGTGGGGAAACCCCTTGACTGAACACCGCTATTCTCGAATAATTTTCAGCTTTTGGGCTCAATCCTGGGGGCCTGTCCCCGGCGTACGGAGAGATCGTGTCGAAATCCACCAAGACCGAGCGGTTTGAGGACATGCTTGCCCGTCTCGAAAGACTGGTGCGGTCCCTGGAGTCCGAAGAACTGGCCCTGGAGGAGTCCATCGCCGCGTTTGAGGAAGGGATGGCCCTGTCCGCCGAATGCCAGCGCCGCCTGGACGCGGCCCAGCGCAAGGTGGAACTCTTGGAACGCAACGCCGACGGGGCTCCGACGACCCGGCCTCTGGGGTCGGCACCGGCAGGAGAGGACGCATAAGTGGAATTTGATCTGCCGTCCTATCTGGGACACTGTTGCCGGCGGGTGGAGACCTACCTGGATCGCCATCTGCCGGCGGCCACCGCTTTCCCCCAGCCCCTGTTCGAGGCGATGCGCTATAGCCTGTTCGCCGGCGGCAAGCGCATCCGCCCTGCGTTCGCGTTCGCAGCCGCCGAGGCGGTGGGGGGAGATGGGGAGGCGGTGCTACCGTTTGCCGCCGGGCTGGAGATGATTCACACCTACAGCCTGATCCACGACGACCTGCCGGCGATGGACGACGACGACCTGCGCCGGGGCAAGCCCACCTGCCACAAGGTTTTCGGCGAGGGTACGGCCATCCTCGCGGGCGACGGACTGCTCACCGACGCGTTCGCGGTGGTCACTGCCCCCGGGGTGCTGGTCGACCATCCGGCCGAGAGGGTGGCGCGCATCGTCCACGAACTCGCAGTGGCGGCGGGGAGCGGCGGCATGGTGTCCGGCCAGGCCCTGGACCTGGAAGCAGCGGGGCGCAGCGTGGACGTGGCCACCCTGGAGTTTCTGCACACCCACAAGACCGGCGCCCTGATCCGCGCCGCGGTGCGGTTGGGGGGGCTGGCTGCCGGGGCCGGGCCGGACTCCCTGGAGGCACTGACCCACTACGCCGCCCGGCTGGGCCTGGCGTTCCAGATCGCCGACGACGTGCTGGATGTGGAGGGCAGCACCGTGCAACTGGGCAAACCGGTGGGCAGTGATCAGGGGCTGGGAAAAGCCACCTACCCGGCGCTGCTGGGGATGGAGGAGTCCAAGCGCCGGGCCACGCAACTGATGGACGAGGCCCTGGGGTCCCTGGAGCCGTTCGGACCGGCGGGTATCCCGCTGGCCGCTTTGGCCCGCTTCGTGGTGGAGCGTACCCATTGAGCCACACCGTTCGTGACCCGATCCTGCCCCGCATCGACGGGCCTGGGGACCTCCAGGGGCTGTCCCGGGAGGAACTGGAGGCACTGGCCGGCGAGGTGCGCCAGTTCATCCTGGAGAAGCTCTCCCCGGTAGGCGGGCACCTGGCCTCCAGCCTCGGCGTGGTGGAACTCACCGTGGCGCTGCATGCGGTGTTCCGCTCCCCCGAGGACCGCATCATCTGGGACGTGGGCCACCAGGCATACCCCCACAAGATCCTCACCGGACGCCGCGATCGCTTCGCCACGATCCGCCAGAAGGACGGCCTGTCCGGATTCCCCAAGCGTTCCGAGAGTCCCCACGACGCGTTCGGAACCGGGCACTCCTCCACCTCCATCTCCGCTGGGCTGGGCATGGCCACGGCCCGTGATCTGCTGGGGGCCGAGCGGCGGGTGGTGGCGGTGATCGGCGACGGCTCCATGACGGCAGGGCTGGCGTTCGAGGGTCTCAACCATGCCGGGGCTCTGGACCGGGGCCTGGTGGTGGTGCTCAACGACAACGAGATGAGCATCTCGCCCAACGTCGGGGCCCTGTCGTCGTATCTGTCGCGCATCCTCACCGGCAACCTGTACTCTCGCTTCCGCCGCGACGTGGAGGAGATCCTCAAGGCGATCCCCAGCGTCGGCGGAACCATGGCGAAACTGGCGAAACGGGTCGAGGAACACATCAAGGGGTTCTTCAGCCCGGGGATGCTGTTCGAGGAGTTGGGCTTCACCTACGTAGGTCCGATCGACGGACACAACCTGGGGCACTTGGTGACCGCGTTCCAGAACGTGCGCAAGTTCGACAAGCCGGTCCTGGTCCACGTGGTGACCCAGAAAGGCCGCGGTTTCACCCCCGCGGAGGAGAGCCCCGCGGCGTATCACGGGGTGGGGCCGTTCGATCTGTGCAACGGGGTGTGCAGTGTGGCCGGCTCGCTGGTGCCCAGCTACACACGGGTGTTCAGCGATACCCTGGTGGAGTTGGCGGAGGCCGACGCGCGCATCGTGGCGATCACCGCTGCGATGCCCGAGGGCACCGGACTGGACCGCTTCCGCGAGCGCTTCCCCGAGCGATTTTTCGACGTAGGGATCGCCGAGCAGCACGCGGTGACGTTCGCCGCAGGCATGGCGACCGAGGGGCTGGTGCCGGTGGTCGCGGTGTACTCCACGTTCCTGCAGCGGGCCTACGACCAGGTGGTGCACGATGTGGCGCTCCAGGGACTGCCGGTGGTGTTCGCCCTGGATCGCGCCGGTCTGGTGGGCGCCGACGGGCCCACCCACCACGGCAGTTTCGATATCTCCCTGCTGCGCCACGTACCCGACCTGATCTTGCTGGCCCCTGCCGACGAGAACGAACTGCGCCACGCCCTGGCCACCGCCGTGAGTCTCGGCCGGCCGGTGGCCGTGCGCTACCCCCGGGGCTGCGGCACCGGCTGTTCCCTGGAAGGACCCCCCGAACAACTGCCCCTGGGCAAGGGGCGCCTGGTGTGTGGCTCGGCCGAAAATCCGGGGGTCTTGGTGCTGACCTGCGGGACGGTGCTCGAAGCTGCCCTGGAAGCTGTCCGACAGGTATCCGAAAAAGGTGTTCAAGCCGCTGTGTTCGACGTCCGATATGTAAAGCCACTGGACAGCGAAGCGATTCTGTCGCTGGCCGGACGTGCCAGCGGGGTGGTTACCGTGGAGGAGAACGCGCTGGCCGGCGGCTTCGGTTCCGCGGTGCTGGAACTCCTGGCCGAGTCGGGAGGCGGGTGCCCTCCCATCCGGCGGGTGGGATTGCCCGACCGGTTCGTGGAGCACGGCACCCAGGGCGAACTCCGCTCCGCCCTGGGGCTCGATGCCCCGGGCATCCGCGAGGCGATCCTCGCGATGGACGCCAAGGCACGGGGGTGAAGGGCGAGCGTCTCGATCAGTTGCTGGTGGAGCGGGGGTTTGCACCCAGCCGGGAGAAGGCCAAGGCCCTGGTGCTGGCGGGTCAGGTGGTGGTGGGGGAACATCGCGCCAGCAAGCCCGGGGCAAGGGTCGATCCCGGGCAGTCGATCCGCCTGAAAGGGGATCTCAATCCCTACGTCAGCCGGGGAGGGTTGAAGCTGGCCGCCGCGCTCAAAGGGTTTGGCCTCGACCCCGGGGGCCGCACCTGCGTAGACGTGGGGGCCAGCACCGGGGGGTTCACCGATTGCTTGCTGCAGGCCGGTGCCCGCCGCGTGTACGCCGTGGACGTGGGGTACGGTCAACTGGCCTGGAAGCTGCAGCAGGACCCACGGGTGGTCGCCGTGGAACGGGAGAATGTGCGCCGCATGCCCAGGGAGCGGATTCCCGAGGCGGTGGACTTGGTGGTCGTGGACGCCTCGTTCATCTCCCTGCGACTGCTGCTCCCCAAGGTCTGGGAACTGCTGGACGGGGGCGGAGACGCCGTGACCCTGGTAAAGCCCCAGTTCGAGGTGGGGCGGGGACAGGTGGGGAAGGGCGGGTTGGTGAGGGATCCGGATCTGCGCCACGGGGCCCTGGAGACGGTGCTCGAAAGCGCGAGAGGGATCGGTTTCGCTGTGGTGGGGACCCTGGAGTCCCCCGTGCCCGGCGCCAAGAAGGGAAACGTCGAGTACCTGGTACACCTGCACCGTGATCGCGCGGGCAGAGAGAGGGAATGACCGCATGGCCATTTTCAACTACGCAGCCCGAGAAATGACCGCCAAGATCGTATTCTACGGTCCGGGTCTGTCGGGCAAGACCACCAGCATCCAGTACATCCACACCAAGATCAGTCCCAAGAGCAAGGGCAAGCTGGTCAGCCTGGCCACCGAGACCGACCGCACCCTGTTCTTCGACTTCTTTCCCGTGGAGTTCGGCACCATCGGTGGTTTCAAGGTGAAATTCAACTTCTACACCGTGCCCGGCCAGGTGTTCTACAACACCACCCGCAAGCTGGTCCTCAAGGGGGCCGACGGTGTCGTGTTCGTAGCCGACTCCCAGCCCGGCATGATGGAGCAGAACCAAGAGAGCCTGGCAAATCTGAAGGACAACCTCACCGCCCACGGCATCGATTGGGAAACCGTACCGTTCGTGATCCAGCACAACAAGCGCGACCTGCCCACCGTGATGCCCCTGGAGGAGATGCGGCGGGTGCTCAACGTGCGCGGGGTACCGGACTACGAGACCTCCGCCACCTCCGGCATGGGGGTGATGGAGGCGATGAAGGGCATCTGCAAACTGGTGCTCGAGGACATCCAACAGAAACAGCGGAGCGCCTCCAAGGGCAGCAAGCCCAGCGCGGCGCCTGCTGCTCCCGTCGGCGCGCCGCCGACGCCGCCCACGCCAACCAAGGAAGGGGCAGGCGCCGCGACGGCATCCCCGCCCCCCGCGGCGCCTGCCAGTGCACCATCCCCCAGAGCCACCGCCGGCCAGGAGCGCACCGCCAGGGTGGAGGGCGGAGAGGTGACCCGCTCCTACACGCTGCCGGTGCACGGCCCCGGGGACCACCCGGTGTCCTTGGCCCTCCCCCTGGCACTAACGGTAGGGGAGGGGGTGGACGGAGTCCAGATCTCGGTACGCGTAGAGGTGAAGTACCTCACCAACGGCGCTGGGGCGGTGACCGTGCGGGATCTCGCCCCCGAGGTGGGCGCACCTCCGGAACCGGACGCGCCCGTGGAATCACCCCCAAAGAAGGGTTTCTTCGGCCGCCTGTTCGGTGGTGGCTGAGCCGTACCGGGTCGAGTTCATCTCGGCCGGGCCAGGAGATCCCGACCTGCTCACGGTGGCAGGCGCCCGGCGGTTGGCCCACTGCCGTGCGGTACTCGCTCCCGCTCAGTTCCAGTCCAGCTTCGCCCCGTTGTTGCGCGGCAAGGTACTGGAGAGCCCGTTTCCCCTGTGCCACGCCGAAGTGGTGGAGTGGGTGGAACGGCATCTGACCACCGCCCCGGTGGCATTCCTCATCCCCGGGGACTTCAGCGTTTTCAACCCGTTTCAGTCCTTCGCCGCCCATTTCGGAACCCGTTGCCGGATCACTCCCGGCGTCGGTTCCCAGGCGGCAGCGGCGGCGGTGCTGGGCCGGGCCTTCGACCTGCCCCACGTGGCCCACACCACCGTATTGGCCAGCCCCCGGGCGTTCACCCGCCCGGACGCCCCGCTGCGGTTGGGGGACTACGCTCGCCCTGGGAACACCTTGATTCTGTTCATGAACGACCGGCCCCTGGACGAACTCGTGGCCGAACTGCGCCGGGGGTTCGGCCGCGACACTCCGATTGCGATACTGGAACGTCTCGCCTGTCCGGACCAGCGGGTCACCCGGGGAACCCTCGACACCATCGTCGATGTGGTGGGCAACCGGGATCCCTACGATATCGCGCAAGAGGGCGCTGAGCCCCGCCTGGCGCTGACGGTGGTCAGCGACGCCTTGGAGGGGGAGGAGCCCCCGGAGTGGTGGGACCAGCGGGTCAGAAAGCTGTGGCGACCCCGGGGAATGCGTTGACGCGAGATCTCCGTTTGTCGACTGCAGGCACATGACCTGACGATGAATATGCACACACACAGCATCCGCCCGATGATCCTTGCCCCGTTTGATCGTCCCGGGGAAGCTGCCCTCCTGGGCGCCGCGGGAGCCAACGAACTGTACGGCGGGGTACAGCCCGACTGCTGGGGGCGCACACACCTTCCTGCTTCCCAGCGCACCTTCGACGCCGCTCACTTTCCCTCGGAGGACGCGTTCGCGGCCGCCGTGGCCGAGGCCCAGAACGCCGGGCTGGCGGTCCACCTCACCCTGAACGCGCCTCTGTACGATCCGGCCAGCTGCCACGCTCTGGTGGACCTTGCGGAACGGGCTGCCGATTGGGGGGTGGCCGGGGTGATCGCGGGTGACCTTGGGCTGCTGGCCCGCTTGCAGACCCGGCAGCTGCCCCTCACCCTGACCCTCTCCACCCTGGCAGGGGCATGGAACCGGCAAGCGGTGACGTTCTTTCGACGCTTTGGGGTGGCGCGTGTGGTGCTGCCTCGGCACCTGCACCTGGAGGAGATGGGGGAGATCGCGGCCGCCCATCCGGACGTAGAGTTCGAAGCGTTCGTGCTGGTCGGCAAGTGTCCCAACGCCGAAGCCCTGTGCAGCTTCCAACACACGGCTGCCGACCGGCGCTGGCCCTGCGAGATCCCCTACCGCCTGTACACGTCTAGCGGAGTCCCCTTGCCGGAGGATCACCCGGTGGCTCTGCGCCAGCGACTCTGGCAGGGCTGTGACCGGCGCGACGGGTGTGGCCTGTGCGCCATACCAGAACTGGTACAGCGAAGGATCCGCCACCTCAAGATCGTGGGGCGGGGGGGGCCCACCGCGGCCAAGATCGCCAACGTGGAACTGGTGGCCGGGTTTATCCGGGGAGGCAGCCCGCAAACGGCGCGAAAGGCCTACCGGGCCCGGTTCGGCCGGGACTGCAACCCGCTGGTCTGTTACTATCCGGACCACGGTGCCCGGGAAGACGACATACCCGTTCGCCCCTAACGGCGCAGCCCTGCAGCATCGGAGCAAGCAGGGTGAAACCCATGGTAAAGCGCCTTTGCCACCGGGGTCGCAGGAGCCCCGTTTCCACAAGGAAGGCCATGAACAGCATGAAGAAGACGTCGTTCGGATCCTTGGGACGCCCGCGACCGCGGTTGCCCCGGCACCCGGTAATAGCCGCGGCCGCCACCCTCTGCATGGCGTTGCTGATCGGCCTCGCCGGTTGTTCGCAAGCGACTTGGAAGCAGATTGGCGATGACTCCCGTAAGGCCCTGGAGTCCACCGGGAAGGCCATCGAAGGCGCCGCCAAGGGGGCGATCGAGGCCGTAGAGAAGGACTGAAGCGTCGAGCGCGGGCGGGTCAGGTCCGGAACACCGCCAGCAGGGGGGCGTGATCCGAACCGACGAACTGTCCTTCCCCGGGAGCGGTTGCCCCGGAGTCCCTCAGCCCGGCGTTGTGGATCTCGACACCGGCCAGCATCTGGCGCAGTCGGCGGGACACCAGCAGGTGGTCAATCATCTCCCTGCGCCCCCGGTAGACCTGGGTGAAGCGCCGCGCCGCGGGCAACTCCAACTCGCAGGGGTAGAGTCCTCCGGACTCCAGATGGGGGCTGTACACCGCACCGGCATCCCCCAGCACGCAGCGCACCGCTTCCGACTCCAGCACGTCGTTGAAATCCCCCAACACGGCGACTGCCGTTTCCGGGTCGGCCGCGAGCACCGCGTCCACCGCGCGGCGCAGTTCCACCGCCTGGGCCAGGCGTTTCACCTCGGTGAGCAGACGGCCCAGAGACACCTCACCCAGGGACGGCCACGGGCCCGCACCGGGATCCGGCCGGGCCGGGGTCGGGGTGGGGATCTTGGACTTGCCGTGCACCACGAACAACACGATCTCCAGCCCCGGGAGCTGCCACGGCACTTTCAGAACCGGACGACTGAACGCGCCGGAAATCTGTAGACAAAACCCAGACGTAGGGTCGGCCACCGACGTGTCGGTCGCTCGGGCAACCTCCTGGGCCGGCCCCAGGGGCTGGCGGCTGCACACGCCCACCCGCAGCGGGCTCCCGCCCGGGCTCGAGACGACCCGGTGGGGGTAGCCCAGGCCGTCCAGCAGGGGGTCCAGCAGTTCGGGCTGCAGGCACTCCTGGAACGCCACGGCGTCGGCGTCCAAGTCGCGGAGCACCCGGCGCAGGGCTGACAGGTGTCCCGACAGTCGGGTCCGGGCCTCGGGGCTGTCCTCGCCGTCCCGGATGCCCAGGTTCTCCAAGTTGAAGGTGGCGAGTCGTATGTCCATGTCTGCCCCTAGCTCCGTACCATGCTTACCTGCACCCGTCGGGTGCGGGGACCGTCGAACTCGGCGAAGAAGATTCCCTGCCAGGTACCCAGGGTCAGTCGACCGCCCTCCACGGGTATCTGGGCGCTGGCCCCCAGGAGGCTGGCCTTGACGTGGGCGTCGGAGTTCCCCTCCCCATGCAGGAATCGCCAGCTTCGCGGCACCAGCTCTCCCAGAAACGCCAGGAGATCCCGGCAGACGTCGGGGTCGGCGTTTTCGTTGATCGTCACGCCCGCGGTGGTGTGGGGCACATAGACCGTACACACCCCACTTGCCACGCCGCTCGCCGCCACCGCCTGCTGTACGCGCGACGTGATGTCCACCAGGCACTCCCGCGACCCCGTCTTGACTTCGAACAGATGCATCTGTCCTCCCATCCCCCGACCCGGAACTGTGCCCTGCGCAGCCGACCTTAACACAACCGGTGCGGCGCGAAAACGGCGATTTCATGCGTTTTCCTTGACTTGATAGGAGCCCTCGGGTAGAAAGTTTTGCTGCCTCTCCGCGGACGGGGCAGGGGACCGTGGCGCCGGCTTTCCGTGCCTGTCGCGGCCCATCCGGGACTTTTTCAGCGCACAGCGCAGGAGGAGAAGCATGTACACCATCACCGACATCGTCGCGCGGGAGATTCTGGACAGCCGGGGCAATCCCACCGTAGAAGCCGATGTACACCTCTCTTCGGGCATCATCGGCCGGGCAGCGGTGCCCAGCGGGGCGTCCACCGGCGAGCACGAAGCCGTGGAGCTGCGCGACGGGGACGACTCTCGTTACCTGGGCAAGGGGGTGCTCAAGGCGGTGGAGAACGTGAACGCCACCATCGCCCCGGAGTTGATCGGTTACGACGTGCGGGAACAGGTGCAGA
>JARGFW010000030.1 GCA_029211085.1 Deferrisomatales bacterium | reverse complement strand
AGTTCCCCGACACCACCGGCTCCCTGGGGATCGCCATCTCCGAAGCCGTGGAAGATGCCGCGTCTCGGGAAGACACCAAGTACTCCCTGGGTTCGGTGTTGAACCACGTGTTGCTGCACCAGACGGTGACCGGCCAGGAAGCCCAGAAGCAGATGGAAATGGCCGGCGACTACCCCGACGTGGTGATCGGCTGCTGCGGCGGCGGTTCGAACTTCGCCGGGCTGGCGTTCCCCTACCTGCGCGACAAGATCAACGGCAAGGCCATCGACGTGATCGGCTGCGAGCCCAGCGCCTGCCCGACCCTGACCAAGGGACACTTCCACTACGACTTCGGCGACTCCATCGGCATGACGCCGCTGCTGCCCATGCACACCCTGGGGCATGGCTTCGTGCCGCCGGGCATCCACGCCGGCGGCCTGCGCTACCACGGCATGGCGCCGCTGGTCAGCCAGTTGCTGAAGGACCAGCTGCTGCGCGCCGAGGCGTATCACCAGGTTGAGTGCTTCGAGGCCGGGGTGTTGTTCGCCCGCACCGAGGGCATCGTGCCGGCGCCGGAGTCCAACCACGCCATCCGCGGGGCGATCAACGCCGCCCTCAAGGCCAAGGAAGCCGGCGAGGAAAAGACCATCCTGTTCCTGCTCTCCGGCCACGGACACTTCGACATGTCCGCCTACGACGCCTTCTTCTCCAAGAAGCTCGAAGAGTTCGAGCTGCCCCAGGCCGAACTCGACCGGGCCTGGCAGGCGATCAAGGGCCAGCCCACGCCAGCGGCCTAAGCCCCACGGCGACCGGGGCGGGGCCCGTTCGGACCCCGCCCCGGTCGTGCCACGGGTCGCCACCGCGGCTCGCCCACCCGGCAAACGCAGCCGCTCACCCCAGTCGAAGGGAACCCCCATGCACACGGCCGACCGCCGCGTACTCCTGGGCAACGAAGCCATCGCCCGCGGTCTCGTCGAGGCCGGATGCCAGTTCATCACCGCCTACCCGGGCACACCGAGTTCGGAGATCTTGCCCGGCGTGGTCGGGTACAAGGAAGAACTCGGCCTCGACCTCTACGCCGAGTGGTCGACCAACGAGAAGGTGGCCCTGGAGACCGCCCTGGCCGCGGCCTACGCGGGCAAGCGCACCGCGGTGGTGATGAAACAGGTGGGGCTCAACGTGGCCGCCGACCCGGCCCTGTCCGCAGCCTACATCGGTGTGGTCGGCGGGCTGGTGCTGGTGGTCGCCGACGACCCCGGCCCCCACTCGTCCCAGACCGAGCAGGACACGCGGCTGTTTGCGACCTTCGCCAAGATCCCCACCCTGGACCCGACCACCCCCCAGGAGGCGAAGGATATGGTGGCGCTCGCCTTCGAGCTGTCCGAGCGCCACCAGATCCCGGTGATCCTGCGGCCGACCACCCGCCTCTGCCACGCCAAGCAGACCATCGACTGCGGCCCGGTGGTGAGCCTCGAGCGGCCAGCGCAGTTCGTGAAGAACCCGCGGCGCTGGGCGGCGACCCCCAAGGCCCGGTTTCAACTCCACACCCTGCTCAACGAGAAACTCGCGGCGATCGAGGAGGAGTTCGAGACCTGGGCGAGCAACCGGTTGGACCTGCCCGACGGCGATCTGAAACTGGGCATCGTCGCCTCCGGCGTCAGCCACGCCTATCTCGCCGACCTGCTTCCCCCCCTGGGCCTCGAGGGGCGGGTGGGCGTCCTCAAGCTGACCACCGCCTACCCGCTGCCCCAGGACCTGGTGGGCGCCCTGCGCGCGCGCTGCGGCACCCTGTTGGTCCTGGAAGAACCCGACACCGCGGTGGAGGGGCAGGTGCGCGGCGACGGGCCGGTGTGGGGCCGGTTCACGGGGCACGTGCCGCCCCAGGGAGAACTCACCCCGGAGGTCATCGAGACCATCGTCAGCGGCGCCGCCCGTGGGGTCGGCCTGGAACCAAACTCCCTGGGCGACCGCGCCCTGCACGACGCGGTGGCGGCCCTGGAGCTGCCCATCCGCCGCCCCGCCCTGTGCCCGGGCTGCGGTCACCGCAGCGTTTTCTACGCCCTGCGCCGCGCCTACCCCCAGGCGATCTTCCCGGGGGACATCGGCTGCTACACCCTGGGGCTCAACCTGGGCAGTGTGGATACCGTGCACGACATGGGTGCCTCGATCTCCATGGCCGCGGGCTTCTACCACGCCTACGCCCAGGACCCGGGGGGCCCGCCGCCGATCTTCGCCACCATCGGCGACGGCACCTTCTACCACTCGGGGGTGGCCGGCCTGGAAAACGCCATCTACAACGGCGCCCGCTTCGTGCTGCTGATCCTCGACAACGAGGTGGTGGGCATGACCGGCATGCAGCCCACCCCCGAGCACGGCGCCACCGTGGACGGGCACCCGGGCCGGCCGGTGCATCTCGAAGCCCTGGTGCGGGGCTGCGGGGTGGAGTACCTGGTGGAGGCCGACCCGTTCGACGCAGACCGCTTCCTGGTGACCCTGCGGGAGGCCCTGGAACACACCCGCCAGCCGGACGGCGGCGTGGCGGTGATCATCGGCCGCTACGCCTGCGTGACCCGCATGAAGGGGCTCGGGCCCGGCCAGCAGCCGGTGCCGGTCGAAGTCTGTCACGACCCCGTGCCCAGGGCCCCGGGGTGCCCTACGCCCCTGGACGCCAACTGGCTGCCCCGCCATGAGGACAAGATCTCGCCGTGCGCCGAGGCCTGCCCCGCCGGCAACGACATCGAACGGCTGATGGCCCTGAGCGGGGAGAAGCGCTTCGCGGAAGCCGCGGCGGTGCTCTACGAAGAGCACCCGTTCCCGTCCACCCTGGGCCGGGTCTGCGGGCATCCCTGCGAGCGCGCCTGCAACCGCGGCGGGTACGACGGCGCCGTCTCGATCCGCCACCTGGAGCGGGCCGCGGGTGACGCGGCGCGCTCCGCCGCGGGCAGCGTAGGCCCCGGGGAGCGCCGCGGATCGGCGGTGGCCGTGATCGGCGCCGGGCCGGCCGGGCTCACCGCCGCCTACCACCTGGCCCGCCTGGGCTACCCGGTGGAGGTGTTCGAAGCGCAGCCGGAGGCGGGGGGCGTGCTGCGCTGGGCGATCCCCGAGTACCGGCTGCCGGCCGGTGTCCTGGAGCGGGAGCTCGCCGTGTTCACGGACCTCGGGGTCGAACTGCATACCGGGGTCAAGATCGGGCAGGACCTCGCCTGGGCCGAACTGAGCCGTTTCGCCGCCGTCTGCGTGGCGACCGGGGCGTGGCGGGAACGGCGCCTCGGGATCCCCGGGGAAGACCAGGCCGGGGTGCTCTCCGGACTCGCCTTCCTGGCACAGGTGCGGCGCGGCCAGCCCCCCGAGATCGGGCGCCGGGTCGCGGTGATCGGCGGCGGCAACACCGCCATCGACTCCGCCCGCACGGCGCGCCGCCTGGGGGCCGAGGTGACCGTCTACTACCGGCGGGCGGTGGAGCGGATGCGGGCCATCCCCGAAGAGGTGGAGGCGGCGCGGGCCGAGGGCATCTTCTTTCGCTTCCGGGCGATGCCCACGGCCGTCAAGGGTGGCAACAACCGGAAACTGGCGCTGCAGCTGCGGGAAACCCGCATGGAGGAGGCCGAGGTGTTTGCCCTGGGCCGGGAGGGCTCCGAACCGGCCACCGAGTTCTGGAGCGAGGTCGACACCGTGGTGGTGGCGGTGGGCGCAGAGGCCGAGCTCGGCTTCCTGGGCGCCGCGGAGGTCGCCGCAAACGGCGCCCTGCCCAGCGACGCCTGGGGGCGCACCGGGCTGGCCCGGGTGTTCTGCGCCGGCGACGCCGGCAGCGGCGACGGCACGGTGGCCGGGGCGATCAACACCGGCAAGCGCGCCGCCCTGGCGATCCACGGCGAGCTGTCGGGAGAGGTGCCCGACCCCCGCGCCCTGCGCCTGGTGCGGGGACCGGGGATCACCGCCGAGGTGTTCCACCACAACGGCGCGTCCCCCCGGGCCCGTCGGGTCCAGGCGGTGCCGCCGGCGCGCACCATCAACCTGCGGCACTTCCCGGAGGTGCCGCGCAACCGCTCCCGCGCCCTGCCCCCCGATGAGGCGATCTGGTCGTTTGCCGAGGTGGAGGCCGGCCTGTCCCGGGAGCAGGCCGCCGCCGAAGCCCGCCGCCGCTGCTACAACTGCGGGGTGTGCACCCACTGCGACGTGTGTCAGGACACCTGCCCCACCGGCGCCATTGCCCAGACCGACGGAATCTACCGGGTGGACCTCGCCAAGTGCACCGCGTGCCGGCTGTGCCAGGTGGAGTGCCCGCGCAGCGCGATCACCATGCCCGAAACCCACGCCTGCGTCTCCTGCGGGTACTGCACCTCGCTGTTCGAGTGCCCCGCGCTGATCCGCCAGCCCGACGGCCTGGCCGAGATCGACCGCAAGATCTGCGTGGACTGCGGCATGTGCATCCAGGTGTGCAACCAGGGGGCGATCCGGCCCCGAACGGCAAAGGAGCCCACTCCATGAAGTACCAGGTGGTCATCGCCGGGATCGGCGGCCAGGGCACCCTGTTCGCCACCAAGATCTTCACCGAGATCGCCCGGCTCCACGGCTTTCCGGTGCTCGGCTCGGAAAACCACGGGATGAGCCAGCGGGGCGGCTCGGTGGTCTCGCACCTGAAGCTGGGGGAGTTCCACAGCCCGATGATCCGCGAGGGCGATGCCGACCTGCTGCTCGGCCTCGACGCCTTGGAGGCCAGCCGCAACCTGCCGTTCCTGCGCGCCGCAAACGGCGGTCATGGGGCCCTGTGCGTGGTCAACGCGCCAGCCCTGGGCGGGTTTCCGGACCCCGGGGTGGCTGCGATCCTCGACGGGATGGGGGTACAGGTGTGCCCCTGCCCGGCCGACGCGATCGCCATGGAACTGGGCAACCCGCTGACCGCGAACCTGGTGCTGCTCGGCCTGGCGACCAGCCAGGACCGCTTCCCGTTCACCTACGAGGAGGTGCGCGATACCCTGGAGGGGCTCAGTGCGCCGTCCTTCCGGGCGCCCAACCTGGCGGCCCTGGAACGGGGAAGCAGGTTTTCCGCGTAGGCCCCGGCCCGTTCCCCGTCACCCCTCAGGCAAGGAGTGCGCCCCGTGGACAAGACCTACCTGCTGACTCCGGGCCCCACCCCCGTCCCCCCCGAGACCCTGCTGGAGATGGCCCGGCCGGTCATCCACCACCGGGAGAACGAGTTCCGGACCCTGCTCGGGCAGTGCCGGGAGGGGCTCCGGTACCTGTTCCAGACCCGGCGTGACGTACTGGTCCTGGCGTCCTCGGGCACCGGCGCCATGGAGGCAGCGGTCACCAACTTCCTGCGCCGCGGGGACAAGGCGCTGTACGTCAACGGCGGCAAGTTCGGCGAGCGCTGGGGCAAGATTCTCACCGCCTACGGCTGCCAGGGGGTCGAGGTACCCGTGGCCTGGGGCCAGGCCGTGGACCCGGAAGAGGTGCGCCGGGCACTGGATGCAGACCCGGGGATCCGCGCCGTGTACGTGCAGGCCACCGAGACCAGCACCGCCGTGCGCCACCCGGTGGGGGCCCTCGCCGCGATCACCCGGGAGCGCGCCGACGTGCTGCTGGTGGTGGACGGCATCACCGCCGTCGGCGTGTTCGACCTGCCCATGGACGCGCTGGGCATCGACGTGCTGCTCACCGCCAGCCAGAAGGCACTCATGCTGCCGCCGGGGCTGGCGTTCATCGCCTGGAGCGAGAAGGCAGAGGGGTTCCTGGAGGCGGCGGACCTGCCCCGCTTCTACTTCGACCTGGCGACCGAACGGGAGAAGCAGGCGGACAACCAGACCGCCTGGACCCCGGCGGTGACCCTGATCGTGGGGCTGCGCGACGTGCTGGGGCGCATCCGCGAGGAGACCCTCGCCGGGGTGTTCCGGCGCACCGCGAAACTCGCCGGGGCCACCCGGGCCGGGGTCCTGGCCCTGGGCCTGCGGCTGTTCGCCCCCGATCACCCCAGCGACGCCTGCACCGCGGCCTGCATGCCCGACGGGATCGACGGCCGGGAGGTCATGAAGATCCTGCGGGAGCGGTTCGGGGTCATCGTCGCCGGCGGACAGGACCAGGCCCAAGGCAAGATCCTCCGCATCGCCCACATGGGCACCGTCGACGATATCCAGGTCATCACCGCCATCACCACCTTGGAGTACGCGCTGCGCAAGGTGGGCCATCCGGCGCGGCTGGGCTCGGGAGTCCGGGCGGTCCTCGAGTTCCTGGGGGCGTCCAGCGCGCGGTTCATCGTCGAATGAGGAACGGCGCGGTGCCGGAGGCTCCCGCCCGGTCGGCGGATGGCACCCGGTAGCGGCGCAGCCCACCCATACCCACACAGAGGAAGCCCATGCCCATCGCACCGAAGATCCGCCAAGCCATGGAACGATCGTCGTGGATTCGCAAGATGTTCGAGGAAGGCGCCCGACTCAAGGCAGAGTTCGGGGCCGAAAACGTGTTCGATTTCAGCCTCGGCAACCCCAACCTGGCCCCCCCGGAAGCGTTCCGCCAGACCCTGCGGGAGCTGGTGGAGGAAGACCCGCCGGGGTGCCACGGCTACATGCCCAACGCCGGCCTTCCCGAGGTGCGGGAGGCGGTGGCGCGGCAGGTCTCTCTGGACCAGGGTGCGGTCGTCGGGGCCCAACACGTGATCATGACCGTGGGGGCCGGCGGCGCCCTCAACGCGGTATTCCGCGCGATCCTCGAGCCCGGCGACGAGGTGGTGGTGCCGCGGCCGTACTTCGTGGAGTACAACTTCTACCTGTCCAACCACGGCGGCGTGCTGAAGACCGTGGACACCACCGAGGCGTTCGACCTGGACGTCGGCGCCCTGGAGGCGGCGATCACCCCCCGCACCCGTGCGGTTCTCATCAACTCCCCCAACAACCCCACCGGCAAGGTCTACTCCCGCGACAACCTGGAGCAGTTGCGGGATCTGCTGGAGCGCAAGCTGTGGGAGTACGGCCGGGTGATCCACCTGATCTCCGACGAGCCCTACCGCAACATCACCTACGGCGGCCTCACCCCGCCGGGGATCTTCTCGATCTTCCCCAACTCCCTGGTGTGCACCTCCTACTCCAAGGACCTCAGCCTGCCCGGCGAGCGCATCGGCTACATCGCGGTGAACCCGTCGATCCCCGAGGCGGACACCCTGGTGGCGGCGCTGACCCTGACCAACCGGATTCTCGGCTACGTCAACGCCCCCGCCCTGATGCAGCGCGCCGTGGCCCGCCTCCAGGGCCAGTCCGTGGACACGTCCCTCTACCAGCGCAACCGGGACCGGCTGCACCAGGGCCTGACCGCTGCGGGCTACCACTGCCGCCTGCCGGAGGGAGCCTTCTACCTGTTCCCCCGCAGCCCCATCGACGACGACGTGGCGTTCGTCCGGGAACTCCAGAAGGAGAACATCCTGGCGGTGCCCGGCAGCGGTTTCGGCGGGCCGGGGCATTTCCGCCTCGCCTACTGCTGCGCCTTCGACACGGTGGAGCGCAGCCTGCCCGGTTTCCAGCGGGCGCTGCAGCGGGTCGTGGGCTGAGGTGGCGATGGGGTCACCCCGCGCCGCCGCGCCCTGCTCCGGCGGTGACGGCCGCCCCCTCGTGACCCGTGGCGACGCCCCCTGCAGAGGGGCAGCAGCGTGAGTGAGATCATCCTGATCCAGGTGACCGGAGAAGACGCACCGGGGCTTACCGCCGCGCTGATGCCCATCCTCTCGGACCACGACGTCAGCGTCCTGGACATCGGGCAGGCCGTCATCCACCGCATGCTCACCCTCGGCATCCTGATCGAGATCCCCAAACGCAAGGTGCGCGCACCGGTGCTCAAGGATCTCCTCTTTCACCTCCACGGCCGCGGCCTCCAAGTACGGTTCACGCCGATCACCGCCGACGAGTACGCCCACTGGGTCGGCCGCGGCGGCAAGGCCTACTTCTCCATCAGCCTGCTGGGGCGCGTGATCACCGCCGACCACATCGCCCGGGTCGCCGCGGTGGTATCCGCGAACAACCTCAACATCGATCGCATCACCCGGCTCTCCCGGCGCGCCCACCCGCAGACCCGACGGCGCACCTGCATCGAACTGTCGGTGCGCGGAGAGGCAACCGACACGGGAGAGATGCACCGCGCGTTCCTGGAGATCTCCCGCAAGGTCGGCATCGACATCGCCTTCCAGAAGGATGACCTGTTCCGGCGCTACCGCCGGCTGGTGGTGTTCGACATGGACTCCACGTTGATCCAGCAGGAGGTGATCGACGAACTGGCCGCCGTCGCCGGCGTGGGCAAGCAGGTCGCCGCGATCACCGCAGCCGCCATGCGCGGCGAGGTCGATTTCAAGCAGAGCCTCCAGCAGCGCCTGCGCCTGCTGGCCGGCCTGGATGCCGCCGTGCTCCCGGAGATCGCCGCACGCCTGCGCTTCACCGAGGGACTCGAGCGCCTGTTCACCCACCTCAAGGTCCTGGGGCTGAAGACCGCCATCGTCTCCGGTGGCTTCGCCTACTTCGCCCAACACCTGCAACAACGGCTGGGCATGGACTACGCCTTCGCCAACGACCTGGAGATCGTGGACGGCAAGCTCACGGGGCGGGTGCGGGGCGAGATCATCGACGGCGAACGGAAGGCGCAGCTGCTGGAGACCATCGCCCGGCAGGAGAACATCCGGCTGGAGCAGGTGATCGCCGTGGGCGACGGCGCCAACGACCTGCCCATGTTGAGGATGTCCGGGCTGGGCATCGCGTTCCACGCCAAACCCACCGTGCGGGAGGGTGCGCGCCAGTCCATCTCCAGCCTGGGCCTGGACAGCATCCTCTACCTGATCGGCGTGCGGGACCACGACGCCCTGGACTGACCCGGCCCCCCCGGGACCCCGTTTCCCCATAGCGAAACCGACGTGCCGCCCCGGCGGCGGGGCACCCGGCCAGGCCCCGGGCGCCCGACCGCCTCCGGTGCAGAGGTGGCCGGAGCCGGTGGACTGCGCCCGGGAACCCCCCTGCGGGGCGCCCCTCCGGATCGTTCAGTCAGAGAAACCATGCATCGGTTGCACCACTGCACGGTCAACAAAATTAGGACATGAGCCATATCTTTCATTGATATTGCGGCTTGACTCCCGTGCATTGTCTGGTAGACTTCTGGTCCTATCTTTGTTCACCATACTAAACCGTAGAGAAATGAGCACGGGGATTTGCGACGGCCGCCACGCTGTTGCGGATCCCGACCTCGCCAGGACACCGAGCAGGGAGATAGCCCATGAACATGCCCGATTTCGAGTACCACGCCCCGGAGAGCCTGGGCGAGGTCTGCGCCCTGCTTGCCGAGCTGGGAGACAAGGCTGTGGTGCTGGCCGGGGGCACGGACCTGGTGCACAAGATGAAGCAGTGGAAACTGACCCCCCAGCACCTGGTGTCGCTGAAGCATCTGGATGCACTGCGGGAGATCCGCCACGTGCCGGGCCGAGGGGTGGTGATCGGGGCCCTGGTCACCCAGAACGGCATCTACACCTCGCCGCTGCTCCAGGAGCGCTACCTCTCGGTGTCCCAGGCGGCCCACCAGATGGCGTCCAACCAGATCCGCAACCTGGGCACGATCGGCGGCAACATCGCCAACGCGGTGCCGTCTGCGGATCTTCCCCCGATTCTCGTGGCCCTCCAGGCGACGATCCGCCTGGTCTCCGCCGCCGGGGAACGCACGCTGCCCCTGGAGGAGTTCTTCGTCGGCTCCGCGCAGAGCGTCCTGGCCCGGGGGGAGGTTCTCACCGAGATCACCATCCCCGACCAGCGCGCCACCGGCAGCACCTACATCAAGTTCGGGCTGCGCCGCTCCGGCGCCCTGGCCGTGGCCGGCTCGGCCGTCGCGGTCACCGTGGATGGCGACACCCTGGTGGAGGCCCGCATCGCCCTGTCCTCGGCAGCCCCCACGGTCTTGCGGGCGCGGCGCGCAGAGGAGTTCCTCACGGGTCGCACCATCAGCGACGAGGTCCTGGCGCGAGCCGGGGTTCTCGCCGGGGAGGAGAGCCGGCCCCGGGACAGCATCCGTGGCTCCGCCGAGTACCGCCGCAACCTGGTGGAGGTGCTCACCAAGCGCGCCCTGCGCAAGGCGATCGACGAAGGCCACGGGTAGGGAGGAAACGAGATGACACAGAGTGTGACCGACAAGCACGGGGTGAAGCGCTACCTGATCACCCTCGAGGTAAACGGCGACGAGCACTCGCTGATGGTCAAGGGCAACACCACCCTGACCAACGCGCTGCGCGACCAGCTGGAGCTCACCGGCACCAAGAAGGGCTGCGAGCTCGGCGACTGCGGCTCTTGCACGGTGTTGATCGACGGCAAACCCGTCGACTCGTGCATGGTGCTGGCGGTGGAGGCAGACGGCCGGGAGATCACCACGGTGGAGGGGGTGGCGCAAAACGGCAAGCTCGACGCGATCCAGGAGGCGATGGTCAACTACGGCGCCGTGCAGTGCGGTTACTGCACCCCGGGCATGGTGCTCTCCGCCAAGGCCCTGCTGACCCGCAACCCCCACCCCACCGAGCACCAGGTCCGCGAGGCGATCGCCGGCAACCTGTGCCGCTGCACCGGCTACGTGCACATCGTCGAGGCGGTCCTGGCCGCCGCCGAGGGGCGGGTGGTACCAGAGGACGACGCACCTGCCGCTGCGCAAGGCCGCTCCATCGCGTCCTGCGACCGCGGCACTCGCCCATCCGTGGGCAACGGAGGATCCCGATGAGCAAATCCTACAAGGTCATCGGCCGCAGCGTGCCGCGCATCGACGGCCGGGACAAGGTCACCGGCGCCGCCAAGTACAGCGGCGACCTCACGTTCCCCAACATGCTGTTCGGCAAGATCCTCACCAGCCCCCACGCCCACGCGCGGATCCTGTCCATCGACACGTCCGAGGCGGAGAAGCTCCCGGGGGTCAAGGCGGTGATCACCCACCGGGACGTGCCGGACCTAAAGTACGGCATCAGCCCGGCACGCTGGGACGAGAACATCTTCTGCATCGACAAGGTGCGTTTCGTCGGCGACAAGGTGGCCGCCGTGGCGTGCGTGGACCGGGACACCTGCTACGAGGCCCTGCGGGCGATCAAGGTGGAGTACGAAGTGCTGCCCGCGGTGCTCGACTTCCTCCACGCCATGGACGAAGGGCAGCCCCTGGTCCAGGAGGAGTACGCGCGCAACATCAACACCGAGATCCACCAGGAGTTCGGCGACGTGGAGAAGGCGTTCGCGGAGGCCTACCTGGTGCGCACCGACACCTTCCTGGGACAGCGCACCTACCAGGCGCCGATCGAACCCCACTCGGCCACCTGCATGTGGGACGGCGAGAAGCTCACCATCTACTCCAGCACCCAGTCACCCCACTACTTCCAGTACTACATCGCCCGGGAGTTCGGCATGCCCATGGGCGACGTGCGCATCATCAAACCCCACGTGGGGGGCGGGTTCGGCGGCAAACTCGAGCCCACGGGCCTGGAGTTCGCCGGCACCGTGCTGGCGCGGCTGACCGGGCGGCCGGTGCGGATGTTCTACGACCGCGCCGAGATGTTCGCCCACAACCGGGGCCGCCACGCCCAGCACATGGAGATCACCACCGGGGTGACGAAAGAAGGCAAGATCCTCGGCGCCAAGGCCAACTTCATCATGGACGGTGGCGCCTACACCAGCCTCGGCATCGCCACCGCCTACTACGCCGGCGCCCTGCTGCCGCTCACCTACGAGTTCGACCACTACAAGTTCGACATGCACCGGGTCTACACCAACCTGCCCGCGTGCGGCGCCCAGCGCGGCCACGGCGCACCCCAGCCCAAGTACGCCTTCGAGAGCCACCTGGACAACGTGGCCAAGGAGCTGGGGATCGACCCCATGGAGATCCGCATCCGCAACGCGCGGCGGCCCGACACGGTCACCCCCAACGACTTCATCGTCAACTCCTGCGAGATGCGCCAGTGCCTGGAGCGGGCCCGGGAGATCTCGGGCTGGGACCAGAAGAAGGCCAACCGCACCCACGGCCGCGGCATCGGCGCGGCCACCGGCAGCTTCGTCAGCGGCGCCGGCTACCCGATCTACCGCACCGACCTGCCCCAGGCGGCGGCCATCATCACCGTGCACGAGGACGGCACCGCGGCGACCCTCTACACCGGTGCCACCGACATCGGCCAGGGCTCCGACACCATCCTCTGCCAGATGGCCGCCGAAGCCATGGGCTACCGCTACGAGGAGATGAAGATCGTCGCCGCGGATACCCAGATCACGCCCCATGACTTCGGCGCCTATGCCAGCCGGCAGACCGTGATGAGCGGCGCCGCGGTGAAACAGGCCGGAGAGCAGATCAAGGCGCAGATCCTCGAACTGGCGTCGTTCATGCTCAGCATCCCCGCCGACGACCTGGACTGCCAGGACGGCGTGGTGTTTTCCCGGTCCAGAAAGGCCAAGACCCTCTCCTTCGAAGAGGTGGCCCGCAAGTTCTTCGTGCTCAAGGGGCCCCTCACCGGCAAGGGCTCCTACCACCCCCCCAAACTGGGCGGCACGTTCAAGGGCGCCGCGGTGGGCACCTCACCGTCCTACAGTTTCGGGGTGCAGGTGGGTGAGGTGCAGATCGACGAGGAAACCGGGGAGGTCACCGTGGTCGGGGTGTGGGACGTGCACGACTGCGGCAAGGTGATCAACCCCCGCCTGCTCCACGGCCAGGTGCACGGCGCCCTGGCCATGGGCCTGGGCGAAACCGTCTGGGAGCAGGTGCTGTTCGACGACAAGGGCAAGATCCGCAACGCCGAGCTCGCCAACTACCGGCTGGTCACCGCCCTGGACATGCCGCCGATCCAGTCGGAGGTGGTGGACAGCCACGAGATCAGCAGCCCCTGGGGGGTCAAGGAGATCGGCGAGGGATCCACCAACCCGACCATGGGCTGTTTCTCCAACGCCATCTTCGACGCCATGGGAGTGCGGGTGAACAGCCTGCCGCTGAGCTACGAGAAAGTCTGGCGTGCGCTCAAGGAGAAACGGGAAGCGGAAGATCGTTCCCGAGAAACCCCCTGATCACCGGCCCCCGCGGAGGAGACGCCCGGATCCTCCCTGGCTACGCCGCACCACGCGACGAAAAAGCGCTGTTCCATGCGCCAAAACCACTGCGGCGGGACCCGAAGGTCCCGCCGCAGTTGCCTTGCCGGGCGCCCATGCACCGGCCGGATCAAGCCACCTTGCGGGGCCGATCCCCCTGGGCCGCGACACGGCCCCGCAGGGGAGAGTGGTTGCGCAGCAGAACCAGGATGGGTCTGCGGCTGTCTTCCAGGCTCAGTGCGATGGTAGCGGCGATCAGCAGCGAGCTGCAGGCGATCAGAAACGAGGAGTTGAAGCTGCCGGACGAGGCCACCAGCATCTGACTGACGCGTCCCGCGACCAGGCCACCGACCCCCCAGGCGGAGAACAGCAGCCCGTAGTTGGTGCCGAAGTTGGCCATGCCCCAGCGATCCTTGGCGAACGAGGGGAACAGGGACAGGTTGGTGCCGTAGTTGAAACCGATGAGCCCGGCCAGGACCACCAGTGCCGTGGGCCCGTAGCTCTGGATGCCGGCGGCGGCGGCGTACATCAGCACCGCCTGGAACAGCAGCATGATCGCCAGGGTCAGGCCGCGCCCGATCTTGTCGGAGAGCACCCCGGCCACGATGCGCCCCGAAGCGTTGCCCACCGCCAGCACCGCCACCGCCACGAACGCCGCTTCGCCGAGGCTGGCCTTGGCCATGCCCGCCACGGACCCGATCACCATCAGCCCGGCACCCGAGGCCGCGAAGAACACCAGCCACAGGGCGTAGAAACCCGGTGTCCGGAGCACCTGGGTCGGAGTGAGGCCGGACACGCTGGCTGCCACGACCGGATCCTGACCGGCCCGGGCGGGGCCGGCGGCCGCATCCGGGTTGACCAGCAGCAGTGAGAGCAGGCCCACCACGATGGCGAACGCGACGCCGAAGATCAGCATCGAGGTCTGGAGCCCCACGGTGCCGAGCAGGACCTTGGCCAGGGGCGCGATGTACACCGAGGCGAGCCCGAAGCCGCTCACCACCACCCCGGCCACCAGGCCGGTCTGTTTCGGCGGGAACCACTTCAGCGCCGGCGGCGTGGCGGCGCTGTAGCCGAAGCCGATGCCCAACCCGGCCAGCACCCCGAAGCCGAGCACCCACATGACGTAGGCGGTGGAGAGGGACATCAGCAGGAAGCCCGCACCCACCAACAGGCCCCCCGCCATCGCCGTCAGCCGGGGTCCGAAGCGGTCCTGCACCCGGCCGCCGGCGATCATGGCGAACGCGAAGACCAGGCAGCACACCGCGTAGGGGTCGTTGATCGCCGCCAGGTCCCACTGGAAGGCGCCGGGCCCGCCGGCTTCGATCGAGAAGTGGATCGCGCTCTTGAAGATCGACCACGCGTAGAGGATGCCCAACGCCAGGTTGATGCCGGTGCCCGCCAGAACCACACGCCAGCCCTTGTTCCACCTGCCTTTTGCCATGCTGTTACTCCTCCCTTCGGATGGATGATGCGGTTCCGCTACGTCCACTCTGGATTCCGTGCACTGGTTCACGCCGTCGAACAGCGCCTCCACCGTGTGCCGCATCCGGCCCGATTCCTGTTGAATGATCGACACGAAACGGGACCGCGCGGCACCGGCGTCGTCGGGCATCCGTGCCAGCACCTCGGCCGCCGCGGTGATCGCCGCCAGGGGAGAGCGCAACTCGTGCTGCAGCACGTCCCAGGCCACGCTGGCCGTCGCCAGTTCCAGCCCCAGGGAGCCGTCGCCGCACCCCGGATTGCCGTGGGAGAGGACCGCGTACCGGAAGCACTGGCTGAAGCGGCCGCTGCAGAACCGCACCATCCTCTCCACGTCCGCGGCCGAGGAGTGGTCGAAGCCCACCCCACAGCCGGCTTCGCCGTTGCCGAAGTAGGGGCACCCCCGGCGGTCCCCTCCGTCCCCCGAAACCCTGTGCAAGCGTCTTTCCAGCATCCTGTCACCTCCCGAGGGCCCAAGCGGAACCCGGGTCACGGTCCTGTTCCTGCCGGGAGCAAACAGCAATCGGCGTGCCAGGGGTGGTGGAGGGCCGGTGCGCCTGACGGAAACTCCAGCAATGTTGTGGGCTTGCATCTGCCTGCCGGGCCTCGTTGGGAGCCCGGGGCTGGTGGGATTTTCGCACCGATGCGAAATCGATTCGGGGAGCGTGGGGCGGGGCGGTGGGCGGCTGGGGCCCGGGAGGCACGGCGGATCGCCGCGGAGGCCCGCCTGGCGAGGGTTTCGCCGGCCCACCTGGCGTCGGGGCACGCCATCTTCGCAGCGGTGCGAACGGTCGGGGGGCGCTTTCGCAAGGTTGCGAAAGCGCAGTGGTCAGTCGTCGCGGCGCAGCCCGTGCCGTTTGATCTTGCGGTACAGGGTCGCCAGGTTGACCCCGGCTTCCCGGGCTGCCGCCTCGACGTTGCCGGCGTGGCGCTCGAGCAGCTCACCGAAGTAGCGGGCCTCGAAGCGCTCCGAACACGCGGCCCAGTCTTCCTCGGCGGCTGCGGCGGTGCCGGGCGGGGCGGACTCGCCCAGCAGCCCCGCCAGGGTTTCGACGCTGAGTCGAGGCCCCTGTTCCAGGGCCATGGACGCCTCGACGACGTTCTTGAGCTGTCGCACGTTACCGGGCCACGGCAGGCTGGCGAGGTACGCCATGGCTGCCGGTGTGACCCCTTGAACCTGGGACGGAAAGCGCTGGTTCTGTTCCTGGACGAAGTGCGCCACCAGCAGGGGGATGTCCTCGGGGCGCTCGCGCAGGGGCGGCAGGCGTACGCGCCCCACCGCCAGCCGGTAGTACAGATCCTCGCGGAAGCGGCCGTCCGCCACCGCGGCCTTCAGATCGGCGTTGGTGGCGGCCACGACCCGCACGTCCACCCGGGTGGGTTGGGTGTCGCCGACCCGGTAGAACTCCTTCTCCTGCAGGAACCGCAGCAACAGCTTCTGCACGTCGGTGGGCAGGTTCCCCACCTCGTCGAGGAACAGGGTGCCGCCGTCGGCGGTCTGGATCAGCCCGGCCCGCTCCTGGTCGGCGCCGGTGAACGCGCCCTTGCGCACGCCGAACAGCTCGCTCTCCAGCAGCGTCTGGGCCAGGGCCCCGCAGTTGATCGCCACGAAGGGCCGCGCGGCCCGAGGCGAACCCAGGTGGATGGTGCGGGCCACCAGCTCCTTGCCGGTACCTGACTCCCCGGTGATCAACACGGGGAAGTCCCGCGCGGCCACCTTCTCGGCGACGGCCAGCACGGCGCCCAGGGCCTGGGACTCACCGATCAGACGGGGGGCGGTGATGGCGGCCGCCAGCTGCTCGCGCAGCGCCTGGTTCTCCGCCGCCAGGCGTTCGTGGTGCACGGCGTTGCGCACGCGCTGGATGAGTTCGTCGGGTTCGAACGGCTTGGTGAGCATGTCGTAGGCGCCCCGCCGGAGCGCCTGGATCGACGTATCCACCGTGGCGTAGGCCGTGATCACGATCACCGGGGGCGCCGGCGAACGGTTGTGCACGTGTTCGAGCACGCTGAGCCCGTCGACCTTCGGCATGCGGATGTCGGTGACGACCACGTCGTAGAGGCCGGGACGGTAGGCCGCCAGGGCACGCTGCGGGTCCGTGAAGGTCTCCACCTGGAACCCGCTGTCCGTCAGCACATCGCGGATCATCGCGCACATCCCCGCCTCGTCGTCGACCACGAGGACCCTCTGCACCGCGGGGCTCATCTAGAACTCCTCGTGGACGACCGGCAACGTCACGGTGATGCGGGTGCCCCGCCCCACTTCCGTCTCCACCTCGATGGTGCCCCGGTGCCGTTCGACGATCTGGCGCGTGATCGCCAGGCCGAGCCCACTGCCCCGGGCTCGGGTGGTGAAGAACGCATCGAACATCTTCTCACGCACCTCCTCGCTCATGCCGGCACCGGTGTCCTGGAAGACCATCCGCACCCGGCCCCCGGGCTCGGCGTGGGTCTCGATGGTCAGCGTGCCACCCCGTTCCATCGCCGCGCCGGCGTTCAGCATCAGGTTCAACGCGATTTGGCGCAACTGATCCCCGTCTGCCTCGACGCAGGGCACCTGGGGGTCGAACCGCGTCACCATCTCCACCGCCGCCATCTCCACGTGATTGCGGGCGAACTCAGCGATGCGGGCGAGCAGGTCGTTCACGTCCACCGGCGCGAACACCGGCCGGGACACCCGGGCATAGCCCAACAGATCCTGGACGATCTTCTTGCTGCGCTGGCACTCCCGCCGGATGCTCACCACGTAGGCGTGGTTGGGGTCGTCGGGGGAGAGCTTCTTTTCCAGGAACGCGGCGTAACCGAGCATGATGCCCAGGGGGTTGTTGATCTCGTGGGCCACGGTGGAGCTCAGGACTCCCAGGGACGCCATCTTCCCCTGCTGGGCCAACTCCTGCTCCATGGCGCGATGCTCCCGCACGATCTCGATCATGTGGTCGTAGGCCGCGCCGAGTTCACCGAGCTCGTCCGAACGCGCCACCTCCATCCGCTCGTTCAGGGCACCGCCCCGCACCCGCCGGATCACCCCGGTCATGCGTTCGATCGGGTTGGTGAAGGCCCTGGACGCGAACACCAGCAACAGCATCGCCGCCAGGCCGGTAGCGGTGGTGAGAAGCACGGTGGTGCGGGTAACCCGGCTGCGAATCGAAGCGGCCTGGGCGAAGAACTCGTTCTCGTAGGAACCCACGGCCACCACCCAGTCCCACGGCTCGAAGTGCACGTAGCGCACCAGTTTCATGCGCCCCGCCGCGTCGGTCGCGTTCTGCCACGGGTAGCGGATCCAACCCGACTTGTTTGCCAGCATCTCACGGATGAACGGCCGACCTGCGTCGTCCGTCTCGTCCGCCAGGTTCTCCCCTTCGCGAAACGGGTGGACCACCGCCGTCCCGGTGGCGTCGATCGCGTAGATGTACCCGGTCTGGCCCACCCGCTTCGCCTCCACCTTGGCCTTGAGCGCCTCGAAGCTGCGCCGCTCGAAGGCGACGTCCTCGTAGGTCTCGTCCAGATAGCTGCCGGCGGCGACGATCCAGTCCCACGGCGCGAAGTAGCGGAACGCCACGCTCTTGGTGCGCGGCGCCGTATCGCCGAAGAGCGGGTTCTGCCAGGGGTACACCGTGTGCAGCACGGCCCCGGGTGGCGCCGCCACCGCCTCCTCGCACATCTGCCGGATGAACGGCCGGCCGTCCGGGTCGCGCTCGTCGAGGATGACCTCGCCCTCCCGGGCGAGGTGGGCGACCAACAGTCCGGAACTGGTCATCGCGTAGGCGTACCCGGAGCGCCCCACGCTGGACTTGCGAATCGCCTCGGCCGCGAGCCGCCGCGCCTCGTCCCGGGTGATCCGTCCCTCCCGGTACGCCCGGTGCTGGGCCTCCACCACCCCCACGGCGAAGTTCACCAGGGACGCCAGGTCCTCGCGGATGGTGCGCCGTTTGTCCTCCTGGTACACCTGGAACTGTTCGTGGTGGGCCTGCAGCAGGTCCAAGGTGAACGAAGCCAGGTGGTCGAGATCATCCCGGCTTGCACGGGTCACGCCCGAGAAGGCCTCCTGGGACGCGACGGTCCCGACCACGGCACCCACCAGGACCGGGGGCACCAGTGCGAGGGGCAGCACCATCACGATCAGCTTGCGGCGAAGACTGAGGTCTCTGAACCAGCGGGGAATGACCAAGGGACTGCTCCGGGGGACGACGCAATAGCCGCGCTCGGTACGGGAAAATACCGGCGCCTGTCTGCGATCGTCAAGGGCCGGGGTGCCACGCATCTCGGCCACTGCGGTGGGGATCACCGGCCACCGACCCGTCCTGTCACGACGGGAGCCGTTGGCGAGGCGCGGCCCCCGCCCCATGGTCCGCGCCGTGCACGGGCGCCCGTGGCGCCCCCGGTGGAACACGCGGCGCGAATCCGCGCCCGCTTGGGATGGGAAGAACCCGACGAAAATCCCCTACCGGGACACCCGGCCCGCGGGTTTCGCGGAAGCATGGGGCCCAATAGGGGCTGCAAAATGGATAAGCCCTTGAAAGCAGGGCCGTTCTGGAGCGGGCGACCGGATTCGAACCGGCGACCCTCCGTTTGGGAAGCTGATACTCTACCAACTGAGTTGCGCCCGCCGGGAAGTGGACGCCGTTGTTGGGAGTCGCCCGGTTGCCGTTAACCGCATTGTGGACGGGAGGCCTGATCGCCGACGGGCCCTCGCCACTCCCCGCCGCCCCGCGACTTGACCGATCCGTTGCCGCACCTATACTGGTCGGCCTTTCCCGGGCGCACCGCAGTGGGCACCGCGCCCCTGTGCAGAAAGAGAGGAGTCGGACATGCGAAGGGTGATTTGGATCCTCGGACTGGGGGGACTGGCGGCGGTGTGCGGCGGCCCGGCCGCGGCGGCGGGAGGCGCGGGAACCGAGTGGAAGGCCCGCTCGGAAATCTCCTACGTGCAGACCAACGGCAACACCGACACCCAGACCTTCGCCGGCAAGATCGAGGCCTCTGCCGATGCCACCCCCAACCGGTACTTCGCCAACGCCAAGGGCCTCTACGGCGCGACCGGGGGCGACATCACCTCCAGCCGCTGGTTCGCGGGGGCGCGCTACGAGCGGGCACTCACCGACCGGCTGTTCGCTTTCGCCGCCGCCGACTACCTGAAGGACACCTTCTCCGGGTACGACATGCGGGTTACGGTCGGTCCCGGCGCCGGCTACGACTTCCTCAAGACCGACGTCCACACCTTGAAGGGTTTGCTGTCGGTGCTCTACGTCCAGGAGGACCTGCACGCGGTCCCGGAACCCGCCGACGACACGGAGTCCTACGCCGCAGGCAAGGCCGAGGGCAACTACACCTGGCAGATCACCGCGAACCTCAAGTTCAAGCAGAACGCCGATGTTGCCGTCTCGTTCGACGACACCGACGTGTACTTCGCCAACTCGGAGACCGCCCTGGAAGCCAAGCTCAGCGACAAACTGTCCCTGGGGCTCAGCTACCTCGTCAACTACCAGAACCGGCCGGCAGGCGACGCCAAGTACACCGACACCACCTTCCTGACCTCCCTGGTGATCGACTTCTGACCCTGGGCCGGCAAAGGGACGCGGGAGGGCCCGCCGGCCTCCACCCCGGCCACCCCTGCCCATCAACGCAAGGGAGGGCCGCCGCGACGGCCCTCCCTCGTGTTTCTTCCGACCCAGGGCTGTAACCTGCCCGGCCTCGAGCCCCCTCCCGAGTACCGGTACCGGCTCGCCCCGCGGGAACGGGTGCTACCCCGGTAGTAGCGGCTATTGCGCTCGCTCTGCAGCTTCTCCTGGTGGCGGTGCTGGCTCTTCTGCATCTGCAGCTCGTGCTGCTGCTGGCTCCGCTGCTGTTCCTTCTCGAACTCCAGCTCCATCTGTTTCAACCGCAGTTCCTGGGCGTACGCCCGCTGCTCTTCGGAAACCCCGGTGCCCCTCGCTCGCCGGCCCGTTGAAGTACTGGATCGCCAGCCGGCCTCCACCCAGACCTGAAGTCGGCGTTCGCCGCCGTGAACGCCGGGCGATGGCACAGGGTCCCGCGCACTTTGGCGGTACCCACGTAGGTTCCCGTCTGGATGTCCTTGGAGAGCACTGCATAGGGGTCACCGGGCAGGAGGTCCCCCCGGGGGCATGTGGATGTCGTACTCGTGGGCCTGTATCGGAAGCACTCGTCGGTGGTGCCCGGCCCCTGCAGGGAACAGTACTCCCAGGCAGTGGAGTCCGGATCGGCGTGGAGCATGCTGAACCGCACCCCGTTGAAGGACCCCCGGCTCACCCCCAGCTCGCCCTCGGCGATAGCGGTGACCTGGTCCTGGCGCAGGCACCAGCGCCAGCAGCAGCGGTTTCAGAATCGGACGATGGCCCATGCGCGGTTCCTCCTCGGGGGGCAGGTGGGTCGCCCGGGCCCCCCGGGGGAGCGCGGCTGGTTCGCCCGTCACCCCGCCTCGGCGACGAGGGCCCGGGCCAGCTCCAGGGCCTGGGCCCGGTCGCCCACCCGGCCGAGCCGCTCCTGGGCCTCCACCGCGCGCAGGATCGCCCCCACCCGGGGCCCCGGGGCGAGCCCCAGGGCCAACAGGTCGCGGCCCCGCAGCAGGGGCGCCACCGGCGCCGCGTGACGCCGCTGCCAGTACTGGGTCAGCATCTGTCCCGCTGTGACGCTTACCCGGGGCCACGCCGGCCGCTCCGGGCCGGTGGCCCACTCGTCGGCCAGGGCCAGCAGCAGGGCCTCGGGCACCTCGCGGCGCAGATCCTTGAGGTAGCGCAGCCGGGCCCGGGGGGTGGGCGGCTCCTGCTGCGCCAGCTGGAACAGGCGCAGGTGCGCTGCCACCAGGCGCTGGCCCGCCCGGGCCGTACGCCCCCCCAGCCGCAGGCCCCGAAGCAGGCGGTACACCTCCTGGCCGCCCTGCACCTCGT
Organism: Deferrisomatales bacterium; assembly: GCA_029211085.1. Taxonomy (GTDB): domain Bacteria; phylum Desulfobacterota; class Deferrisomatia; order Deferrisomatales; family JARGFW01; genus JARGFW01. The sequence goes on along the minus strand of JARGFW010000030.1, from coordinate 13,251 downwards.
GGCCGAGAAAGCGCAGCCGATCGCCGTCGGGCCGCACCGTGGCGGGCTTGGCCACGTCGTGGAGCAGGGCCACCCACAGCAGCAGGGCCCGGCGGGTCACCCCGGCCTCCAGGGGTTCCGACAGGTGCTCCGCCAGCGGTTCCGCTGGAGCGAGAAACGGGAAGCGTCCTGGATGCCAGGCCAGTTCCTCGGCGGTAGCCACGGTGCGCAGGGCGTGCTCGGCCAGGTCGTAGCGGTGGTACTCCCCCTGGTCGAAGCCCTTCCAGGCGTCGAACCCGGGCACCAACTGCGCGAGCACCCCGTGGTCGGCCATGGCTCCCAGGGCCCAGGCTCCGCGCCCGCTGTCGAGGGTCGCAAACAGCTCGTCGCGCACCCGTTCTCGGGGCATGCGGGGCAACGCCTCCGCCGCCGCAGCCACGGCGACGACCACCTCCGGGGGCAACTCCAGGGCCAGGGTGGCGGCAAAGCGGTACACCCGCAGCACCCGCACCGGGTCCGCTTCCAGGACTCCGGGGGAACACAACCGGGCCCGCCCCCGGGCGAGGTCGGCGAGCCCTCCCAGGGGGTCCAGCACCGCACCGTCTCCGAACAACTCCCAGGCCACGGCGTTCACGGTGAGGTCGCGCCCCGCCAGGTCCTCTTCGACGGTCGCGGCGCGCAGGGGAACCACGTCCACCGTGGCGGGCTCCCCCGCCACCACCCGCCACGCCCCCTGTTCCTCGTCCAGGGGAAAGGCGCTGCCGCCCAGGGTCGCGGCGATGCGTCGCGCGGCGTCCCGCCCGTCGCCGGGCAGGGCCAGATCGAGATCCAGGTCACCGGCGGGGCGCAGAACGCCGCGGGCCGCATCGCGCACCGCGCCTCCCACCAGCCAGGCGCTCCCGACACCGGCGGCGGCCAGTGCTGCGCGCGCCGCCGCGAGGCCGGGCAGTGTCTCCAGTCGCTTCTTCAACCCTTCCGGTCGCAGTACCTCGGGCATCCGTTGCTTCTCCCAGGATCACAAATCTGCTATATAGGGCGATTGTTTACGGAACCCACCCGCGCCGCGGCGCGATCCATCTGAGGATTACATGTCCAAGTCCATGCTCGTCAACGTCGTCAACGACGAGGAGAGCCGCATCGCCATCGTGGCCGATGGCCGCCTGGAGGAACTCTCCATCGAGACGGCCCAGCAGGAACAGATCGAAGGGAACATCTACAAGGCCCGCATCGTCAAGATCATCGCCAGCCTCGATGCCGTGTTCGTGGACTACGGCCGGGAGCGCAACGGCTTCCTCGCCGCCCCCGACATCCACCCCCAGTACTTCCGCGGCGACAAGCGCGACGTGGACAGCCTGCGCAAGGGGCAGGATCTGTTGGTGCAGGTGAAGAAGGGCGAGATCGGCAACAAGGGTGCCGCGCTGACCACCTACGTGAGCTTGCCCGGGCGCCACTTCGTGCTGATGCCCTTGGTGAGCAAGCGGGGTGTGTCGCGCCGGATCGACGACGAGGCGACCCGCAAACAACTGCGCCAGATCCTCGACGGCAGTGGCATCCCGGAGGAGATGGGCTACATCGCCCGCACCGCCGCCGAGGGGCGCACCAAACAGGAACTCACCCGCGACGCAGGCTATCTGCTGCGGCTGTGGGAGACCATACAAGCCCGCGACAAGCAGGAAAAGGCCCCGGCCCTGCTCTACGAAGAGACCGACATCGTCATCCGCACCCTGCGCGACTACTTCACCCCGGCGATCGAGGAGGTGCTGATCGACAACGAAGACATGTACCGGCAGGTCGAAGCGTTCTTCAAGGCTGTGATGCCGGTGCACTCGAAGCGCCTGAAGCTCTACCAGGGGCAGTCCCCCCTGTTCTCCAAACACAATCTGGAGGACCAGATCGCGTCGATCTACGCCAAGAAGGTACCCCTGCCGTCCGGGGGTTCACTGGTCATCGAGCAGACCGAAGCGCTGGTGAGCATCGATGTAAACTCCGGGAGGACCACCTCCGGCAAGGACATCGAAGAGACCGCGTTCATCGCCAACAAGGAGGCGGCGGAAGAGGCCGCCCGGCAGTTGCGCCTGCGCGACATGGGGGGGCTCATCGTCATCGACTTCATCGACATGCGCCCGGCCAAGAACCGCAGCGAGGTGCGCAAGGTGCTGCAGAAGGCGCTGAAGGAAGACAAGGCCCGCACCGACACCGGCACCATCTCCAAGTTTGGTCTGCTGGAGTTGTCGCGCCAGCGCATCAAGGGCGTAGCTCGGGCCGGCGCCATCCAGCCCTGCCCGGCGTGCAGCGGGTTGGGGACCATCCGCACCCCGGAGAGCTCGGCGCTGTCGGTGCTGCGGCGGGTGCAGCTGCGGTTGCCCCGCAAGGGCGCGGTGCGCCAGGTGCTGGTGGGAGTGCCGGGGCCGGTGGCCACCCTGCTCCAGAACCGCCACCGCACCAAACTGATGGACCTGGAGTCGCGCTTCGGCACCGAGATTCTGGTGTTCGCCGAAGAGGCGCTGTCGGCCAACCAGTTCTACCTGGAGTACCGTGCCAAGGACCGCTCCGAGGTGGAAACCGACCTGCCCGAGGGCTTCAACCGGGCCCGACTGCTGGCGCCCCAGGGGTTGCCCGACCTGCCCCAGCGCCCCCGCCGCCCCTCCCTCTACCCCCTGGTGGACGAGGAGCCGGCGGAAGCCATCGAGGTCCCCGCGGAGCCGGACACGGAGCCGGACACGGAGCCGGACACGGAGCCGGAGACGACGGAGCAGGTACAGGTGGTGGCTGGCTCGGCCAGCGGTGCCGAAGAAGCCGCCCGGGAGCCGGGCAAGAAGCGGCGCCGCAGGCGCCGCCGCGGGCGCGGCAACGGCAACCGGGACGGGGTGGAGGACAACACCCCAGCGGAGGAGGGCAAAGAGACACGGTTCCCGGCGGGGGGCTCGGGATACAGCGCCGCCGAGATCGCCGCCGCCGAAGCCGATGCCGAGGCCGCGGAACTGGCAACCAACAGCCAACCCCGGCCCCTTTCGGCGGCGTCCAAGCGCCGGCAGCGCCGCAAACGGGCCACGGGCCGCACCGGCGAGAGCGGGAGCCCGGTGAGCAGCGTGCCGCTGCCAACGGAGGGGCGAGTGCCACAGGCGCAGGAGGCGCAGGCGCGGCAACAGCCCACGGAGGAGCAGGTGCAGCCCCGCGTGGGAGGCGGGAGTGCTGTACAGCCCGAAAAGGGCGAGGACAGCCAAGCGCTGGATGCGCAGCAACAGCCGGCGACCGACACCGACGAGTTGGAGGCGACGGAAGCGCCGGCCGCAGAGGCTGCCGCCTCAGGCGCGGACGGTTCACCGACCACCGAGGCACCCAAACGCTCCCGCCGCAAACGGCGCCGCAAGCCGAGAACTGCCCAGGGGGCGTTGCCGGAAGCCCCAGCGACGCCTTTGGCCGAAGCCACCGTTGCCCCGGCAGCCGCCGCCCCGGAAGCAGCGACGCCGATCGTCGCGCCCGCGGCCGAAGAGCCGCCCCCGACAGCGAAGGCCACGCGCACCCGCCGGCCCCGGAAACCCAAGGCCGCGGCAGCAACCGCGGCAGCCACGGCCGAGCCAGCGCCAGCCGGGCAGCCGGCACCCGCCGACACCGGGAGCGTCGAAACCCCCGTGGCGGAAACGAAACCGGCCAAGAAACCCCGCAAACCGCGCAGCCGAGCCAAGCCCCCACCAGAGGAGCCGGAGGCCAAAGCCGCCGACGAGGCCGGAGTACCGGTCGCCAAGAAGAAGCCGGCCCCGCGCGTTACCCGCGCCCGCAAGGCGCCGGCGGAACCCGCAGAGCCCGAGGCCCCGGCCCCGGACGGCGACTCCCCTGCCCCCAAGAAGGCGCCCCGGCGGCGCAAGATTACCGCCACCGGCCAGCCTTGACGGCGGCGGGACGCTTTGGTAGCGTCCGCTGGTTTGCCGGCACCGACCCTGCTTCGACCCCGCCCCCCCGGGCCGGGTCGTGTTCTTTGTTTCGGGAGGAAACAACCGTGATCACCGTCCCCCAGTCTTCCACCTGCAGCCGGTCTCCGGCGACTCCCTTCACCAGAGGTGCGGCATGAAGCGTGTGCTGGTCAGCGACAGCCTCTCCACCCAGGGCGTGGAGATCCTAAAGAGCACGGAGGGCCTTCAGGTCGATGTCATCACCGGGCTCCCTCCCGAAGAACTCAAGGCGATCATCGGCGACTACGACGCCCTGGTGATCCGCAGCGCCACCAAGGTGACCGCCGAGATCCTGGAGGCCGCCACCAACCTCAAGGTGGTGGGCCGCGCGGGCATCGGCGTGGACAACGTGGACGTGCCCGCCGCCACCAAGAACGGCGTGGTGGTGATGAACACCCCCGCAGGCAACACCGTGACCACCGCCGAACACGCCCTGTCGCTGATGATGAGCCTGGTGCGCAACATTCCCCAGGCCACCATGAGCATGAAGAACGGCCAGTGGGAGAAGAAGAAGTTCCAGGGCCGCGAACTGTGCGGCAAACGGCTGGGCGTGGTGGGTCTGGGCAACATCGGTTCCATCGTCGCCGACCGGGCACTGGGCCTGAAGATGAAGGTGCTGGCCTATGACCCGTTCATCAGCGCCGAGCGCGCCGCGGAACTGGGCGTGGAACTGGTGGACCTGGACGACCTGTTCCGGCGCGCCGACATCATCACCCTCCACGTGCCGCTCATGGACGAGACCCGCAACCTCATCAACGCCGAGAACCTGGCCAAGATGAAGCCCGGGGTGCACATCGTGTGCGCCGCACGGGGCGGCATCATCGACGAGGACGCGCTGCTGGAAGCCCTGGAGTCCGGTCAGGTAGCCGGCGCCGCGCTGGACGTGTTCAAGGAGGAACCCCCGGGGCTGACCCCCCTGGTGAGCCACCCCCACCTGATCTGCACCCCCCACCTGGGCGCCAGCACCGCCGAGGCCCAGGAGGCGGTAGCCCTGCAGGTGGCCGAGCAGGTCGCCGACTACCTCATTGGCGGCACCATCCGCAACGCCCTCAACGTGCCCAGCGTGCCCGCCGAGGCCATGGAGCAGATGCGCCCCTATCTCGAGATGGCGCGCAGCCTGGGAAAACTGCAGGCCCAGTTGGGCATTCAAGGGCTGAAGGGCGTGGAACTGGAGTACTTTGGCAAGGCCGCCAGCGGACGCACCGCGCTACTCACCGCCGCCGCCCTGGAGGGTCTGCTCGCCGCTTCCCTGGGGGAGCGGGTGAACCTGGTCAACGCCCCGGTGGTGGCCCGCAACCGCGGCATCCGCGTCGTGGAAACCTCCGCCTCCAACGGCGAGGACTACAGCGCCCTGATCCGCCTGCGGGTGGACATCGAGTCCGGCCAGTACAGCCTCGCCGGCGCCATCTTCGGCAAACGCGAACCGCGGCTGGTGGAACTGGACGGCATCGCCATCGAGGCCATTCCCCAGGGGCACCTGTTGGTGTTCTGGAACTATGACCGCCCCGGGCTCGTGGGCAGCATCGGCACCACCCTGGGCCACCGCGGCATCAACATCGGGCAACTGCAGTTCGGCCGCGAGGCTCCCGGCGGGCGGGCGGTCACCGTGGTCAACGTTGACAGCAATGTGGGCGAAGAGGTGCTCGCCGAGCTGCGCCAGTTGGAAAACGTGATCAGTGTCACCAGCGCCAACCTCTGACCGGGGCGCCGGCGGTCTGCACTGCGAACTGCCCGCCGGGCTGGGAGACATCCTCCCCGAGCACGCAGCCGAGTTTCTCGAACTGCGCCGGGAACTGCTGCAGACCATGGCCCGCTGGGGCTACCGCCCGGTGGTGCCTCCCCTGTTGGAGTACGCCGAAGCGTTTTCCCGAGCCGCCGCCGATCCGGACACCGAGCTGGCGGCGTACAAGCTCGTGGACCGCGACACCGGGCACGTACTGGCCCTGCGCCCTGACTTCACCCCCCAACTGGCCCGCCTGGTCGCCACCCGCTTCCGCGACGCCAGCCTGCCCCTGCGGCTGTGCTACGAAGGCTCGGTGCTGCGCCACGTGCCGGCCCGCAAGGGCCGTTCCCGGGAACTGCACCAGGTGGGCGCCGAACTGCTGGGGGTGTGCGATCCCGAAGCCGACGCCGAAGCCATCGCCCTTGCGGTGGACTGCCTGCACCGCGCCGGGCTGCGGGAGTTCAAGGTGGATGTGGGCCAGGTGGAGTTTTTCCGCGGCGTGCTCCAGGGTACCGCTCTCACCGCAGACCAGACCGAAACGGTGACCAGCGCCGTGGCACGCAAGGACGTCAGCGAACTGGAGACGGTGCTCGACCAGTTGCCTCTGTCCGACTCCAAGAAGCGCCTGCTGGCCGAACTTCCCCTGCTGGCCGGGGGCACCGAGGTGCTGGACCGGGCCTTGGCCCTGGTGGAGAGCGATCACAGCCGCGCGGCCCTCGACGGGCTCACCCAGGTGGTGCGGTACGCCGAGGCCCACCATCTGGCAGACCACCTCACCATCGACCTCGGCGAGATCCGCGGCATCGACTACCACACCGGGGTGATCTTCGAGGCGTTCGTACACCACCTGGGGGTGCCGCTGTGCCGCGGCGGCCGCTACGACCGTCTGCTGGGCCGCTACGGCGCGGACCTGCCGGCCACCGGTTTCTCTATGGATCTGGTGGCCCTCACCGAGGCCCTGCACCTGCAGCGCGGCGCCGGACCGACCGTTCCGCGGGGTGTGTTCCTGGTGAACTTCGCCCCCGACCGTACCTCTGCGGTGTCCCTGGCTCACGGCCTGCGCGACGCCGGAATGCGGGCTGCGCGGGACTGCATCCGCCGGCCCCTGGAACAGAGTGCAGCCCACGCCAGGGAGCAGGGGTTCCGCTGGGTGGCGGTGCTCACCGAACAGGGAACAGCCGCCCCCCTGCGGCTGCTCGACCTCACCACGGGTGGCGAACGCCCCGTGGCCCTTGACCAGCTGGTGGCAAAGCTCACCGCTGAGGAGTCTTGATTATGCCGAACGTGGTCGTCGTCGGCGCCCAATGGGGCGACGAGGGCAAGGGCAAGATCGTCGATATCTACGCCAGCCAGGCCAACGCCGTGGTGCGCTTCCAGGGCGGCAACAACGCCGGGCACACCCTGGTGGTGGAGGGCGAGAAGATCGCGCTCCACCTCATCCCCTCCGGCATCCTGCACGAAGGGACCACCTGCTGCATCGGCAACGGCGTGGTGGTGGACCCGGGCGTGCTGCTGGGGGAGATCGCCGGACTGCGCGAGAAGGGCAAGTGGCCAGGCGACCAGGCACTGAAGCTCTCCGCCTCGGCCCACCTCATCCTGCCCTGCCACAAGGCCCTGGACGCGGCCCGCGAAGGCGCAGCCGGCAAGAACAAGATCGGCACCACCGGCCGCGGCATCGGCCCCTGCTACGAAGACAAGGCCTCGCGCCGCGGGGTGCGCGCCAGCGACCTGTTGTATCCCGAGGTCTTGGCCGAGAAGATCCGCACCCTGCTCGACGAGCGCAACGCCCTGTTGGCCCACCTGGGGGCCCCGACCATGGACGCCGATGCGGTGATCGCCGAGGTGGCCGCCCACGCCGAGCAACTGCGCCCCTACATCTGCGACGTCAGCACCCTGATTCACGAGCGCATGGAGGCGGGTGACAACATCCTGTTCGAGGGCGCCCAGGGCACACTGCTCGACATCGACCACGGCACCTACCCGTTCGTCACCAGCTCCAACACCGTGGCCGGCTTCGCCGCGCCGGGCGCCGGGGTGGGACCGGGCGACCTGCACGCCGTGGTGGGCGTCACCAAGGCCTACACCACCCGGGTCGGCGAAGGCCCCTTCCCCACCGAGTTGTTCGACGCCGTGGGCGAACATCTGGGCAAGCAGGGAGCCGAGTTCGGCACCACCACCGGGCGGCCCCGGCGGTGCGGTTGGATCGACCTGGTGGCGTTGCAGACCTGCCGCCGCCTCAACGGCCTCACCGGCCTGGCGGTCACCAAGCTGGACGTACTCCGGGGGTTGGACGAAGTCAGCTGCTGCACCGCCTACGAACTGGACGGGGAGATCATCCGCCACGTCCCCAGCCGCGCCGAGGATCTGGCCCGGGTCAAACCCATCTACGAAACCCTGCCCGGCTGGAGCGAGGACATCAGCGGCGTCCGCGCCATGGCCGACCTGCCCGAAAACGCCCGCAAGCTGATCGGCTTCATCGAAGTCCACGTCGGCTGCCCCGTGGTCCTCGTCTCCGTCGGCCCGGGCCGCGAAGCCACCCTGGAGCTACAGAACCCCTTCGCCGGCTGAGCAGTTCACGAGCCGGGCGGGCCGCGGATTGACACACCGTGGATCTCCGGGTATAAACGCCCACTTGTTCGTTTTGTGGGCCGTTAGCTCAGGTGGTAGAGCATCTGACTTTTAATCAGGCGGTCGCAGGTTCGAGTCCTGCACGGCTCACCAGTAATACTAAGGGCTTAGGCGATTGCGCCTAGGCCCTTTTTCTATACAATGCGCCATATGGTAACGATTGTGGTAACGATCCATCTCTCTGTAGCGCGCCACAAGGTTTGTCACTCGGTGTCGCGTGGTTTGTCACGGCTTGTGAATGAAAAACATCGCGGAAGGGGCCTGCGCGACACGTTGAAGTCAGTCTTCGTTTTCACCACGGGGCAAGACCATATTCACCTGAACTGCTGCCTTTCTGTGTTCCAACACTCGCTTGGCGACGTGTTCGGTGGACATCTTGCCCGCGTTGTTCAGAAATTGACGGCTCACGAGGTCGACGCTCAGTAGGTCGCCTGCACCGAAACGGATCTCGTTCTTCTGGACCATCTGAACGAATTCCTCATCCTCGATGGCGACCGGGAAGGTGGTCGACCCGTCCGAAAACCGCCACTTGTTTCCCTCAACGAAGGATACTCCAGCCAACTGCAGCCATTTGTTCGAGCGCGTTTCACCAATGTCAGTGTCCGTGGCCGGCGGCGCAACAAAGGCCCTGGCCTCTCTTGCTTCCACCACGAAGAAACCGTCCCCCTCGACCGGCCCAGACGCGAAGTTTTCGACTCCAGACCCTTCGGACATCGGCTCGGTGATCATCGCTTCAACCGCTTTGCGTACTTTGTAATCCTGTAGCAGTTTCAGAACCTCCAGTTCGACTTCAATGGCCTCATTCAGAACTTCGATCCGCACCCTGCCATCGTCTAGGTCGATGATTCGCGTCGGGTTGCGCCCGCGGAGCCACTTAATCAACTGGAGCAGCCCCTTGGCGGTGCCCCCTGCCAAGCCGAGCAAAGCTACCAGATTGAGAGCTGCCTGGGTGTTGTCATGCACCAAGAGGCCCCTCAGTATTTCCCATGGGCTGTGCATCAGCGCAAAGTCGATGCCGAACGAGCCCGTTTTGAACGACCCTTGAACCCGGACGGAAACCTTCCCGTGATCTTCATTGAGAACCCGGTTCGCGGCCTCCAGCAGTTCCCCGACCGCATGGAGCGCCGGAGAAAGTTTCTTCACATCCATCTGGTGGTCGGCTAAAGCCGGGCCGTCATACGTGATTCTGAAATGTGCTGTTGACACGTGGCACCACCTTTGACCGTGTGCACGGAAAAGCCCAGGCGACCCCGCCCGGGCTTTGGCTTGTCATCTGGAGTTCTTCATCAAGCCCATTCGGCTCCCCCTTATCCAGCGTCGCAAACCGTACACACTCGGTCGCCGGGCGTCAAATGCGAAAGTATTTGCAGGAGGGACGGGCCGCTTGGCTTGGACCGACGCCGTTACCGTTGTGCCTACCCTGTGGTATATTTCCCTTGGTGTTTCCTACAGTCGATGAGGTGTCTCATGGGTGGTACGCTCCCCCCATCGTCCGATGTCTGCGGCTCCTGTGTACACTACCTCGGCGTGGTGGATCTCACCCCGGCAGACGACCTGCCAGAACTGGAACGGGAGTATCTCAACGCCTGCGCAGCCTTTCCCGCTGGTGAAGGAATCCCCGAAGACATTCTGCTCGGCAGTCACACCCACACCGCTCCGTACCCCGGGGACCACGGCATCCGGTTTTCTCCCCGCCCGTAGCCATACCGAACCGCCCACTGCCTACGAGAGAGTCATTACGATCGGCTCGTTGGTTTTTCGGAAAGTCCAGGTGTAGCGCGACGACCGTTGGAGGAATCCCGGCCTTTTCGGAAGGCCGCAACAGCGTTCAACCTCGCCAATCCTCCCCGAACAGGTGCCGCAACGTCGCCGCGTCCTTTTCCGAGATCGTCGTGATTTCCGTGCTCGGCGGCGCCCACCTTTGCAGGTCTTCCGGCGTGTGGCCGAATGCGTGTTGGATCTTCGCGGCATCCTCTGGGGTTATCCCCGCCATGGCAGCAGGGGCAGGGTTCGCGGTGTTCACCACCATCGCTTGTCCTGCGCCCCGCGCCAGCAGGCGATTCAAGGCCACGAGGGCCAGGTTCGGGCGATTGGTCAGTCCTACTGACAGCAGCCGCACGATCCGGTTCGTTTGCCGGTCGTAGGAGAAGCACGGCGAGAGGAACCGGTACTCTCGGTCGGAGATCATTTGTGCAGCCCGCGGCGTCCATTCGACGCGCCCCCACACCGAGCCGCCCCCCCGCACGGCCAGTTGGGAAAGCCAGCCGGCGGCCGGCGCGGGCTTCCCCTCCGGCGCGGCCAGTTCCGATGCGTGCTCGTAGTCGATGAGCACCGGTTCGTTCGCGGTCGAAAATGCCGCCACGACCTCGTCCGGCCGGTCATTCAACCACTGCCGGCCATCGCGGCCCTTGATGGTGGGCCCCAGCGGGAGCAGCTCCACCCACTCCGGGGCCTGGCCACGTGCGGGAAGTTCAAGGGGTACGGAAAGGGCCTGTGAGTGCATTCCTGTTTTCCTCGGTGATTGTGCGGCGCCGACCTGAGTTTTGCAGTGCCAGGAGGCGGCCATATCGTTGGGTCGGCCTTTCGGGGTAGGTTTAGGGTGTCTTCCGAGCTGCCAAGTAGTCGACCAACGATCCGAACGGGACGCGTTTGTCTCGAACCAACAGGAACGAGGCGAGCCGATGAATCGGGTTCTTGTATTCTCCCCGACTGGGGAAGGTGGTGCCGTTGACCAGTAGCTTGTAGGTCTCCTTTTCTATGCCGAACAACTGGCAGACTTCCGCGGGGGAGTAGCTGCCTTTGCGTGGCAGACCGGAGCCCTCCAGCATCGACAGAACCTGCCGTACGGCCCACTCACGATTCGTTTCCACGGCATCAACCTCTGACATGTGCTTCCTCCTTCAAGGGGCTGGCCCCTTTCGAGGCGGCCAGCCGGCGTGCGCCCTGGGCTTCAATCGCTACTACCCAGGATGGTCCAGATCTGCCGCTCGGAGATCCGGTAGTCACGAACCAGATCTTTTATGGGCTTGCCGTTGTCGTAGCCTTTGCGGATGGCCTCGTGGCGGGCTCTCACAGAAGAGACGTGACCCAATGGAATGCAGACGTGCTGACCGCCCGCCGCGCTGGTGAGGATCTCCGCCTCTTGCGTGCCGATGAGTTTCGTGATGTGACCATCCAACCGGACGATCTGCGGCACATAGAGAACTCGCCCGCCTAGTTCCTCCATCAAAGTGTGAATAGCGTCGAGGCTCATGCCCCAATCGAACAGGTTCCGCATGCTCTGGGGGAGGAGGAGAACCGCGTGCCGGTCGGTTTGTTCCAAGGGCATGGCTTCGTTACCCTCCGTGCTTTATGAGATCCTCAGGGGTGTTCCCGAACAGCTCGGCGATCTTGGCGAGGGTTAGTATGTTGGTGCCGGTGGGTTCCTGCGCCGCAGCCGTGGCCAGCGCCATTTTCTGGCCGGCATACTCCTCGGGTGACGTTCCGAAAATCCGACACAACTGCAGTTCTTCCTCGGATAGGGTGGCGGGTGACTGGCTCGCTGCTGTCTTCATGGTCTACTCCTTTTTCTTTGCGGCCGGTGAACTGGCCATGCCTTGAGCGGCGATGCAAACGACCGGGCGTCCCTTGCCGCTCCCCGCCGAAGCTCGGCGGAGAGAGGAAAAGAGGCGAAGGGGGGCAACCGATGAGAATGGAGGTCAGATTTCGGCGGTGGCCCTTCGCCGGGGCCATGATGGGCCATTCGAGCGATCTTCGGCGCCGATGGTACCGGAGAGCGCCCCGCCCCCTTGCCTATGGCCCACCTATCTCGGCAAAGGGGCGTGAAGTCGGATTAGAGGATCGTTACTCCGTGGCTCCTGATGCGATCCAGTTCTGGTACCAAAACGTCGGCGGCAGAAATGTAGCGGCCATCGACGAGCATGTCCGGAAGGGTCGGCGCCGTGCCGGCGACCTGGTGGGGCGTGATGGATACCCCAGGCACATTGATTGGCCTCGTCAGACCCATGATGGCGTTCTTGTAAGGGTCCGGGGCGTGCTTGCAGATGAGGGCGTCGATGGCTTTGAGTTGGCCGAACTGCTTTGCGACGGCGTGCGCCGCCTGTTCGTACTTCCGGCAAACGTCCTCGGCCTGGTTGAGCAGGAACGCCAAAAGCAGATCGGGGGCCTGCGCCCGCAGAGTCACCAATGCGGCTTCCACCTCGGCAACCTTGCGCCCTAGCCCGGCGATGGTCTGGCGGGCTGCGGAGATGGTCTTCTCGACGTCGATCCGGGCTTGGTCGATGGCCGTAGCTTCTTCCTCGACCGCCTGCTCCACGGCTGCCAACTCGCCCTGCTTCTCGGCCCCCATGGCGATCTCGGCCCGCAGGGTGTCGCGTTGTTGTTTCAGGTCCCCGGGGGTAGGAATCGCGTCCTCAGCATCACTGATGGTCTCTTTCTGCTCGGCGATCGCGGCGCGCAAGTCTTCGATCTGCTGTTCGGCGTCTGCCACTTTGGCCTGGTAATCCAGGACATCCTGGAAGCCCGCGGTGTAGCGCAGTGTTTCCAACTCCTCGCGAGCCTCCGCGATCTCGCGGGAGATCTGCTGCTCACGATTGCGGCCTTTGACGATGACCTCCCGGTTCGTGTTGATCACCCCTTCAAGTTCCTGCAGCTCCCCCTTGCGGCGGTCTGGAACCTTCTCCACGGAACCGAAGTGTTCGACCAGACTGTTGCGCCGCATCGCGGCATCCCCGGCGGCCATTTGTGCCGGAGCAATGCGTCCGGCCACAGTAAAACCTTCCGCCCGGAGCCGGCGCACCTTCTCTTCCAGCAGCCGCTTGCGGTTGATGTAGTGGGTGAGGCTCGGCTGGGGTGAAGTCCTTCCCTCTGTCTGCTTATGGGGCTTTGCCATGTGCTGTTCTCCGGTGCTGGGTGAAAAGTGAGCAACTGTGTTGATCGTCAAATCTGAGCCGGTTTTGGGTTCCGCCACGG
>JARGFW010000303.1 GCA_029211085.1 Deferrisomatales bacterium | reverse complement strand
GAGCCTCCACGGCGGCCAACGCATCGCCGTTCGTTTGCAGAAGACCAGTTTTCATGTCTCTTCCTTCGGAAGAAGTTGTCAGTTCTGGGTTTTGAGTTCTGAGTCGATCACCGACTTCGATTGGCTTGAGCCCTGCAACTCAAGACACACAACTCACGACCCATAACGGCTCCTACGCATCCCACTGGGCCTTGAACTCGCTGGGGCCCAGTGCCTTGATCGCGGCGGTCATCTGCCGGATGGAGTCCGCAAAGTACCGGCCCTCACTGGCGCTGATCCAGCGCAGCCAGACCCGCTCCTCGGGCAGCCCGAGCTGTTTGAAGATCGCCTTCAAGATCGCCACCCGGCGCCGCGCCTTGTAGTTGCCCGACTCGTAGTGGCAGTCGCCGGGGTGACAACCGCCGATCAGCACCGCGTCCGCACCGTCCATCAGCGCCTTGAGCACGTACACCACGTCGATCGCCCCGGAACACATCAGGTGCACCACGCGCACGTTGGGCGGGTACTGCTGACGGGTGGTCCCCGCCAGGTCCGCCCCGGTGTAGGTGCACCAGTGGCACAGGAACGCGACGATGCGGGGTTCGAAGTTGGCAAGTTTCTTCGCGGGTTCGGCCATGGTCTTGTCCTTCGGACAGTGAACAGGGATCAGGGATCAGTGAACAGGGAGGGCGATCAAGAGCCGGTGAGGGTATCTCCGTTCACCGTTGGCCCTTCACCGTTCACCCCAATAACTCATCCAGCCCCATCAGGAACTGTTTGGGTGCAAAACCGTACTGCTGGGCCGCTTTGTTGGGACAGGCCATGGTGCAGGCGCCGCAGGCCTCGCAGAGCACCGGGTCCACCACCGCCACCTGCTTGTCCTCCATGTCCAGGCTGCGGGCGTGATAGGGGCACACGTCCACACAGATGCCGCAGCGGGAGCACAGTTTGTCCACCACGTAGGAGGCCCTCGCGGCGGAAGGGCGGTCCTTGCACAGCAGCGCCGAGCAGCGTCCGGCGGCGGCGCCGGCCTGGGTCAGGCTCTCCTCGATGTGCTTGGGGGCGTGGCACAGACCAGCCATGTAGACGCCTTTGACCGTGAAGTCGGTGATGGCGGCCTTGGCGCTCTTCTCCCGGAAGAAACCGTTGGCGTCCGTTTCCACTCCGTACAACCCGGCCAGGCGCGCGTTCCCCGCCATGTCCGGGGCCATGCCGGCGCTGAGTACCAGGAGATCCGGGGTGTCGGTGACTTCGGCGCCCAGGCCCGGGTCGGTGTAGCGCACAGAGAGGCTTTCACCGCTGACGGTGACCACCGGCCGCTGGTCCAGATCGAACGGCACGAACAGTGCGCCCCGGTCACGAGCCTGGCGGTAGAAATGCTCGTTGGCACCGTAGGCGCGCAGATCCCGATACAGCACGGTGAGTTGGGTCTCCGGGTCTGCGTCGAGCAGCTTCAAGGCGTTCTTCAGGGCGTGGGTGCAGCACACCCGGGAGCAGTAGGGGCGGCAGCCCTCGGCCCGTTCCCGGGACTCCACGCACTGGATCATCACCACGTTCTTGGCGGCCGCCTTGCCGTCGGCCAGGCGCCCTTCCAGTTCCTTCTGGGTGACCACCCTGGGGCTGTCGCCGTAGCCGTAGCAGGAGGGTTTCACCTCGGAAGCGCCGGTGGCGAACGCCACCGCGCCGTGCAGCACCTCCACCGGCCCCCCGGCGGTCTCCAGCTCGGTGCGAAACGCGCCGACCCGGCCCTGGGCCGTTCCCACTTGGGCAGCGGTGTAGACCTGCACCCGCTCGTGGTTGCGGACCTTGCCTTCCAAATCCTTCAGCAGGGCCTGGGCGTCGCCGCCCTTGAGGGTGAACCGCGCCGTGCCCAGATTGCCGCCCAGCACCTCGTGCTGCTCCACCAGGTGCACGCTGTGGCCCAGGGACGCCAGGTCCAGGGCCGCTCGCATGCCGGCGGCGCCGCCGCCGATCACCAGCGCGGTCTGCTCCACCGACTCGCGCACGGTGGGGGCGAAGCCGGCGTACCAGGAGCTGCGCACCGCCTGGGTCAGGGTGGCCCGGGCCGCCTCTTGGGCCGTGCCGTTCCCCCCGTGTTCCGGTGCCGGATTCTCCAGGCACGCCTCGCGCAGGTTGGCCACCTCCAGCACGCCGGGATGCACGCCCATGTTCTTGAGCATGTGGGCGTAGAGCTGGTCGACGATGCGGTAGGAACAGGCGCCGAGCACCAGCCGGTTGGGCTCCTTCTCGCCGAAGATGCGCCGTACCTCGCCCATGCCCGCCTTGGAGCAGGCGTGGGTGACGGTCTCCACGAACGCGACCCCGGGCAGGTTCTCCACCGCGGCTTGCAGGGCGGGGAAATCTGCCTGTTTCTCGTTGAAACCCTCGCAGGTGCACAGGAACACGCCAATCGCCGGCACCTCCCCGCGGAAGTCCGCCGGGGTCGGGGCCATCGGCGTGTCGCCTACGGTCGCGGGGGCCGCCAGGGCCTGGGCAGCAAGATTGGCCGCGCAGGCCGCCTCGGCGGTGCTCTCGGGAATATCCTTGGGCTCGCGGAACGCTCCACAGGTAAAGATGCCCGGCACGTTGGTCTCACAGGGCGCGAACTCGGCGCCCGCTGCAAAGCCGCCATCGCCCAGCTCCACCCCGAACGTGCCGGCCAGGGCACGGGTGCCTTCCTGTTCGCAGAAGCCGGAGGCCAGCACCACCATGCCGTGGTGTACCTCCACGGCCTCGGGGCTCTCCCCATGGGGGCCCGCGATCTGCAGGGTCAGGTCTCCACTGCCCGAATCCTGGCGGATGATCGACGGAATCGCTCGCACGAAGCGGATGCCGATGGTCTCCGCCTGGCGGATGTAGTCTTCGTAGTCTTTGCCGAAAGCGCGCAGGTCCATGTAGTAGATCGCCACGTCCAGCTCCGGATGGCGCTCCTTGGCGAACCGGGCCTGCTTGAGGCTGAACATGCAGCACACCGAGGAGCAGTGCCCCTGGCCGATCTCGGCGTCGCGGCTGCCCACGCACTGGATGAACGCCAGGCTACCGGGCAGCTTGCCGTCGGAGAGGCGCTGCACTGCGCCCCCGGTGGGGCTGCCCTTGGCCAGCATGCGCTCGAACTTCACCGCCGAGAGTACGTTGGCGTAACGGCCAAAGCCGTACTCCTCCTTGCTCGCGGTGGGGAAGATGTCAGCCCCCGGAGCCAGCACCACCGAACCCACCTGCACCGTGTGGGCTACCGGCCGGGCGTCCAGGTCGATGGCGTCCGGGTCACAGACCTCGACACACTTGCCGCAGCGGGTGCACGCCTGGGCATCCACCACGTACGCCTTGCCCACCGCCTTGGGATAGTACTTGTAGATCGCCTTGCGGGTCTCCAGGCCGTCGCCGAAGCTCCGGGTGACCTCCACCGGGCAAACCGCTTCGCAGGCGCCGCAGTCGGTGCACTTTTCCGGGTCGACGCAGGAGGGCTGCTGGGTGGCGCTCACCGTGAACGCGCCCCGCTGCCCCTCCACCTTGTCCACCGCGGTGTAGGGCAGGATCTCCACGTTCTCGTGGAGCTCGCACTGCACGAACGGGCAGTAGGTCGGGGTCTCGCACGCCATGAAGCAGACGCCGCAGGACTGGGTGGGGAACTGGTTGTCGAGCAGCGGGAACAACCCGCCGATCGCCGGCCGCTTCTCCAGCAGGGTCACGCTGTGGCCCCGCTCGGCCAGCACCAGGGCCGCCTGCATCCCTCCCAGGCCGCCGCCGACCACCAGTGCTCTGTTGCTTGCATCGCTCATCGATGACTCGCTCTTGAAATCAAAACAAAAAGTCGAAAATCTTCTTTTTGGACAGGATTAACAGGATTTACAGGATTTAGGCTTCAAAACCTAAAACCCTTTTCTTAGACAGGATTTCACGGATCTCACGGATTGAAAACCAAGAGCCTTTGATCTTGCATCCTGTCAATCCTGTTAATCCTGTCAAAAAACGCCTTTGACTCTGCCCTTGCCTTTGGATCTCAGAGATCCGTGCAATCCGTGCAATCCCGTCCAAAAACGCCCTTGACGTTGCCTTTCCCCTATTTGAACAACCCCGACGGGTCGGTGATGTGCTTCTTCCACCACTTGTCCCGGCCCGGCAGCTGCATCGCCTCGCCGAGCACCTCGGTGATGTAGAGGATCGGGAAGTTCTGTCCACCCTGGCGCATGTCCAGGTTGATCTGGCACAGCCCGCAGGAGACCACGATGGCATCGGCACCGGCTTCCTTGGCCTTGCCGACGATGTTGGAACACAGGGTCTCGGCACGGTCGCCGTGGCCGAACGCCAGGTCGGCGCCGCAGCAGTCCACCTTGTAGGACCAGTCCAGGGCGGTGGCGCCCACCGCCTCGCAGGCAGCCTCCATCACCGTGGGGTTCTCCCAGGAGGAGCGCCCGGTGACCCGTTGGGGCCGCACCAGCTGGCATCCGTAGTAACCCACCACCTTGAGGCCCTCCAGGGGCTTCAGCACCTTGGCCTTGATCGCGTCGATCACCCCGGGGCGCTCCAGCCAATCCACCAGGGACAGCACGTCCATCTTGCCCTGCCAATCGAACCCCAGCACCCGGGAGATCTTCTCCGCGTCGGCGCCGCCGTCCTCCATGGTGACCTGGGCCTTCTTCACGTTGTTGTAGCAACCGGCGCAGGGGATGATCAGGTCCTTGCCGGCGTCCTGGGCGATGGCCAGGTTGCGGGCCGGCAGCCCGAGGCCGACGAAGTGGTCCAGGTTGTGGGCCGACGCGCCGCCGCAACAGTTCCAGTCCTGGATCTCGTCCAGGCCATAGCCCAGGGTTTGGAACACCCCCACGGTGGATGCGTTGAACTCCCACCCGGTGGAGTGGGCGGTGCAGCCGGGGTAGTAGGAAAAGTCCATGGAATGCTCCGCTAGACAGCTGGACGGCTAGTCCGCTAGTCAGCAAAATCCTCGATTTATGTTCCAATCCGACCAGCAGACAAGCTGCCTAGCCGACCAGCCGCGGAATCAGAGCTTCAGCTCGGATTCCGCAAAGATTTTCGCTATCTGATCCTTGCCCTTCACTTTCGACGCCTTCAGCGGGATCTTGCCCTTGGCGAACAGCT
>JARGFW010000302.1 GCA_029211085.1 Deferrisomatales bacterium | reverse complement strand
TCCTTGCCCTTCACTTTCGACGCCTTCAGCGGGATCTTGCCCTTGGCGAACAGCTTGGCGCCGCCGATGGCCTCGCCCACAAAGCCCTTCTGGGCGAACAATTTGCTCTTCCACATGAACTCGGCGAGCATCGTCGCCTCGTGGACCCGGCCGTACTTCTTGGCGCTGCCCACAAACGCCTTGTGGAACGCCACCACCGCCGGCTCGGCGACGCCGTGGCCCTCCTCCACCGCCATGGAACGCAAGGTGTCCATGATCGGGGAGAGGTAGATGCCGTTGGGGCAGCGGGTTCCACAGGTCTCGCAGCTGATGCACATCCAGATCGACTTGGAACCGAGCAGTTCGTCCTTCATACCCCGCTGCACCATGCGCACGATGGAGTGGTTGGACCACTCGTACCAGCGCGCAGTGGGGCAGCCCCCCGAGCACTTCTTGCATTGGTAGCAGCGGCTCAGGTTCTGTCCGCTGCGCTCCTGCACTTCCTTGGCGAATGCGTTCATGGCGTTCTCTTTGTTTACGCTGCTGGGAGGCGGGGAGGCTTGGAAGCTAGGAGGCTTGAAGCTTCCCAGCATCCTGGCTTCCCAGCGTCCTAGCTGCCTCGCTTCCTACCCGCTACAGCAGTACCCCTCTTCATCTTCCTCGGCAGTGAACACCTCGATCTCGTTCACCACCTGGACCATGGAGTCGTTCTTGAGCTGGCAGGCCTTGTTGGGGCACACGGCGACGCAGGCGCCACAGCCCTCGCACAGGGCCTCGTTGACCCGGCTGAACAAGGCGAGGTCGTCCACCTCGCGGGCGCCGTAGGGGCAGATCGGCACGCACAGGCCGCAGGCGCTGCACACGTCCGGATCCACCCTGCACACCAGCGGGTCCTGGCTCAGTTCCTCGTTGGCGAACAGGCTCTGGATCTTGGAGGCGGTGGCCATGGCCTGGGCGACCGAGTCGGTGATGTCCTTGGGATACTGCCCGGCACCGGCCAGGTACACGCCACGGGTGGAACTCTCCACCGGGCGCAGCTTGATGTGGCTCTCCTGGAAGAAACCGTTGGAGTCCACCCCGGCGCGGAAGGTGCTCGACACCTGGGCGTACCCCTCGGAGGGCTGCACCGCCTGAGCCAGCACCACCAGGTCAACGGTCAACTCAAGCTTTTCGTTGGTGAGGGTGTCCGCGGTCCACACGCCGACCTTCCCTCCCTCTCGCCAAAGTTTCGAGACCCGGCCCCGAATATACACCAGCCCCTTCTCGTCGATGTTGGCCTGGCAGTACTCCTCGGTGTTCTTGCAGTCGGTGCGGATGTCCATGAAGGATACGTAGGCGCGCCCATCCGGGTTCTGCTCGCGAAACAGCCGGGCCTGCTTGTTGGTGTACAGGCAGCAGATGCGCGAGCAGTAGGGCTTGTGATTCTCGGGATCGCGGCTGCCGGAGCACTGGATGAACACCACCGACCCCACCGGTCTGCCGTCGGAGGGGCGCTTGACCGGCGTGCCGCTGGCAAAACTCTCCTTGAGCAGGCCCTCGAACGCCATGGAGTCGATCACGTCGGGGATCTTGCCGGCTCCGTACTCGGCCATCTTCTCCACCGGGTACAAGTCGTAGCCGGTGGCCACCACCAGGGCGCCGACGCTCTCGGTGCGGGTCAGGGGCTCCACGTTGTCCGCGTCGGCCGGGGTGTTGGCCTGGATCTGGACCTCGAAGTTGCCCACGTAGCCCGTGACTCCCGTGACCGTACTGGAGGGCAGGAACGTGATGTTGGGGTGGTTGACCAGGGCTTCCACCTTGGGGAGCAGTATCGCGGAGGCATCCTCGTGGTAGGGAAAGGTCTTGGACAGGTAGCGAACCTTGCCGCCGGCTTCGCTGTCGCGCTCCACCACGATGGTGTCGTAGCCGGCATCGGCCATTTCCAGGGCCGCAGAGATGCCGGCGATGCCCGCCCCCACCACCAGCGCGCGTTTGGTCAGGGGCACCCGGATCGCCTCCAGGGAAGCGTTGCGCACCACTTTCTCTACGGTGGCCTTGATGATGTTGTAGGCCTTGCGGGTGGCGATGCTCTTCTGGGTCTGGTGAACCCAGGAGCACTGCTCGCGGATGTTGGCGATCTCCACCAGGTAGGGGTTCAGCCCCACCGACTGGGCCGCCTTGCGGAAGGTGTTTTCGTGCATGCGCGGGCTGCAGGAGGCGACCACCAGGCGGTTGAGGCCCGCGCCCTCGATCGCCGCCTTGACCTTGTCCTGGCCGGGGTCAGAGCACATGTACATGTAGTTCTCGGCGTGGGCCACCTCGGGCAGCTTCTTGAGCTGCTCGACAACGTGGTGCACGTCGACCGTGCCCGCGATGTTCGTCCCGCACCAACAGATGAAGACGCCTACTCGACTGCTCATTAAGACCTCGCTGGTCGGCTGGACGGCTGGTCGGCTGGGCAGCAAGAGCCGCCTGGCTGACTAGCCGACTAGCGGCCTAGCGCCGACTACGCGGCCCGCCGCGCCAATCGGCTAAGGAAAACCTGAACTCTCGATGCAGCCGCAGAAGCATGCGCAACCGTGTCGGCAATGTCCCTCGCACCCTGGGCACAGCCGGCCATGTACACACCCTCGCGGCCGGTGTCCACGGCGCCGATCTTGTAGTGCTGCTCCTGGTAGAAGCCGTTGGCGTCCACCGGGATGCCGAGGATCCGGGCCAACTCCGCCTGCTCGGGGTTGGGCACCACCGCCATGGCCAGCACCACCATATCCACCCGTTGCTCCACAGGCTGCCCGGACAGGGTGTCCGTGCTCCAGACAACGACCTGATCACCGTCTCTAAATATTTTGGAAACCCGGCCCCGCATGTACAACAGCCCCTCTTCCTCGGTGGACTGTTGCAGAAACTCCTCGTAGCCCTTACCCGTACAGCGCAGGTCCATGTAGTAGAGGCTGGCGATGCCGTGGTGCACCTTGTGCTTGTACAGCCGGGCGTGCTTGGCCGAGTACATGCAGCAGATGCGACTGCAGTAGGGCTTGTGGTTCTCCGGGTCCCGGGAGCCGACGCACTGGATGATCGCGATGCTCTGCGGCTCCTTGCCGTCGGAAGGGCGCATCACCTCGCCGGCGGTGGGGCCGGAGGCGGACAGCATGCGCTCCATGGCCAGGCCGTCGATCACATCCGGCACGCTGCCGTAGCCGTACTCGCCCATGGCCTCGATGGGGTACAGCCCGAAGCCGGTGGCGGCGATCACCGCGGCGACCTCCTCTTCGACGAAGCTCTCCTGCATCCCGTAGTCGATCGCGTCCACCGGGCAGACCTGGGAGCACACCCGGCATTTGCCTTTGTTGAGATAGCGACAGTTGACGGGATCGATGATCGGTTTGTTGGGCACCGCCTGGGGGGACAGGGTGTAGATCGCCTTCTTGATGCCCACCCCGCGTTCGTAGGGGTTCGTGGTCACCTTCTGCGGGCATTTCTCCTGGCAGGCGCCGCAGCCGGTGCACTTGTCCCAGTCCACGTAGGAGACCTTCTTGCGGATCTTGACCTTGAACGCCCCGGGTTCCCCCTCCAGGCCCACCACCTCGGAGTAAGGGTAGAGTTTGATGTTGGGGTGCTGCCCGGTTTCCACCGTGCGGGGGGTCAAGGTGCACTGGGCGCAGTCCAGGGTGGGGAAGGTCTCCGACAGCTGGAGCATGCGGCCACCCACGCTGGGCAGACGCTCCACCATAACCACCTCTTGGCCGGCGTCGCCCAGATCCACCGCCGCGGTGATGCCCGCGATGCCGCCGCCGATGACCAGTACCCTTTGTTGTTCCATGGCATTCAAACCTTTGACCCCTAAAAGCGAAAACCTTCTCTTTTTGACAGGATTAACAGGATTTACAGGATTGGGACTTCAAAACCTGAAACCCTTTTCTTGGACAGGATTTCACGGATCTCACGGATTGGAAAACAACCCCCCAAGAGATTTTGTCTTTTCATCCTGTCAATCCTGTTAATCCTGTCCAAAAACGCCTTTCGCTTTGCCTCTAGGTTCTCAAGATCCGTGAAATCCGTGCGATCCTGTCAAAAAAACGCCTCTGACGTTGCCTTTGACCTTAGAGCCCCGCTGCCTGCAACACCGGGCGAGGGTCGGTGTGGTGCTTGGTCAGGTCAAGCTTGTCGAGGTCGCCGCCCAGGGCCAGATCGAGCAACTGGGTGAAGTAGAGCACCGGCAGGCCCCGGAAGCCCTGCTCCTCTTTGGCCATCTCACCCTGACGGTCCTCCAGGTTGAACTGGCACAGGGGACAGGCGGTGATCAACAGTTCGGCGCCGCGGGCCCGGGCGGAGGCGATGATTTCCCGGGAGCAGCGGGTGGCCATGGCGTCGGAGTGCACCACCTGAAACGCGCCGCAGCACTCGGCCTTCATGGGGTAGTCCACCGGCTCGGCACCCAGGGCCTTGAGCAGTTCCTCGAAGATCGAAGGGTTGTCCGGGTCGTCCATCTGCATCTCGGCCTTGGGCCGCAGCAGCAGGCAACCGTAGTACGGCGCCACCTTGAGGCCCTGCAGCGGCTTTTCCACCTTCTCCGCCAGGGCTTCGAAGCCGATCTCGTCGCGCAGCACTTCGAGATAGTGGATCACATCCAGGTCGCCGGCGTAGGTCTCCTCGATGAAGTCGGTGACCTTCGCGCGGCGCTCCTCGTTGTTCTGCATCACGTGGTTGGTGCGCTTGAGCACGTTGTGGCACACGGCGCACAGGGTCACCAGCTTGTCCCCGGCCTCGCGGCCCTTGGCCAGCACCCGGGTGGGGGAGGCCAGCGCGATGTCATTGTCCTCGGCCAGGGGGAAGGTGGCTCCGCAGCACGTCCAGGTCTCCAACTCCTCGAGGGTGAAGCCGAGTTTCTCGCCGGCGGCTTTGCCGGCATCGTCGAAGGTCTTGCCCTTGGTATAAAGAGTGCAACCTGGAAAGTATGGGTAGTTCATGGTTTCGTGCCTCTTGGAGAGAAAACCTGAAAACCTTCTTTTTGGCAGGGTGAACAGGATCTACAGGATTGGAGCCGCAATACCGGAACTCCTCTTTTTGTAGCGGCCCCGGGTCCTTGGACACAAGGTTGTCGGTTACGCAGCCTCCTGTA
>JARGFW010000029.1 GCA_029211085.1 Deferrisomatales bacterium | reverse complement strand
ACTGCATGGAGGTGAGAACGTTGGGGTAGCGGCCGTGACCGAACTCCTCCAAGGGGCCGGGGTCGAACAGCTGGTAACCCAGGGCAAGGATCACGGCGCCCACATGCAGGGTCGCGGTGCGCGGTGCCTCATCCAGGTCGATGGCATGGGTGGGGCAGATCGAGGCGCACTTGCCACACTCCTCGCACCAGGGTCCCTTCTCGATCACAAACGCATCGGGGATCGCCCGGGGGGCGGTCTTGTAGGCCGCCTTGCGGTTGGACATGCCCATCTGGAACTCGCTGGGCACGGCGGCGGGACACACCACGGAGCACAACCGGCAGTTGATGCAGCGGGCCGCGTCCACGTGGCGCGGATTGCGGCGCAGGGTGACGGTGAAGTCCCCCACCTGCCCGCGGAAGTCCACCACCTCGGTGAGGGTCAGCACCTCGATATTGGGGTGCAGGTTGTGGTCCTGGAACGCCGGGGAGATGGACGGCCGGGTGCAGCCGTAGCCGTGGTCGGAGGAGCCCCGGCACAGCACGCAGTCGTGGGTGGGGAACATGAATCCCAACTGGGCCACCCGCCCCCCGAGTCCCGGGGAGGACTCCACCAGGTACACCCGGAGTCCGGTCTCGGCCAGGTCTGCCGCGGCGCGCATGCCCCCCACACCGCCGCCCACGACGAGCACTTTGCCGACTTTGCGGCCGTTGCCGTTCCTGTTGGGGGACATGGCTCCTCGCCTTCGGGTTGGGGCGGCAATCCGTGCCGGCCAGCGAGACAACTGCAACTACCCTTTCACCATGAAGAACATGAAGAGCATGAAGGAACGGCAGAAACCTACCTTCAGAACTTGATGACTTGAAGTATTCCCTTCACGGCCTTCATGTGCTTCATGTTAGAAAACTCTCTTGTCTTTCCCCCGTTCACATCGACTGCAAGACCGGCTGCGGCGCCACGGCGGACAGCTCCAGGGCCTGGGCGGTGGCGGGCAGATCCAGCGCCAGTGCCATCAGTTGGGTTACGTACAGCACGGGCAGGGTGAACCCCAGGTCGGCGGCCATCTCAGGCTGGCGCTCGTCCAGGTTGATCTGGCACAGGGGGCAGGCCACCGCCACCAAGTCCGCCCCGTGGTCCCGGGCATCGGTGAGCACCTGGGCGGTCATGCGCTTGGCCAGGGCGGTGTGGGATACCGCCAGACTGCCGCCGCAGCAGTCGGTCTTGCGGCCCCAGTCCACGGGCTCGGCGCCGAGCAACCGCACCAGCCGTTCCATCTCGGTGGGGTTCTCCGGTTCCGCGGAGCCGGTGTCTGCCGGCGGCCGGGTGAGCAGGCAACCGTAGTAGCAGGCAATTTTGAGGCCCTTGAGGGGGCGCACCACTTTCGCGGCGATCGCCTCGCTGCCCACGGCCTGGAGACAGTCCATGGCGTTGAGCACCTCGACACCGCCCCCGTAGGGCTGCCCGGAGTCCGCGTCGACCCGTTCGGCCAGTGGACCGTCTTCCTGGTAGTGGCGCGCCGCCGACTTGAACCGGCTGTAGCACGCGGCACAGGGGGCCACCACCCGGTCCAGCCCCATCTGCTCGGCGATCACCAGGTTGCGCAGGGGCATGCTCACCGCTTTCACGGCATCCACCCCATGGGCGGGTGTGGCACCGCAGCAGGTCCATCCGGGCATCTCCCGCAGATCCAGGCCGAGGGAGCCCGCCACCGCCCGGAAGGACCGGTCGAAAGCCGCGCCGGTGGAGTGCAGAGAGCAGCCAGGGTAGTACGCCACCTTGTTTGGCGCAGGCTCCTCCCGCGTGACCGACCGGACGGGGCGGGCATAATCGGGCAGCAAGCGGATCTTGCCCTTCTTGAACATCCGCAACCCCATGCCCAGGTCGCGGAACGGTTTGCCTTCGCGAAGATTCAACTCGCCCATCATGCCGGCCTCGTAGACCCGGCCAAACAGCTGGGCATTGCGCAAAAACGTCTTGAAGAACCGGGCGCTCTCGGGCACGCAGGCGCGGTCCACGGTCTGCTGGCGGAAGTGGTCGATGATCCCGGGGATGTCGAGCCCCTGGGGGCAGCGGGTGCTGCAGGTCTGGCACGAGGCACACAGCCACACGGCGCGGCTGTCAACGACCGAAGCGTCTCCCTCCTGGATCGCCAGCATGATCTCGCTGGGGAGCACGTCGTACTCCGCCGCCATGGGGCAGCCTGCCGAGCAGCGCAGGCACTGGTAGCAGAGGTCGGCGTTGACGTGGGTCGCCTGTTCGACGCCTCGGGCCAAAGCATTGGCACTCGCTTGTGCGCTCATGAGAGTCCTCGCCGTTCGTCGTTCTGGCGTCCTGAATCCACTGGTGCTAACCACTCGCCGCCGCGTTCAGGGGCTGCGGGCGAGGCAGCAACCCGGCGCCGTCGACGATGGGCCGCACCGCCTCCTCCCACTCGATGGCCATCACGTGCACACCGGCCACCCCGGGAATCTCGCGGACCTCCTGAATCTGCTCGATGCACAGTTTGATGCCCTCGGCCTTCCACGCCTTGGACCTCTCGGCCTTGTCATCGATGCCTGCCCCGGCCGCGGTCATGCGCTCGATCACCACGTCGGGCATGTCGATGCCGGGCACGTTGGCGGCCATGTACTTGGCCATGCCCGGCCCCTTCAAGGGGCTCAGCCCGGCCATGACGTACACGTCGTCGAGGATGTTCATGTCGCCCAGTTTGACCATGAATTCCTTGAAGCGGGGCATGTTGTAGATGCACTGGGTCTGCAGGAAGCGCGCACCGGCGCGCACCTTCTTCGCCACCCGGAACGGCCGGTAGGAGATCGGGTCGGCGAATGGGCTCTCCACCGCACCCAGAAAGAACCGGGGCGGGTCCCCCTCCAACTCCTCGCCGTTGGCGAAGATCCCTTTGTCCCGCATCTCCGCCATGAGCTTCACCAACTGGATCGAGTCGATGTCGAACACGTTCTTTGCGGTGGGGTGGTTGCCGAAGGTCTGATGGTCGCCGGTCAGGCACAGGAGATTGCGCAACCCCAACCCCCAGGCACCGAGCAGGTCGGCCTCCATGGCCAGTCGGTTGCGGTCGCGACAGGTCATCTGCACCACCGGCTCCACCCCCTCCTGCCGGGCCAGCAACCCGGCGGCGATGGACGACATGCGCACCACCGCGGTCTGGTTGTCGGTGATGTTGGCCGCGTCCACCATCCCCTTCAGCAGCCGCGCCTTCGCCCGGATCGTCTCGGCATCGGCGCCCTTGGGCGGCCCGAGCTCCCCGGTCACCGCGAAACCCCCGGACTCGAACACCTTTTGCAGATTGCTCTGCGCTCCCTGTTCGCTCATCTCCCCGCTCCTTCGATCCTTTCCCTCAACACCACTTCCTGGCGTGAGGGGGATGCCTTCGCGGTGGAATCCGGCGCCACCGCAAGCAAGACTGCTATTCCGTCCAAGCTGTTTGCGTCGATTCAGTTCCCGCGGGACGGCACCACTGCCTCCAACATCTGGCCTTCGGGTTCCACCGCGAAGGCATCCCCCTCACGGCACCCGCCCACTCACGCCGACACCCTCTCCAACCCCACCGCCTCCCGGTCCCGCTCCCGCACCAGGTCCTCCCGCACGATCCGGCCCGGGCCACCGTCCCGGGCGGCCTGCCAGTTCTTCGGCTCGTGCACCTCCGCCAGGCGGTCCAGGTGGCCGAGCTTCTCCATGCGCTCCACGATCTGGTACCAGGCACACGGGGTGTCGGCGCTGACCTCGCAGTTGCCATCCTTGGTGCCCCCGCACGGCCCGTTCAGAAGCCCCTTGGAACAGCGGGCCACCGGGCAGATGCCATCGGTGTAGTCCAACACACAGTCCCCGCACCCGGCGCAGCGTTCCTCCCACACCCCGTGGGTGGTGGGCAGGCCGTAGAAGCGGGTGTTCAGCCCCGGCACCATGTGACTCTCCGGAAAACGCTCCACGATCGCCTGGGCGCCGATGCCGCAGGCCAGGGACACCACCGTGTCGGCGCTGCCGATCTGCTCGGCAACCGAGTCCAGGTACTCCCACTCGCACTGGCGCTGCACCGTGGCGTGGCTCACCCGCTGGGTGCGGCCGTCCAGGTCACCTTTCATCCGCATGGAAGCGGCGAGGATCTCGGCTTCCTTGTCGCCGCCGGCGAAACACACGGTGACGCAGGTGCCGCAGCCCAACACCAGCACGTCTCCCGCGTCCGCGGTTCGATCCATGATCTCGGCCAGGGGCTTTTGTTCCGCGACGATCATTGGGAACTCCTTGGAGCTGTCAGCGGTCGGCTCTCAGCTCTCAGCTCACTGCTTCCAATTCGGTTTCGGCGGCCTTTGCTGACGGCTGACCGCTGACGGCTGAATGCTTGCCCTTCAGCGGACTCGGCCCCAGTTCCCGCACGGTGCGGGTCATCGCCTCGCAGGCCTCGGCGAACTGGGCGCCCTGGGCCGAGGAGGTGTTGACCATGCGCAACCTCTCTCCGCCGACGCCGATCTCGTCCAGGAGGCGGATGGTGTACTCGACTCGTCTACGTGCGTTCGTATTACCTTCCAGGTAATGGCAGTCGCCCTCCAGTCAACCGGCGACCATCACGGCGTCGGCGCCGTGCTCGAACGACGACAACACGTGGGCCACGTCGAGCTTGCCGGTACACGGCAGGCGCACGATGCGGATTCCGTCCGGATAGGAGATACGCATCGCCCCCGCCAGATCGGCCGCCCCGTAGGCGCAGTGGATGCAGGCGAATGCGACGATTCCCGGGGTGAACTCACTCATGGTCCCAGCCCTCTCTGCGTTCGAGTGACGTCATGAAAACCAACACCCAACCCTTTTTTGACGGGATTTACGGGATGAACGGGATCGAAAACCCAACCCCAAGAGATTCTTGACTTTAGATCCTGTAAATCCTGTTAATCCTGTCCAAAAACGCCTTTGCCCCTGCCTTTGTCCTTTCCCCAACCAGCTCCCGCCCAACTTCCACGCCGACTAACAGCTCCCGCTGGCCACGCCGTCGGTCTTGCGGCCGTGGTAGGCCACGTGGCCCTCGAACAGGTTCTCCACCACCGCGGACACCTGGTCGTCGGCGTAGTGGGCCAACTGGATCGCCTTGCCGGGACACTCTCCGGCGCACACCCCGCAGCCGTGGCAGGTGGCCGGCTCGATATACGCGGCCCCCTGGATGCCGCCCGCGCCCACCACGTCGGCACGCATCACCGGGACTTCGTAGGGGCAGACCCGCACGCAGGTCAGACAACCGGCGCACAACGCACCGTCCACATGGGCCACCACCCCCTCGGAGTGGAGTTTGTCCTTAGCCAGCACGGTAACTGCCCTGGCCGCTGCGGCCTGGGCCTGGGCGATGCTCTCGTTCATGAACTTGGGGTAGTGGGCCAGGCCGGCCACGAAGAAGCCCCCGGACTGGAAGTCCACCGGCCGCAGCTTGACGTGTGCTTCCAGGAAGAAGCCGTCGGCATCCAGGGGCACTTTGAGCTGGGTGGCCAGGGCCCGGGTGTCGGCGTTGGGCACCATCGGCTCGGCCAGCACCAGCAGGTCGGGCTGCAGAATGACCGATTTGCCGCTGTCGGCGTCGTTGTAGTTCACCTGCACACCGGTGCCGTTGGCGCTCACCTGGGGCAACTCACTGGGATCGTAGCGCCGGAACTTCACCCCGCGGCGCCGCGCCTCGGTGTAGAGCCGTTCCTTGAAACCGTAGGTGCGTACGTCCTTGTAGAGGATGGTGACCTGGGCCTCCGGCTTCTGCTCCACGAGCAGCAGGGCGTCCTTGATCGCGGTGGTACAGCAGGTGCGGGCGCAGAACTCCTGGGCAGGCCCCACGCATAGGATCATCGCAACCCGTTCCGGCAGGGGCCGGGCGGTGACCTCGGCGGAGATGTCGTGGCCGTTGCCCCCGGCCTTGCGGTACAGGAACTCCTCGAAGTCCAGGGCGGTGACGATGTCCGGATGGGTATCCAGCCCGTGCTCGGGCCCCCGGTACTCCTGGGCGCCGGTGGCCACGATCACCACCCCGTGGTCCACGCTCACCACTTCGCCACCGTCCCGTTCCAGGGCGCTGGTGAAGTTGCCCCGGAACCCACCGACGTCGCGGACCTGGGTTCCCAGATAGACCTCGATCTCCGGGTGGGCCGCGGTGCGACGAACCAGGTCGCGCAGGAACTCCGCCGGGCTGGCCCCGGATTCCAGGAACCGCACCCGGTTCAGGTTGCCGCCGAGTTGACCGGACTTCTCCACCAGGGAAACCGGGAACCCCTGGTCGGCGAGTTGCAGGGCGGCGGTCATGCCGGCCACGCCGCCACCCACCACCAGGGCGCTCTTGCGCACTGGAAACTCCATGGAGTGGATCGGCGCCAGACGTGCCGCGCGGGCGATGGCACCGCGCACCAGGTCCATGGACTTCTCGGTGGCGCCGTCCCAGTCGTCGGAGTGGACCCAGGAGCACTGGTTGCGGATGTTGGCCATCTCGAACAGGGCGGGGTTCAGCCCGGCCGCGCGGATGGAGTCCTGGAAGAGGGGCTCGTGGGTACGCGGGGTGCAGGAGGCCACGACCACCCGGTTGAGACCCTTCTCCTTCACCGTCTCGGTGATGTGGGCCACGGTGTCCTGGCTGCAGGTGTAGAGGTTGGCCTCGGCGTGATCCACGCCAGGCAGGCTGGCGGCGTACTCGGCCACCGCAGGCACGTCCAGGAATCCGCCGATATTGGAGCCGCAGTGGCATACGAACACGCCGATGCGGGCGGCCTCGCCTCCCACCTCCCGCTCGGGCGGGAAGTCGGCCTCGATGGCCAGGGTGCCGCGGGCGCCGGCCAGCAGGGTTCCGGCACGACAGGCCGCGCCGCTGGCCTCTGTGACCGTTTCGGGGATGTCCTTGGGTTCGCGGAACGGCCCGGCCACGAAGATGCCCGGCCGGCTCGACTCCAGGGGGTTGAACAGGGTGGTGTGGCAGAAGCCGTAGTCATCGAGTTCGATGCCCAGGGTGCCGCCGAGGGTCTTCACCGAAGTGGAGATCTCCATGCCCACCGACAACACCACCAGATCGAAATCCCGCTCGTGAACCTTGCCGCCGCCCACGTAGCGAACCCTGAGGTCGCCGGTCGCCGGGTCCTCCAACAGGCGCGAGACCCGGCAGCGCTCGTAGCGCACGCCGTACTTCTCCTGGGCACGGCGGTAGTACTCGTCGTAGCCCTTGGAGAACGAGCGGGTGTCCATGAAGAACACCGTCACCTCGGTGCCCGGCTCGTGCTCCACCGCCATGATCGCTTCCTTGGCGGCGTACATGCAGCACACACTGGAACAGTAGTCGTGTTTCTGGTCGCGGCTGCCCACGCACTGCAAGAAAGCGATTCTCTTCGGCGTGCCGCCGTCGCCCGGGCGCTGCACGTGGCCGTGGGTGGGGCCCGAAGCGGACAACATGCGCTCGAACTGCATCGCCGTGACCACGTTGGGATAGCGCCCCAGGCCGTACTCCTGGCTGAGGTGGGCGTCGTACAGCTCGTAGCCTGGGGCCAGTACCACCGCACCCACCGGCACGGTCTCCTCGCGCTCCAGTTCCTCGTGGACCACCGCTCCGGCGCCGCACGCCTCCACGCAGGCGTAGCACTCGGAGCACACACCGCAGGACAGGCAGCGAGCCGCCTCCGCCTGGGCCTCGGCCTCGGTGTAGCCCAGGCTCACCTCGTCGAAAGAGCTGGCCCGTTCACCGGCGTCCAGGTTGCGCACGTACAGACGGCCCTCGCGGTGCAGGTCGCCGTGGTCGGCCCGCTCCAGCAGTTCCTCCTGGGGGATGTCCGCCAGGGGCAGGCGCTCCTTGACGGTGAGCCGCAGGTCCTCCCCCCGAAGGTGGGCGTGGATGCCCCTGCCGGCCTTGTGACCGGCCGCCACGGCATCGATCAGGAACGCGGTCCCGGTGGTGCTGTCGCCGGCGGCGAACAATCCCGGCCGGGAGGTGGCGAACGTGTCCGGGTCCACCGCCACGGTGCCGTCGGAGCTGAGATCCACCCCGGCGCCCTCGGGCAGGAACGCCAGACCGGCCCGCTGGCCCACCGAGAAGATCACGTTGTCGCAGGCGACCTCGTACTCCGAGCCCGCCACCGCCACCGGGCGCCTGCGGCCCTGCTCGTCGGGCTCGCCCAACGCCATGCGCTGCAGGCGCAGCCCCCGCACCCGGCCGTCGTTTCCGGCCAGAACAGCGATGGGGTTGGTCAGCCAGTGGAACGCGACGCCCTCCTCCAGACCGTGTTCGATCTCGAGGGGGTCGGCAGGGGCCTCTTCTCTGCTGCGCCGGTAGTGCACCGCGACCTGCTTGCCGAGGCGCACCGAGGTGCGGGCGCAGTCCATCGCCACGTCGCCGGCACCGACCACCACCACCCTGTCCCCCAGTTCCGGGGGCTTGCCCAGCCGCACGTCCCGCAGGAACGAGGTGTTGGTGAGAACCCCGGGAAGGTCTGCGCCTTCGATCGGCAGGCGGATGCCCTCGTGGGCGCCCACCGCGATCAACACCGCCGCGTAGCCCGCGGAGAACAGCTCCTCCACGTTCTCCACCGGGGCTTCGAGTTTCAGCTCCACCCCGAAGTCCACGATCTCCTGGACCTCGCGGTCGATCACCTCGGTGGGCAGACGGTACTGGGGCACACCGACCCGCAGCATGCCGCCGGCCACCGGCAGGGCCTCGTACACCGTGACCGGGTACCCCTCCAGGCACAGATCCTTGGCCGCGCTCAGCCCGCAGGGGCCGGCGCCGATGATCGCCACCCGCTCTTCGAACCTTCGCTCTGCCGGCTCCGGCGCCATGTAGGGTTTGGCGTACTCCTGGTCGGTGACGAAGCGCTTCAGGGCGCGAATATCCAACGCCTCGTCTAGCTTGGCGCGGTTGCAGGCGTCCTCGCAGCGGTGGTTGCAGATGCGGCCGCAGATCGCCGGAAACGGGTTGTCGAGCTTGATGGTGCGCAGCGCGGCTGCGTAGTCGCCGGTGCGGATGTGGGCGATGTAACCCTGGGCCCGTTGCCCCGCGGGACAGGCGTCGCGACACGGGCTGACCCCGACCTTGCGGATGGCGAAGGCGTTGGGAACCGCCTGGGGATAGAGCTTGTGGGCGGCCTTCTGCTTGACCAGACCCTCATCGAAGCGGCCCTGGATCTCCACCGGGCAGACCTTCTCGCAGTCGCCGCAGGCGGTGCACTTGGCGGGGTCGATGTAGCGGGGATGGCGCTTGAGATGAACCTGGAAGTTGCCGGCCTGGCCGTCGATGCCCACCACCTCCGCGTTGGTGAGAACATCGATGTTCAGGTGCCGCCCCACGTCCACCAGTTTGGGACTGATGGTGCACATGGCGCAGTCGTTGGTGGGGAAGGTCTTGTCGAGCTGGGCCATGTGGCCGCCGATGGCGGACTGCTGCTCCACCAGGTAGACCTTGTAGCCGCTCTCGGCCAGGTCGAGGCTGGCCTGCATGCCGGCGATGCCGCCGCCCACCACCATCACCGCACCGGTGACGGACCCTCCGTTTCCGTTGCCCCCGCGGGCCCCACCCGGACCCGACCCATTTGAACCGGACATGGCTGCTCCTGAGCATATGCGTTGGTCACCGGGTGGGAAACGCCCGGTCCGATGGTTCTCGGGAGAGCTAAAACAGGCTCCCGACCACTCGGGCCGGGCCGTCCCACCCGCAGCCGGGTGGGACGGTGCTGCCGAATCTTCCCTTACTCGGGGATGAACGCATACGCGGGCTCGCCGGCGGCCTCGCGGGCCTCCTGGCGAACCACCGTGCGCCGGTCGAGGTAGTCGATGACCATGTGTTGGATCATGTCGCTGGTCAGATCGGTGGTGATCAGGTCGTCGGCCAGTTCCAGCATCTCCATGCCTTCCTGGTACCCCGACCGGTACAGCATCGAACCGGAGACCGGCAGCACCAACATGATGCCGGTGTTGACGTTACGCATGTCGTCCTGCACCAGTTCCAGGAGCCCGGTGCCGTCCTCTTCCAGGTACGGGAAGGCGCTGTGCATGAGCACCAGGGTGGGACGCTCCTTGGCCACCGCGGCGCGCACCTGGCTGGGCTGCGTCACCTCCTCCACCGTCAGGTTGCTGCGCGCCTCACGCAGGATGCGGCGCAAAGAGCGGATCCGGTTGCGGTCGGTGTCGATGATCATGACGTCGGGGCGGGACATGGCTTCCTCCTGGTTCTCCCGGTGGCTGGCCGGGAAGGGGTTTCGCCGCTCTCGCCCTCTGTAAAAGCAACCCCCGTGCCAAGATTACAAGCCATTGACTTTATTGGACTTTCACGGACCACACGGGACAGCCCGGTGGGGCCGCTCGCTGAATGGGGCAGATTGCCCCTTGAAGCGCGCCCACCCCCACGCCTTTTCGCCTCGGTTTCCATCAAACGCCGGATGGACAGGGAAAAACGAGCGGGGCCCTTTGCCCCGGCCAAGCCGGGGTGGCGACCCTCTGCCGCCCGGTCTGGCCCGATCGCGGGGCATTCTGTCCCGCCGAGGGGGACGCGCTGTTGCGCTGCCCAGAAGGCAACGAAATCTTCCGCTCCGAACCCTTCCGGTCCCCGTACCGGCCCCCGGAGCGGGTTCATGGCCGTTTTCGGGGGGCCACATCCACACGACCGCACCTTCACCGTCTTGTCTCGACGCACAGATCCGTTATCCTCCTCCTTCGGGCGCTTCGCCTTCTCCCTGTCCTTTCTCCGGGCACCCGGCATCACGGCACGGTGTCTTCGTTTCCA
The DNA here is from genome assembly GCA_029211085.1 of Deferrisomatales bacterium. Lineage (GTDB taxonomy): Bacteria > Desulfobacterota > Deferrisomatia > Deferrisomatales > JARGFW01 > JARGFW01. The sequence goes on along the minus strand of JARGFW010000029.1, from coordinate 24,001 downwards.
CCCCGAGCAGGAAGCCAACATGCGAATCCGGCTGCCCGTCTGCGTAGCGCTGTGTCTGTCGCTGTGCGTGCCGTGCCTGTTGGGAAGCGGGCCCGCCACCGGCGGCGACCGTTCCTTCATCGGCACCGTCACCGGGGTCTGGTCGGGCGACACCTTGATGGTTCGCGTGGGGAGCCGCGACCGGCCGGTGCACCTGCTCGGCATCGATGCGCCCGAGGTCAACCAGGCGTTCGGCGCCCTCTCCCGGGCGCGGAGCGCCGAACTGGCTCTCGGGAACCGGGTCACCGTGGTCCCCATCCGGGAGGACTCGCGGGGTCGCACCGTCGGGGTGGTCACCCTGCCCGACGGACGGGATCTGGGTCTGGAGCTGGTGGCGACCGGGCTGGCGCGTTGGGACCGGAGCGCCGCCCCGGACGCCCGGGGGCTGGAGGCAGCGGAAACAGACGCCCGGGCCGCCGGGCGGGGGATGTGGAGTGGACTCGCCCCTGGGAACCTGGCACCGCCCTGAGTACGCGGGAGGGGCTGTTAGATCCTTTCGACCTGGGCCACGGCCCCCACCAACCGGTCAAACTTCTCCACCTCCACCACCGGCGAGGTCCGCAGGATGATGCCGGTGAGGCGCTCGATGGCCACCGAGCTCATCAGGGCCCGTTCCTGGTCGGGCAGATCGACGATGAACACCAGATCGTGTTCGCCCATCACCGCGTACATCGCCTGCACCTTGCCGCCGTTGGCCGCGACGATTTCCGCAACCTGATGGGTGCGGTCCGGGCTGATGCCGCGCAGCGCTTCGGGGGTGTAGTTTCCGAACATCATGAAGATGGGCATGGTCGCCTCCTTTCCCGGGTGGGCTGGCCGTCGGTCCGACATACCCTCCAGGCTGCCACGCCGAGCAGCGATTTCAAGGGGCGGCCGGCCTGCCCTGAGAGTTCGGCAGACCGCTGTCAGGGGCGGGCGAGACTGCGCAACTGCCCCAGGTCCCGCACCACCGCGCGGCGCTGGAGCAGATGGACGAGGGTTTCGTCGTACTTGGCCCGATGCGCACCCCCGAACCAACGGTCCACCGTGGCGGGGAACCAGCGGGTCGCGCACAACTGGTCGAAGAACCCGGCCTCGGGGCGCGGGCCCCCCATGAGCAGGGTATACACGGTGATCTTACGCAACAGGTCGTCAGCCATGCTGCAGGGGTCGGCACAGTACAGCTCGAGGCGGGACCGGGTCCGCTCCAAGGCTCCCGCGAAGTCCCCGAACGGGCCGCCGTGACCGGGGTAGACCCGGCACACGTCGAGTCCCGCCAGCCGTTCCAGGGAGTCGAGCCAGCGCCGGGGCGCGTCGTCCCCCTCCACCTCCGGGGTGACCACCGCCAGACCGCGCTCCCACAGGGCATCGGAGGAGAGCAAGAGCTTCTCCCCCGGGTGGTACAGGGCGATCAGGTCCGGAGCATGGCCAGGTACGTGAATGACCTGGAACGGGTGCACCCCCAGCAGGACCTCCTCACCGTCCTCGAGCCAGCGACCCACCGGGAAGAACTCCCCTGCCTGGCCATAGTAGTCCCACCACGTGGCCAACCGGTCGCCGCTCTCCACCGCCGGGCGCGCCGCCCGGTGCAGCCAGGCCCGGCACCCGGAGGCACCCTGCAGGGCCGGATTGCCCCCCACGTGATCGCAGTGCAGGTGCGTGTTGACCACGGTGCGCACTGCGGCGGGTTCGATGCCCACTGCGGCGAGGTTCCCCAGGGTGGCGGCCAGCCCGGAAGCGTAGCCGGTGTCCACCAGAACCGGCGCCTCGCCCGTTGCCGCCAGGTGGTTGCCGTTCAGATAGCCGCGTTCGAAGAAATACAGCCCCGGCAGGATCTCCTGGGGAGCCACGGCCCCGTCAGCCGCGCCCCACCGGACACGTCGCCAAGCAGCGGAAGCAGAAGTACTGGAAGCCAATGAACCCGGCCTGGTAGAGCTTCCAGTAGCGAGGGTCGCGCAGCAGCGCCTTGCGCTCCGCAGGGGTCGCGGCCCCGTACTCGGTCCAGAAGCGGATTGCGCCGCCGATGCCGTAGGGCTGCGAGTTGCGGATGCAGCGCATCACGTCGGTGCGCCCCTCTTCGGCCAGAGCGTCCCCCGGGCAGGCGGCGACGCAGGCGTCGCAGTGGACACAGAGATCCTCCGTCACCGCCGCGTCGGACGGCAGGTTTAGGTCGGTGAGCACTGCCGTGAAAATCACCCGGGTGCCCAACTCGGGGTGGATCACCAGATTGTGCCGGCCGAACGCACCCAGCCCGGCAGCCACCGCGGCGTGGCGCAGGGACAGGTCTCCCACGGCCCCGTTGGTCTCTTCGCTCATCTCCAGGGGATAGCTCACCGGCACAGTGATGGCCCGGCCTCCGCACTCGGTCTCCAGAAACCTTGCCAGCCGGTAGTTGCAGGAGCGGCTGAACGCCATCACGTCCATCCGACCGTTCATCGCGATCTGCGGGTTCTCGCTGTCGCAGGTGGACAGTTCCCGATAGGCCAGGACCACCAGGGAACGGGCGCCGGACAGCAGTTCCCCCAGGGCGGGGGACCGGGGGCTCCGGTAGTCGTCAGCTGTTGCGAACCCAACGTCGTCGACGCCCAGTCCCCGGGCAAAGCTGCGGATGGCTTCCTTCACGGGTCTCTCCTCCTCTTGCAGCGGTCAGCTCACTCATGCAGCTGGTACTGCTGCATCTTCCGGTACAGGGTCTTGCGGTCGATGCCCAGGATCTCCGCAGCCAAGGCCTTCTTCGAGTCACAGGCGCGCAGCACCAGACCGATGTGGTCGCGCTCCAGCGCCCGCAGGGAAGGGAAGCGTTTCACCTTCTCCTCCGGCGAGTCCTTGAGCAGGTAGGCGGGCAGGCTCCCCGGCCGCAGGGTGTCGGACTCCTCGATCACCACCGCCCGCTGCACGATGTTCTCCAACTCGCGCACATTGCCCGGGAAGTTGTACGAGGACAGCACGGCCAGGAACCCCGGGGTGACATCCTTGATGTGCTTGGCGTTCTTGGCCGCGTACTTCTTGAGAAACAACCGCGCCAACTCGGGTATGTCCTCATGGCGCTCGCTCAGCCGCGGCAGGTGGAGGGGGAACACCGCCAGGCGGTAGTAGAGGTCTTCACGGAAGGTACCCTTGGCGATCGCCGCCTGTAGGTCGGCGTTGGTGGCGGCGATCAGTCGCACGTCCACCTTGCGGGTGGTGGTACCCCCCACCGCCTTGATCTCCCGCTCCTGGATCACCCGCAACAGTTTGGCCTGGGTACCCGGCGACAGGTTGCCCACCTCGTCGAGAAAGAAGGTGCCGCCGTCGGCCAACTCGAACAGGCCGCGTTTGGGGGCGGTGGCGCCGGTGAACGCCCCTTTCACATGGCCGAACAACTCACTTTCCAAGAGGGGCTCGGCCAGCATGGAGCAGTCCACCGCCACGAACTCCTGGTCCTTGCGCGGCGACAGGCTGTAGATCATCCGCGCCACCACCTCCTTGCCGGTGCCGCTCTCCCCGGTGATCAGCACATTGCTGTCGGTACGGGCCAGTTTGTCGATGTGCTGGTTCACCTCGCGCATGGCCGGGCTCTTGCTGATCAGGAAACCGCCCCCCTTGGTCGCGTTGAGCTGGCGGCGCAGCTGCTCGTTCTCGAAGCGCAGGCGGCGACGCTCCTCGGCCCGCGCGGTGATGATACGCACCTCCTGCGGGGTGAACGGCTTGGGCAGATAGTCGTAGGCCCCCAGCCGGAACGCCTTGAGCACCGTCTCCACCGACGGGTAGCCGGTGATCATCACGATGATCACCTCGGGGTCGGCCTCCTTGAGCAGCCGCAGCGTCTCCATGCCGTCGATTCCCGGCATCTTGAGGTCGAGCAGCACCATCTCGTAGCTGGCGCCCGAGAACTCCTCGAGACCCTGCTGGCCGTTCTCCGCCAGGGTCACCTCGTGGCCCATGCGCCGCAGGGTCTTGGCCAGCCCCTCTCGAATGGACCGCTCGTCGTCGATGATCAGCACATTCACGCCACCGGCTCCTCGTCGGTCACCACCGGCAGGGCCACCTCGAAGACGGTGCCCCCGCCCGGCGGGCAGTGCACCCGGATGTCCCCCCGGTGCCCGCGGATGATGTTGTAGGACAAGCTCAACCCCAGGCCGGTACCCTTGCCCGGCTCCTTGGTGGTGAAGAACGGATCGAAGATGCGGTTGCGCACGTTGGCCGGCATGCCCGGTCCGGTGTCGCAGAACGCCACCACCACCTCCCCGGTGTCCCCTGCGTGGCGGGAACGCACCGTCAGTGTGCCCTCCCCTTCCATGGCGTCCACCGCGTTGGTGACGATATTGGTGAACACCTGTTTGATCTGGCTGGGGTTGCCGATGATCACCGGCAGCGACTCGGCAAGCTCCAGGGCGACGGAAATGTTGTAGAAGACCGCTTTGTTGCCCAACAGGGACAAGCACTGCTCCACCGCGGCGTTGAGGTCCACCGGCTCCTGGTAGCGCTTCTTCTGGTGGGAGAAGTCCAGCAGGGAGTTGACGATCTCCCGGCAGCGGCGGGCCTCCTGGACGATGCGATCCATGTCTTCACGCCGCGGGTCGGAAAAATCCATATCCTCCAACAGCAGGCTCCCGAACAACAGGATGCCCCCCAGGGGATTGTTGATCTCGTGGGCCACCCCGGCGGCCAGTTTGCCCAGGGACGCCATCTTGTCGGCGTGGATGAGCTGCATCTGCACCTCCTCCAGGCGCCGCTCGATCTCCAGGGTCTCCCGCATGTCGTGCACGTAGGCCACCGTGCCCGCCTCGCCCCCCGCGGCGTCGCGCAGGGTGTGGATGCTCATCCAAACCGGGATGCGCTCCCGACTCTCGGCGATGAGAATCGCCTGGTGGCGATCCACAACACCGAACCCCCCGTGGCTTGGGCTGCGCAGCAAATTCAGCACTTCGTGGGAGGTATCTCCCTCGAAAAGGTCTTGGATGTACTTGCGACCCACCGCCTCCTCTTCCGAGTACCCAAACAACAGCTGTGCGCCGCGGTTCATGAGCAGGATCTGGCCGTCCATCCGGCTCGCCACCACGCACTCCAGAGCACCGCCGATCACCCCCGAGAGGAACCCCAACCGCTCCTCCAGCACCCGTTCCCGATCCACCCACTCGGTAACGTCCACCAGGTGCATGCTGATCAGCTGGCGCTTGGGCGTGGGGTGCAGCAGGGCAAAGGTGGCTCGCAGGCGGCGTGGGGATCGCAGGGGCAAGGCCAGTTGCAGCTCGGAGGTCACGCGGCTGTGGCCGCAGCCGGAAAGCTCGGTCACCGCCGCACGCGCCTGGCGCTTGCCTTCCTCTCCGAGGCAGCGAAAGACCGTCGTCTTTGCCAACTGGTCCGGGGCGATGCCGGTGAGGTCCGCAAACGCCCCGTTGGCATACACCAAGCGGCCGGTGCCCGGGCGGAACACCGCCAGGGCGTGGTCCCACCCGGCCACCGCTGCCCGCAGCACCTTATCCAGGGTAGGGCTCGCGGAGAACGCCTCCGCTACTCCCGGCTTCATTCTGCCCATAGGGGTTCCCAAACACTGTTCGTACTACTTTAGCTGCGCCCAATTACGCTCACAAAGGGCACTCTTCGCAGGCTGCAACCGGCATCGCTTCGCGGCACCATACCAGGGATAGCCACTGTCGCAACAGCGTTTCCATTCCCCCCGAGGAGTCGAAGATCCACTGCTGCCGGGCAACACCACCCCTCACGGGCCCCCCGACGGGATCCCAACCGGAGCACCGGCAGAGCCTCGCAGCAGGGGGTTTACAGCCGAGGGCGCCGCTGTTATGATTCCGCCCTTCGTCTGGGACTGCAGTAACGCGAAGTGGGTTGGTGCCCACTTTTTTCGTTTGGCGATGACACGACCTGAGATTCTCCGTTCCGTGGAAGACCTGTTGCGGCCCGTGGCGGAAGATCTCGGCTACGAATTGGTGGACGTGCAACTGCAGTCCGACCGTGGCCGCCGGGTGCTCCGGCTGCTGTTCGACCGCCCGGGTGGCATCACCCTGGACGAGTGTACGCGCCTCAGCCGCGAGATGAGTCCGCACCTGGAGGTCGCCGACCCCATCCCCGGGGCGTACGTGATGGAGGTGTCCTCCCCCGGGGTGCAGCGCCCCCTGCGAAGGGCCGAAGATTTCGAGCGCTTCCGCGACCAGCAAGTGGTGGTAGGGACCCGCGAGACGGTGGAGGGGCGCAAGACCTTCCGCGGCGTCAATCGCGGGATGGACGACGAGGGCAACCTCAAGGTAGATGATGCGGAAACCGGGCGCAGCTACACGGTTCCGCTGGACTTGGTGCGCGCAGCCCACCTGGATCCAAAACTGCCGTTTTAGCCGGCCGCGGGTGACGAACAACCGTTCGAGGGACGATGGCATCCCTCACGAGCCAGACCAGGAACAGAGAATGACAGATCTGAATCGGGTAATCGACCAAGTGGTCCGCGAGAAGGGCATCGACAGGGAGATCCTCATCGACGCCCTGGAGCAGGCCATGGCCACCGCCGCACGCAAGAAACTGGGCAGCCGTAACTTGGAGGCCCAGTTCGACGAGGCAACTGGCCGCATCAACATCTTCGAGTACATGACCGTGGTGGAGGAGGTGGAAGACTCCTACACCGAGGTGGGCCTGGAGGAGGCACGGGAGAAGTACGACCCCGAGGCCGAGCTCGGCGACGAACTGGGCACCCCGGTGGACCTGGGGGATCTCAGCCGCATCATCGCCCAGGTGGCCAAGCAGGTGATCATCCAGAAGGTGCGCGAGGCCGAACGCGACCTCATCTACAGCGAGTTCATCGACCGCCGCGGCGAGATCATCAACGGCATCGTGCAACGGGCGGAGAAGGGCGACCTGGTGGTCAACCTGGGCCGCACCGACGCGGTGCTGCCCAACAGCGAACAGATCCGCAGCGAGAACTACCGCCAGGGAGACCGCATCCGCGCCCTGCTCCTGAAGGTACAGAAGGAGACCCGCGGCCCCCAACTGATCCTGTCGCGCACCCACCCCGACTTCGTCGTCAAGCTGTTCCACATCGAGGTACCGGAACTGCGCGAAGGCATCGTCGAGATCAAAGCCTGCACCCGGGAACCGGGGGATCGGGCCAAGATTGCGGTATTCTCGCGGGACCCCGATGTGGACCCGGTCGGCGCCTGTGTAGGTATGCGCGGCAGTCGGGTGCGCGGGGTAGTGCAGGAACTCAAGGGCGAGCGCGTCGACATCGTGGTGTGGGACGAGGAGGCCGCGATCTACGCTTCCAATGCCCTGTCCCCGGCGCAGATCTCCCGGGTACTGATGGACGAGGAGCAACATGTGATGACCGTGATCGTCGCCGAGGACCAGCTCAGCCTGGCGATCGGCCGCCGCGGGCAGAACGTGAAGCTGGCCGCCAAGCTCATGGGCTGGCGGCTGGACATCATCAGTGAAGAGGAGAGCGCTCGCCGCGAGGCCGAGCGCAGCAAGATGCTCGACCTGCCGGGGATCGACCCGTTCCAGGTGGCGAAGCTCACCCGGGCCGGCCTCCACTCCATGGAGGCCCTTTCCGAGGTCGCCCCCGCGGTGCTGGCCGAGGCCCTGGAGATTGGCACGGAAGAGGCCGAGATCCTGTGCCAGGCGGCCAAGGAAGCGTTCGAGGCCGCGGTCATTGCCGCCACCGGCGGGGATGGCTCGCCGGAAGACGATGAGGCAATCGAGGCCGAGGACGGCGCCGAAGGTGGCGCGGCAGCGACAGAAGACGGTGCAGACGGCAGCACGGCAACAGCGGCAAAGGGTGGGGCCGAGGACAGCGCCGGCGATGTCGCGGTGGCCGGGGTCGACCAAACCGTTCGGCAGCAACGGCAGGCCACGGGCGAAGCGGACGAAACGATTACAAAGGCGGACGACGAGGCTGCGTCCTAAGACCCGCAGCACAGGTCTGATTCCGCACACACCGACTCACGGCGGGAACGACGGGAATGGCGAGAGTTCGAGTTTTCGAAGCGGCGAAAGAGTACGGCTACGAAGTCCAGGACCTGCTGGCGGCGCTGGTACAGGTCGGCGTCAAGGTGAGGAGCCACCTCAGCCCGGTGGACGAAGCCGAACTGGGCAAAGCCATCGCCACCCTGGGGGGGGCCCCTACACCAGCCGCCGCGCCTGCGGCCCCGGCCAAGCCCCGCACGGTGGTGCGGCGACGCAAGAAAGCCGACACCGAGGCCGTCGAGGAACCGGTGGAAGAGATTCCGGACGGGGAACCGGCCGAAGTCGCGGCCGAAGAGCCGGCGCAGGAACCCACCGAGGTCGAAGCGATGACCGTCGAGGCCGTGGCCCCTTCGGAGGAGGTCGAGGAGATCCCTGAGTCGCCTGCTGCGGATGGCGCCGCGGAGGACGCCCCGGTGGTCGAACCCGCAGAGGCGGCACCGGCTGCTGACGAAGCCGAACCGAAAGAGGAGTTCGGTCTCAAGGTGGTGCGCTTCATCCATCCGCCGGTGGAGGAGCGCGCCGCTCCGGCGCCGTCCACCTATCACATGACCAAGAAGGAACGCGAAGCGCGGCGCGTGGACAAGAAAGCCAAGGGCCGCAAGAAGGGCCGCCGCCCCGAGGTCGAGACCGGTCCCCGGCGCACCATGCAGCAGACCCAGATCACGGTGCCCAAGGCCTCCAAGCGCAAGATCCGCGTCAACGAGGTGATCACCGTCTCCGAGCTGTCCCAGCGCATCGGCGTCAAGGCCACCGAACTGATCAAGCAGTTGATGGGTCTCGGCGTGCTGGTCACCATCAACCAGACCATCGACGCCGATACCGCAGCCCTGGTGGCCGCCGAGTTCGAGTACGAGGTGGAGAACATCGTCATGGGCGAGGAGGAGATGCTGGCCCAAGACGAAGACAAGGCCGAGGATCTCGTGCCCCGCTCGCCGGTAATCACCGTCATGGGCCACGTGGACCACGGCAAGACCTCCCTGCTGGACCGCATCCGCGAGACCCGGGTGGCAGCCGGCGAGGCCGGCGGCATCACGCAGCACATCGGCGCCTACGAGGTGGAGACCTCCCGCGGCCGCCTGGTGTTCCTCGACACCCCGGGTCACGAAGCGTTCACCGCCCTGCGCGCCCGCGGGGCGCAGGTCACCGACATCACCGTGCTGGTGGTGGCCGCCAACGACGGCATCATGCCCCAGACCGTGGAAGCCATAGCCCATTCCAAGGCTGCGGGCGTGCCGATCATCGTGGCGATCAACAAGATGGACCTGGCCGACGCCAACCCCGACCGGGTCAAGCGCGAGCTCACCGAGCATGAGCTGGCCCCGGAGGGCTGGGGAGGCGACGTCATCTGCGTGCCCCTCTCCGCCAAGACCGGCGACGGTGTCGACACCCTGTTGGAGATGATCGCGCTGCAGGCGGAGATCTTGGAACTGAAGGCCAACCCCAACAAACCCGCCCAGGGCACGGTGGTGGAGGCCCGGGTGGACCGCGGCCGCGGCGTGATGGCCACGGTGCTGGTGCAGGAGGGTACCCTGAAGGTCGGCGATATCGCCCTGGTCGGGCAGCACTACGGCCGGGTGCGCGCGCTGATCAACGACCAGGGCAAGCGCATCAAGGAGGTCGGCCCGAGTACTCCGGTGGAGGTTACCGGCCTGAGCGGCGTACCGATCGCCGGCCAGCCGTTCGTCACCGTGGAAAACGAGCGCGTCGCCAAGGACATCGCCGGCCGCCGCACCGAGAAGATCCGGGCGGAGGACATGTCCAAGACCCGCAAGGTCACCCTGGCCGACTTCCACGAGCACCTGGCCGAGGGCGCGGTCAAGGATCTGCCGATCATCATCAAGGCCGACGTGCACGGCTCCATGGAGGCCCTCGGCCAGTCCCTGGAGAAGCTCTCCAACGACGAGGTCAAGGTCAAGATCATCCACGGCGCGGTGGGCGGCATCACCGAGAACGACGTCAACCTGGCCACCGCGTCCAACGCCATCATCATCGGCTTCAACGTGCGGCCGGAGGCCAAGGCCGCAGCCCTGGCCAGCGGGGTGGGGGTGGACATCCGCCTCTACAACGTCATCTATGACGCCTCCGACGACGTCAAGAGAGCCCTCGAGGGGCTGCTGACGCCGACCATCCAGGAGAAGACCATCGGCCACGCCGAGGTGCGGCAGATCTTCAAGGCACCCAAGGTGGGCACCATCGCCGGCTGTTACGTCACCCAGGGGGTGGTGCAGCGCAACGCCCGGGTGCGGCTGCTGCGCGACAGCGTGGTGGTCTTCACCGGCGAGTTGGACAGCCTCAAGCGCTTCAAGGACGACGCCAAGGAGGTCCGCGAAGGGTTTGAATGCGGCCTCTCCATCGTCAACTACAATGACATCAAGGAAGGCGACACCCTGGAATTCTTCGTCCTCGAAGAGATCAAACGCACCCTGTAGCGGGCCGCAGCAGGGGCCCGCTCCATTACAGAGACAAGACCACCTGTGGTGATCGGCGCGGCAACCCTAGAGCTGTATCTGCACGGCGTGCACAGCCTCAAGGAGAAGCGGAGCATTCTGCGGCGGATCCTGGAGCGCACCCGCCACCAGTTCCCGGTCAGCGCCGCCGAGGTCGACCACCAGGACCAACATCAGCAGGCGACCATCGGCCTCGCCGTGGTCAGCGGCGACGCCCGGGTCGCCAACTCGATTCTCGACAAGGCCCTCGACTTCATCGAAAACTTGCACCTCGCAGAGATCGTCCGCACCGACCTGGAGATCCTCCACCTCTGAACGCCACGTCGGCCGGATATTCCCCCCGGCCACCGGAAACGCCCTGATCCCATGAACGAAACCCGACGCAGTCAACGCCTGGGGGATCTGATCCTCCACGAAGCCGCCGCCATCCTGCAACGCCAGGTGAAGGATCCACGGGTTGCCCTGGTCACCCTCACCGGGGTGGACGTTTCCCGAGATCTCCGGGTGGCCAAGGTGTTCTTCAGTTGCATGGACCCACAGGCCGACCCCGAGAACACCCGCCGGGGGCTCGACAGCGCCCAAGGCTTCATCCGCCGGGAACTGGCCCGCACCCTGGAGCTGAAGGCCGTTCCCGAACTACGGTTCCACCACGACGACTCCCTGGAACGCGGTTTCCGGGTGCAAGACGTCATCGAGAGTCTGCACCTTGACCCCGAGGAATAGTCTCCCCGGGGTGCGCCGGGCGCTGCTGGAAGGGGAGCGGTTCCTGATCACCTCCCACCGCAACCCCGACGGCGACGCGGTCGGCTCCTGTCTGGCCCTGGCCGCCGGGTTGGCGGAACTGGGCAAGAGCTGCGTGATCGCCAGCGGCGACGGGGTGCCGATGAACTTGGCCTGGCTGCCCCTGGCCGAGCAGGTCCAGCCTGCCGCCAACGCCGATCACGGCTGTGACACCGTGGTGCTGCTGGACTGCGGAGCGATCGACCGCACCGGACTGTCCCCGGAGGCGCTCCACGCCGGCCGCGCCCTGGTCAACATCGACCACCACCCGGGCAACCCCCTGTTCGGAACGGCCAATTGGGTGGACCCCGGGGCCTGTGCCACCGCGGAACTGGTGTATCAGGTGCTCCAGTCCCTGCCGACCCCCATCGGCTACGCTGCGGCCACCGCCATCTACACCGGCATTCTCACGGACACGGGGTGTTTCCGCTTCTCCAACACCAGCGCTCGGGCGTTCCAGAGCGCCGCGGAGATGCTGGCCAAGGGGGTGGACCCGTCCTGGGTGGCACAGATGGTCTTCGACCAGCAGCCCATCGGTCGGTTGCGACTGCTGAGTCTGGTGCTCGAGACCCTGGAGCTCTCGCCCCGGGACAAGGCGGCAGCAGCCCTGGTCACCCGGGAGATGTTCCGCCGCACCCACACCGGGGTGGAGGACGTGGAGGGGTTCGTCAACCACGCCCGCTCCCTCTGTGGGGTGGAAGTTGGCCTGCTGCTGCGCGAAGAGGCCCCCGGGCGCTACCGGGTGGCGCTGCGCTCCAAGGGGCGGGTAGACGTGTCGGCCATCGCCCGGCTCTACGGCGGCGGCGGACACCACAACGCCGCCGGAGCCACGCTGGAAGGGGCACCAGAAACACTTCGGCACGAACTATTCGCGCACGTGGAAGAGGCCCTTGACCGAGAGCTGCTCGGCCAGCGCAAGGCCGGCTGAAGACACCGCGCTGTCAGGCCTGCTGGTGCTCGACAAACCGGAGGGGCTCACCTCCCACAGCGCGGTGCAGCGGGTGCGCCGGGCCCTGGGGGTGAAGCGTGCCGGCCACGCCGGCACCCTGGATCCCCTGGCTACCGGTGTACTGCTGGTGGCGGTGGGTCGAGCCACCCGCTTGCTCGAGTACCTGACCCTGCAAGACAAGGCCTACCGGGCGGAGATCCGCCTGGGGGTGCGAACCGAAACCCTCGACCGGGAGGGCGACGTTGTGGAAACCCTGCCGGTTCCGGAGCCGGAAGGCGGGGCACTGGAACAGGTGCTGGCCCGCTTTCGCGGCCCCCAGCGCCAGACCGCCCCGGTGTTCTCGGCGATCAAACGAGGCGGCCAACGGCTGTACCAGAAAGCCCGCCGGGGGGAAGCCGTGGAAGCGCCGGTGCGCGACGTCACCGTGCACCGCCTGGACCTGGTGGCGTGGCAGACGCCGGACCTCACCGTGGACGTGGTGTGTTCCAAGGGCACCTACGTGCGCGCCCTGGCGCGGGACCTGGGTGAGGCCCTGGGCAGCGCCGGAACCCTGTGGCAGTTGCGCCGCACCCGCTCCGGCACGTTCGGGCTGGACCTGGCCGTGACCCTGTCCCAGGTGCAGGAGGATCCCCAAGCGGCCAAGGCCGCGCTGCTGCCAGCGGAGGCGATGGTGGCCGACCTGCCGCGGGTCACCGTGGAGACCGAGGCGGCCGCGGCACTGGCCCGGGGCATGGCGGTGCCCTGCCCCACGGGGGAGGACGAGGGCGTCCGCGCCGTCTTCACCCCCGACGGCGCCCTGCTGGGCATCGGCCAGGGAGACGGGGCGTTCCTGCGCCCGCACAAGATTCTGCGGCCTGCAGGGGACCAACCGGGCGATTGCGCCTAGCAGATCGGCGTTCGCCAGGAGGTGTGTGCGGTCGCCGGGGCTCGGGTTGGCGGGCGGCAGCCTTTACGCCCCCGTGCATCTGTGTTAGAAAGTCAGATCCTTGAAACGCCGACATGGCGCGGGAGAATCGCTCCCGGCCCGGCGTCACCCACGCAAGAAAGAGCACAGGAGGATAGAGAAAAATGGTCATGACCCCCGAGAAGAAGCAGGAAGTGATCGACGAGTTTCGAACCCACGACGACGACACCGGGTCCCCCGAGGTCCAGATCGCCCTGCTCAGCGAGCGCATCGTGTACCTCACCGAGCACTTCAAGACCCACAAGAAGGACCACTCCTCCCGCCGCGGCCTGCTCAAGCTGGTGGGCCAGCGCCGTCGGCTACTCGACTACCTGAAGAAGAAGAACGTGGAGCGCTACCGCACCCTGATCGAACGCCTCGGCATCCGCAAATAGACTGCAGTACCCATAGATCGTGGCGGCAATCGGGCCGCCACCCACGCCCGCACGGGCACGCAGGGAAATGGAGAAGTGAATTTGTTCGATACCAAGAGAGTAGAACTAGAGGTGGGGGGCAAGCTCCTCGTCCTCGAGACCGGACGTGTGGCGCGCCAGGCCCACGGCGCGGTACTGGCCACCTACGGGGAGACCGTGGTGCTGGTCACCGCCGTGGCCAACGCCGAAGCCCGAGAGGGAATCGATTTCTTCCCCCTCACCGTCAACTTCGAGACCAAGACCTACGCCGCCGGCAAGATCCCCGGCGGGTTCTTCAAGCGCGAGGGCCGGCCGCCCGACGCCGACACCCTTACCTGCCGACTGATCGACCGCCCCATCCGGCCCCTGTTCCCCAAATCGTTCCAGTGCGAAACCCAGATCATCGCCACGGTGATCAGTCACGACTGCGAGAACAGCCCCGACATCGTCGGCATGATCGGCACCTCGGCAGCCCTGTGCATCTCCGACATCCCGTTCCTGGGACCCATCGCCGGCGTGCGCATGGGTTTCGTGGACGGCGAGTACGTGGTCAACCCCACCCTGGCCCAGTTGGTGGACAGCAAACTCAACCTGGTCATGGCCGGCTCCAAGGACGCCGTGATGATGGTGGAGAGCGGCAGCCACATGCTCAGCGAGGCGCAGATGCTCAAGGCCCTGGAACTGGGCCACGAGGAGATCCGCAAGGTCATCGGGCTCCAGGAGCAGCTGGTGGAACTGGTGGGCAAACCCAAGCGCCCGGTGGCGGCGGTGACCAAGGACGCCGCCGTGGTCGAGAAGGCCGCCGCGTTCTTCGCCGAGCACGGCGCCGCAGCCTACGCCCTGACCGGCAAGAAGGAGCGTTACCAGGCCCTCGGCGAGGCCAAGAGCCAGCTGGTCGCGAGCCTCAGCGAAGAGGAGAAGCTGCGTGCCAAGGAGTACAAGGCCGCGTTCGAGGCCGAGGCCAAGAAGTACGTGCGCGCCATGATCCTCGGCCAGCGCAAGCGCATCGACGGCCGCGGTCTGGAGGACATCCGCGCCATCGACTGTCAGGTGGGGGTACTGCCCCGCACCCACGGCTCGGCCCTGTTCACCCGCGGTGAGACCCAGGCCATGGTGGTCCCCACCCTGGGCACCTCCCGCGACGAGCAGCTGATCGACGCCATCGAGGGTTCCTACTACAAGAAGTTCATGCTGCATTACAACTTCCCGCCGTACTCCGTGGGCGAAGCCCGTTTCCTGCGCGGCGCCAGCCGCCGCGAAATCGGCCATGGCGCCCTGGCCGAGCGGGCCCTGCTGCCGGTGCTGCCGGACCACGACGATTTCCCCTACACCCTGCGGGTGGTTTCCGAGGTCACCGAGAGCAACGGCTCCTCCTCCATGGCCTCCGTGTGTGGCGGCAGCCTGGGCCTGATGGACGCCGGCGTGCCCACCAAGGCCGCGGTGGCCGGCATCGCCATGGGGCTGATCCTCGAGGGCGACAAGTACGCGGTGCTCAGCGACATCCTCGGCGACGAAGACCACCTGGGCGACATGGACTTCAAGGTGGCCGGCACCCGAGACGGCATCACCGCTCTGCAGATGGACATCAAGGTCGCCGGCATCACCCCGGAGATCATGGCCCAGGCCCTGGAACAGGCCCGCAAGGGGCGTCTGCACATCCTGGACTGCATGGACAAGGCCATCGACAAGCCCCGCGCAGAACTCTCGCCCCACGCCCCGCGCATCACCGTGATCCACGTCAACACCGAGAAGATCAAGGACGTGATCGGACCCGGCGGCAAGAACATCCGCAACATCATCGCGGTCACCGGCTGCGCCGTGGACATCGAGGACGACGGTTCCGTCCGCATCGCCAGCACCAACGAAGCGCAGACCAAGCAGGCGATTCAGATGGTCCGCGACCTCACCCAGGAAGCCGAGGAAGGCAAGATCTACCAGGGCATCGTACGTCGCATCATGGACTTCGGCGCGTTCGTGGAGATCTTCCCAGGCACCGACGGGTTGCTGCACATCAGCGAGATCGACCACAACCGGGTCAACGCCGTCACCGACTTCCTCAAAGAAGGCGACGAGTTGCCGGTGAAAGTGCTGCGGGTCGAGGCCAACGGCCGCATCAAACTGTCCCGCAAGGCCTGCCTACCGGCGCAGGGAAGCGAGGGCTAGTCAGCCGCGCCCGCTCCCCTGGGAGCAACGATTACCACCGAAGGGCCCGGCGCACGCCGGGCCCTTTTTTCGTGTACACCAGCAGGGGCGCTGGCCGGAACGACTGGCTGCCCTTCTCCAGGCCCCGAAGACACAGACCCCGAAGATCGTGGCGGCAACACAGGAGGACAGGTATAATTTAGACGTCTTTAACTCATGGAAACATGCGGCCGCGCTCGCGCCGTCGAGGAGAAAAATCCATGCATCGCTGTGTTACTCTGATTCCAGTTCTCCGCGCCGCCACCCTGGCGGTACTGGTCGGACTGGGTTCCTTCGGGTGTGGGTCGGACGACTACAGTTCAGGGGGCTCTGGATCGGGTGGGACCATCACGGTGGAACTATCGGGAGACCCGATCGTCAAGTGGGATGCGGATCGCCAGGCGACGACCGTAGAGGTCCAGTTCATTGCCCGTGGGGCTTCGGGCGTGCCCCTTTCGCCCGCCGACATGGTCGTGGATATGGAGATCAACGGACAGTCTGTGTCCGAGAACCCACTGAACGAATCCGTGTTCATCGAAGATTCGGAGAACCTCGCGGCGAGTATTTCCTACGGGCTGGTCCTGGACGCGAGTTTATCGATGACCAAGCAACAGCCTGAGGCCTTTGGGCCGATGAGGGAAGCCGCCCGAGACAGCATCGTCCAGGGACTGGATCTGTGGCGCGACCGCCCCGCAGGCAGCAGCTTCTTCTGGGAGGTCACCTGGTTCAACGGCTTTCTGTACCGCCAGGAGGGGCTATGGGTTCCAGACCACGTGACAGCGATTCCGACACCGAATTCGGACCAGTTCGAAGAGGGGTTGACCAAGCTCTATGCCGCAGTCGAATCCACGGCAAAGAAGATGAAGAGCGACTATGACAACGGCATCGCCGCGGGGGCTAGAGACCACCACATCATGGTGGTGCTCTCCGACGGTGTGGACAATCGGAGTCACACCCCCACCGCGAACATCGAGCTGCAGCACCGGGTACTGACCGCCCAACAGGTCAACGGAAGCTACACGCGGTTCGGGTGGGAGGAGACCGATCTGGACAAGGCAATCGAAGCCGTGGCGGCTCATCCGCGACTGACCGTCCATGCCCTGGCCGTCGGCACGGATTTCGGTAAAGATAACAAGGGAATCGACGATCTCAAGAAGATCGCCGCTGCAGGCCGGGGGCGGTTCCAGCAGAACCCTTCGAGCGCAATCGCAGACCTGTTCGACCAGGTGACCCGGGAGTTTACGACCCTGCAGACACGCCGGGCCACCATCTCCCAGGCCGATGGGGAGTATCGTTTTCGGTTGGTGGTCCGAGGGGCGGACGGATCAGGGCCAGCCTCCAAAGAGTTCCGCTACCGGGCGGGCACCCAAGCCCAGTTCCTCGGAACCCTTTAGCCCCGCTCCCGGCGCCACCACCACCCCCACGGCGGGTATGCGATTTGCTGCAAGCTCTTTTCTGCTTGCCCCTGCCGACCCAAGGGCGTACCGTAACGGCCGTCGACGAGCCAGACCGAGTAGCGACCCGAGCAGGCAGTATCGGTGTTCGATTCCAAAGAGGGAGAGGCGACCGTCGCCTCTCCCTCTTCTAGTTTTGGCACATCCCGTGTGCCGCACGGCACTTCGATGGGGAGTTCCAGCCCGGGGGTAATCCCTCTCCAGACTGGCGACCCATCGCAGTTGTACCCCAGTGGGACACAAGATCCCAGACAACGAGGAGAACAGTACCATGGCAAGAGGTACCGTGAAGTGGTTCAACGATCAGAAGGGTTTTGGTTTCATCACCCCGGACAACGGCGGCGCCGACCTGTTCGTGCATTTCAGCGCCATCCAAGGGGAGGGGTTCAAGACCCTGGCCGAGGGCCAAGCGGTTGAGTTCGACCAGACCCAGGGGCAGAAGGGCCCCCAGGCCTCGAACGTCCGCGGCGTCTAACAGCGCATTCCCCGGGTGAGCGAGCAGAGCGCCAAGGAAACCCGCTCTTCTCAAACGCCCCCGCCTTCCCGACCCTGTGGACGGGGGGAAGGCAAACGTCGCAGCAGCCCGCTGCAGCCTGTGCGCATCCGGGAAGTCCACATTCCCCGGTCAGGGCGCCTGCGGGCATTGCTTTTTGTCCCCTCGGAAACGAGGGGAGCTGCCCGCCCGAAATCCTGGATCGGACGCAAACAACAGGCAGTGACCCAACGGTAACGGGCCGGCACTGGGACTGCTCTGCGGCGTGGTCCCGGCGGTTCCGCCGCGAGTATTTTTCCCCGGAGGGGGGAGCATTTCTTCCGCCCGAACACCAACAGGAGAAGCAATGTCAGTGCGATTGTTCGTGGGAAATCTCGCCTTCGACGTGACGGAATCCGATCTGCGAGAGTTGTTCTCGGCGGCAGGGGAGGTCTCGCAGGTGCGCATCCCGACGGACAGGGAGACCGGCAAGCCCAGGGGGTTTGCCTTTGTGGATTTCGATGATCGCGCCCATGCAGAAGAGGCGGTCCGCCGCTTCAATCAGCACATGTTCAAGGACCGGGCGATCGCCGTCAACGAGGCACGTGCCCAGGAATCGAGACCTCCTGGTGGACCCGTGTCGAGGCCCCCGGCCAGGCCAGGGCCGGTTGCGGGAACCCGCTCCACGTGGTCCGGCCCGCTGATCTCGGACCCGGATGACGACCAGGAGATGCTCGGTCAGCCGAGGCGCAGCTACGGACCGGACGCCTCTGCGAAAGACAAACGCAAACAGAAGGGACGCGCCTCCAAAGAGGAGCGCGGCCCCAAAGGACCGCTTCCCGAGCGGGGGGGAGGTCCGGTGTTTCTCGGCGACAGTTTTGAAGACGACGAGGACGACCAGGCGATAGACGACTTCGCCCTTTGGGCCCTCGAAGACGCAAAAAACAAAGACGAGGAGTAGTCACTTGGCAAAAAAATCGAGACAGACGTTTCTCAAGAGAGCGAAGGAAAAGACCCGCCAGGAGCGCAAGGGCGAAAAGGAGGCCCGCCGGGCCGAAGCCAAGGAGCGCAAGGCAAACCTTCCCCCGCAGGCCGAAGGCGAGGAAGATCCCGACATCGCCGGAATCGTTCCGGGCCCCCAACCCCTCCCCCCCCAGTTCGACGACTGAGGATCTCAACGCCCACGGCAGGACGCCCAGCGCTTCCCCGCTGGGCACGCTCTCCCCGTACGGAGGGAAAGCCCCTGCCCCCCGGGCACGGGCCAGTTCCCATGCACCTCGAACTGGGTCCCTCTGAGGTTCAAAGCAGGTTGTTCGGGGCACCAACGGAACCCGAGTCAACCCTCGAAGACGCCTCCGGAACCACCACCTGCGACTCCCCTGATAGGTGACCCTCTGCCCTGGAAAGTGGCGCCGCGGGGTGGGGTCGGCACGCTTTCCACGCCCTGCGCACGCTCCGAGGGTGGACGCCCTCTCTCAGCGCCCTCCGTGGCCCGTGCGCCGGCTGGCGGTTACAATACCCAAACCACCCCGCAACCGACACCCAGGGAGTTGGCAATGGCCAAGGCACAGGTGACGACGTTTCGGCGGTATCCACTGAAAGAGGGGCAGCAGATCCGCATTCTGGACGGACCCCGCGGCGGTGACTGGCTGGTCATCGGCGTAGACGAACGCAAGATGCGGCTGCGCTGTCCGGTCTCCGGCAGGGAGGTGGAGTGGGATCGGTTCTGTACCCTGGACGCGGTCCTCGAGATGCAGGAGTGGCCGCTGCCCAGGGACAAGTGAGTGCCGCGGGCGCAGAACGCGCAGGAGCGGCCGCTGCCCAAGTACGGACGATAACAGCAGCGGACCGGGCGTCCAGAGGCTGTTGAAACGCACGCAAGGTGGGCGCAAGCTGCGACCGAGCACCCTGGGGCCATTGCAGTACCTGGTCCCGAGCCTTCCGTCCGCCCTGGGAGTGTTCGAGTGCGGGGAGTCGGTCACCGCGGCCCACGGGGCGGGCTTCGGTTGCATCTGGGCGGGTCTGCCACCCTACACCGGTGATGCGCTGCTGGGCACCCGGGGAGGGAGGGGGCGGAGAGGTCTGGCAGAGCGGGGCAGCGCCTCAGACGTTGCCCGACCCGTCCACGCTGAAGCCCTCCATGGTGGGGGGATATCGTACCGAGAGAAACGCCGCAGCGTGCTGCTCCAGGGGCTGGTCGAACTCCAGTCCCACGATGCTGCCCGAATCGCTGTGGGTGCGGTGGAGAACCGTTCCGCCCAGATCGACGATGCGATCGCCGAACACCACCGCCATCTCCAACCGGCGTCCGACCAAGGGCGCGATGCCCTGCAAATCCACCTTCATGCCGCCCACCGAAACGTCCAGGGTCTTTCCCAGGCTCTCCTCACCATCCAGCCGGGCAAGCACCGTGCGCGCGTCCATCCAGCGCCGCGAACGGCGGTAGTCGTTGACCCACTCTGCCTGGTAGTTCTCCTGTGAACTCCCCATGCCGCCCTCCTTTGGCGTGTGCCGGACACCCCCGGCACCGAAGTATGTCTCCGATTGAACCAGATTCACCGCAAAAATCAAGAACAATATATGACCCATGGCACTCCGGGGCAGAGGACAATCCCCGGGTTGGCCCCCAGTACCCCACCGTGTTGTGCACCTCGATGGTCCGGGATCTTCCCGGCCGTTGAACCCCGCCCCCCATCCCTGCTACAAGAGCGCACCATCGGAAACGCGGGCAGAGACCCGCCAACCCTGAGGAGGCAGCGCGGCGCATGGCGATTCGAAGCGCGGTGGGGCTGCTGGTACTGGTGACCGCAGCCTGGGCCCTCAGCGAACGACGGCGCGCGGTGCGCTGGCGCAAGGTGGCCGCCGGGCTCGGGCTGCAGCTGGTGCTGGCCCTGGGCCTGCTCAAACTGCCCGGTTCGGAACAGGCGTTCCTGGTCCTGAACCGGGCCATCCTGGCCCTGGAGGCAGCCACCGCCGCCGGCACCTCGTTCGTGTTCGGCTACCTGGGAGGCGGGAGTTTCCCGTTCCCGGTGACCCAGCCCGGCGCCACCTTCATCCTGGCGTTCAAGGCGCTGCCCCTGGTGCTGGTGATGAGCTCCTTGTCCGCCGTCCTGTTCCACTGGCGGGTGGTGCCGGCCGTGGTGCGGGGCTTTTCCTGGTTGCTGCAGAAGTCCCTGGGTATCGGCGGGGCAGTGGGGGTCGCGGCGGCGGCCAACGTATTCGTGGGCATGGTGGAGGCGCCGCTGCTGGTGCGCCCCTACCTGCGCCAGATGAGCCGCAGTGAGCTGTTCGCGGTGATGACCTGCGGGCTCGCCACCATCGCCGGCACGGTGCTGGCTCTGTACGCCTCCATCCTGCGCGACGCGGTGCCGGGGGTGGTGGGGCACATCCTCACCGCGTCCTTGATCAGCGCCCCCGCCGCCCTGGTGATTGCGCGCCTGATGGTGCCCGCAGAGGGGGAAAACACGGGTGGGGAACTGCAGCACCCGGAGCACTACAGCGGCACCGTGGACGCCATCACCCGGGGCACCGCCAGCGGCATCACCTTGCTGCTCAACATCGTCGCCATGCTCATCGTGTTCGTAGCCCTGGTGAGCCTGGTCAACCAGAGCTTGGGGGTGCTGCCCGGCGTGGGGGGCGCGCCGCTGACCCTGCAGCGCCTGCTGGGCTGGGCCATGGCGCCGGTGGTGTGGTTGCTAGGGGTGCCGTGGGCCGAAGCCCAGACTGCCGGCGCCCTGATGGGAACCAAGACGGTGCTCAACGAGTTTCTGGCGTACCTGGAACTGGCCGACCTACCCCCCGAAGCCCTGGGAGCGCGCAGCCGGTTGATCATGACCTATGCCCTGTGCGGCTTCGCAAACTTCGGCAGCCTGGGCATCATGCTCGGCGGCATGGGGGCGATGGCGCCGGAGCGCAAGGGGGAGATCGTCGCCCTGGGTCTGAAGTCCCTGGTGGCGGGCACCCTGGCCACCTGCATGACCGGGGCCGTGGTGGGGCTGCTGACCTGAACCGCGCCATCCTCCCTGGAGAGCTCCGTGTCCCCCACCTTGGCCGCCCTGCTGCCGATCTTCGCGATCATCGCCCTGGGCTACACCATGCGCCGCCTCGATTTCCCCGGCCAGGGGTTCTGGGCCCCGGCCGAGCGCCTCACCTACTTCGTGTTGTTCCCTGCGTTGCTGGTGAACAACCTGGCCAACGCCGAGTTCGGCGATCTGCCCGCGGTGCCCATGGCCCTGGCGATCGGCGCCACCTTCACCGCCCTGTCCCTGGGGTTGATCGCATTGCGTCGGCGCCTACGGGTGGACGGGCCCGGGTTCACCTCGGTGTTCCAGGGCGCGGTGCGCATGAACACCTACGTGGGGCTTGCCGGGGCCGTGGCCCTGGGTGGGCAGGTGGGGCTGACCCTGGCGGCGGTGGCGATCGCGGTGATCGTGCCGTTGGTGAACCTGTTCTCGGTGTCCGTGCTGTGCCGCTACGCCGGGGACCGGCCGGCGCCCCTGGGCCGGGTGGCGGGGGAACTGGCGCGCAACCCCCTGCTGCTGGCGTGCGCAGTGGGGCTGGCGCTGAACGGGTTGGGCCGGGGAGTGCCCTGGGGGGGCGGGGCGGTGCTCTCCCTGCTCGGCCGGGCTGCCCTGACCATCGGCCTGCTGGCCGCCGGGGCCGGACTGCAGTTGCAGCGCATCCGTCGCAGCCGTGGTCTGATCCTCGCCACCGCAGGCCTCAAACTGGTGGTTCTGCCCCTGCTCACCGCCCTGGTCTGCAAGATATTGGGAGTGGACGGCCTGCCCGCCACGGTAGCCGTGCTGTTCAGCGCCCTGCCCGGAGCGCCCTCCGCGTACATCCTGGCGCGGCAGATGGGGGGAGACGCCCCCCTGATGGCGTCGATCATCACCGTGGAGACGGCCTTCGCCTGCGCCACATTGCCGGCCGTGCTGAGCTGGCTCGGGTAGTGGTCCCTGGGGCCGTCATGGGACGGGCGGGTCCCGAGGCAAAGACCGCTTTTCGGACGGGATCAACGGGGTGTTCAGGTCGGGACGCCAGGGTCAGAGGCGGTTTTTTTGGACAGGAGTGCGCGGATTTCACGGATCGAGAGGCCGGGGCGAAGGGCAGTTCTGGTTCCGGGGTTCCATTCGGGCGATCCGTGCGATCCTGTCAAAACAGGCCTTCAGGTTTTGCCGTGGCCGGGCCGGCAGTACAGCCTCGGCGTCGCAACCTCGCCCCTGGCCCAGCGCCGCGCCGGAGTTACACTGGGACCACCGACATCTCCGTTTTCTGGAGGACCCCCATGGGCGACCGCTCCGAACCCCTGGCCCAGGCGCCCTGGGGCAGTTCCCCCGGCCCGGATCGGCACCGAGGTGTTGCTGGCGATGGCCAAGGCAGCCCTGCGGATGGCCGCCGGATGACCGGGGACCCCGGACCGTGAACGACCCCAGGGGGACGGCGGAGCCGGCGCGCTACCGGTTCCGCGACCTGCACCCCAGGGTGAGGTTGGGCACGGCCAGCGACCGCTACGCCGGCTGGCTGGGGCAGATCTACTCCCCCGAGCGCTTCGCCCATCGGGTCACCCGGCGCCAGAAGACCCTGGGTACCCGCCGCTTCACCGAGGAACTTCTGCCGGTGGAGTGCGTCGCCGAGTACTTCGAGCACTTCCCGGTGTTGGAGCTCGACTTCACCTTCTACCGCCCCCTGCTCGACGCCGCCGGCGAGCCCACCGCGAACTTCCATACCCTGGCCCGCTACCGGCAGCACCTGCGCCCCGGCGACCGCCTGCTGCTCAAGGCGCCCCAGGCGGTCACCGCTCACACCCTGTACCGGGGCAGCGCCCCGGCCGCCAACCCGGGGTACCTGGACCCGTCCCTGTTCACCGCGCGCTTCTACAGGCCGGCGGTCGATCTGTTGGGGGAACACCTGGGGGGCATCCTGCTGGAGCAGGAGTACCACCGCAGCGGCGAGCGTCAGCCCCCCGAGGAGGTGGCTGCTGCCTGGGAGCGGTTCTTCGCCTCTGTTCCCGAAGACCCCCGCTACCACCTGGAGCTGCGCACGCCGGGGTACCTGGCCCCGCCGCTGTTCGCGATGCTCGGCCGGCGCGGGGTGGGCCAGGTGCTGTCCCACTGGACCTGGCTGCCGTCCCTGGGGGAACAGTTGCGCCGCGCCAGCGGGCGGTTCACCAACGCCGGCCAGACCTGCGTGGTGCGGCTGCTGACCCCCCGCAATGTGCGCTACGCCGACGCCTACGCCGCCGCACACCCGTTCGACCGACTGGTGGCCGGCATGCTGGACCCGCACATGGTGTCAGGAACGGTGGAACTGCTGCGGACGGCGGTATCCCAGAGTGTGGAGACCGACGTGATCGTCAACAACCGGGCCGGTGGCAACGCCCCTGAGATCGCCCGGCAGG
>JARGFW010000301.1 GCA_029211085.1 Deferrisomatales bacterium | reverse complement strand
CAAGGCGGACAGATCACTTGTCATACCCACCGGACACATCATGTGCTCTCTACAAACCGGTGGAAAACGGCTTGACACCCTAGAGAACCGCTTGGTATAAGGCGGCCTCGTTCGTTCTACCCCATACAGAGGAGAAGGCCCGTGACGAAAGCCGAACTCATCGACGTGATGGCTGAGAAGGCCAACACCTCCAAGGCCGCTGCGAAGCGCTTCCTCGACGCCTTCACCGACACCGTCACGGATAGCCTGAAGCACGGGGATAAGGTCACCCTGGTCGGCTTCGGCACGTTCAGCGTGACCGCGCGCAAGGCCCGCAAAGGGCGCAACCCGCGCACCGGTGCCGAGATCAAGATCCCTGGGGGCAGCGCACCCAAGTTCAAGGCCGGCAAGGGCCTCAAGGACAAGGTGTCCTAAGCCGCACCCTCCGGGCGGATAGCTCAGTTGGGAGAGCGCCGGCCTTACAAGCCGGAGGTCGCAGGTTCAACCCCTGTTCCGCCTACCATACACACCACGATCCGCTTTGCGGGGGCGTAGCTCAGTTGGTTAGAGCGCTGGCCTGTCACGTCGGAGGTCGCGAGTTCGAGTCTCGTCGCTCCCGCCATTAATGGCAAAGGGTTGCCCGTCATGGGCAACCCTTTTGCTTTTTCTGGTGGCGCCGAGGCTGTCTGCGTTCCGCGTGGCGAGTTCGTGCCCCACCGTACATGCCGGGAGAGAGGCCTTGCCATGGCGTTTACCGACCTGTTCCGCACCC
The DNA here is from genome assembly GCA_029211085.1 of Deferrisomatales bacterium. Lineage (GTDB taxonomy): Bacteria > Desulfobacterota > Deferrisomatia > Deferrisomatales > JARGFW01 > JARGFW01. The sequence continues at coordinate 4,395 of JARGFW010000301.1, read as the reverse complement.
GAAGAGCCAACAAGATCCACGAGCAGGTCTGGCAGACCCTGTGGGAACGGGTGAAGACGCCTCCCACCGAGGATGCGGGCGCACGGGAGTTGCACGTCGTCTGTGTCGGCACGCTGCTCTACGCCACCAGCTATCAAGCGGCGATCGCCTCCGGCATGGACGAGGCCATCGCCAAGACGGTAGCCTTGCAGAACGTTGCCGAGGCCAACTTCGACGAGCAGATGCGGGATCGTGTCCTTTCGGTATTTTCCGCAAAGGCCGAACACCGAATGGCCGACCATGCTGCGACCCTGAATCGACTGACGGCCGCCCTCGTGGATCAGACCAAGACCCGCGGCAGGAACCCGGCGGGGGAGCAGGAAGAGGAGCTATTGAAGGCAATCCAAGGCCTCATGCCCCTACTGGCCGGGCAACTCGCGGCCGATGGCTAGACGCCTTGCCTGACCCCAGGGAGGGGGGAACCATGGACGGGCGGCGACGCGACGAGATCCGCCGGGGGATGGGCGTGGAAATCGTTCTCAAAAAGGACCAGCGTTCGGGGAAACGGACCGTGGGCGTGATACGAGACATTCTGACCTCGGCGGTCTATCACTCCCGCGGCATCAAGGTGCGCCTCGAAGACGGCCAGATCGGGCGCGTACAGGCGATCTTGTCCGACGCGCCGTAGCAACGACCCCGGCGGTCTCGGGGCGCCGGGGGGGCCGCTGGGCAGGCCGGAAGGGGATCCTTTTCTGCAAGCCGATTCCGAGCGGAGGTGCACCATGTTCCAGTTCCTGCACGCCGCCGATATTCATCTGGACAGCCCGCTGGTCGGACTGGAAGGGAAGTCCGACGCCCCCTTGGATGAACTGCGGGGAGCGACCCGCGAGGCCCTGGAGAATCTGGTGCAGCTGGCGATCAGCGAGGAGGTCGCGTTCGTCCTGCTGGCCGGGGACCTCTACGACGGCAGTTGGAAGGACTACAACACCGGCCTGTTCTTCGTGCGGCAGATGGCCCGCCTCCGGGCAGCGCAGATCCCCGTATTTCTCATCTCCGGCAATCACGACGCGGCGAGCACCATCGCCAAGAAACTCCATCTGCCCGACAACGTGCACGCCTTCTCCACCCGCAAGGCCGAGACCCGGGTGCTCGATAACCTGGGGGTCGCGATCCACGGCCAGGGGTTCGCCTCCCGGGTGGTCACCGACAATCTCGTCCTAGGCTTCCCGCCGGCCGAGACGGGCCTGTTGAACATCGGCCTGCTGCACTCGAGCCTCACCGGCCGACCCGGCCACGAACCCTACGCCCCGTGCACCGTGGAGAGTCTGCGCAACAAGGGCTATCAGTACTGGGCCCTGGGTCACGTGCACACCCGCGAAGTGGTGGCCGAAGACCCGTGGGTGGTGTTCCCGGGCAACCTCCAGGGCCGCCACGCCCGGGAGACCGGGCCCAAGGGGTGCGTGTTGGTGACCGTGGAGGACGGGGCGATCGCCGGTCACACGTTCCGGGCCCTCGACGTGCTGCGTTGGACCCGCTGCGACGTGGACGCCGCCGGGGCGGACGACGCCGCCCAGGTGCTCGAACGGGTGCGCGACGCACTGGCCCGCCAGTGGGTCGCCGCCGACGGCCGTCTCCTGGCCGCGCGGGTGACCGTCAAAGGGGTGTGCGCCGCCCATGCCGCCCTGCAGCGCCGCCGCGACCACTGGGTACAGGAGGTGCGGGCCTTGGCCGCCACGGTGTCCCCGGAAGGGCTGTGGGTCGAAAAGGTCGAGTTCGACACCCGGCCTGAACTCGACCTGGCGGCGGCCGTCGATCGGGACGACGCCCTGGGCGGGTTCCTGCGGCGGATTCGCGACGGCCAGGCGGACCGTGTGGGGCTCGAGGGCTACGCGGCGGAGTTCGCCGACCTGCGTCACAAGCTGCCCTCCGAGTACCTGGACACCGAGGGGCTCGACCCGAGCGATCCCGACGCCCTGGGGGCCGTGCTCGACTCGGTCCGGGAACTGCTTGTCGCACAGCTCCTGGAAGGCCAGGGGGCGGAGTCCCGATGAAGATCCTGTCCCTCGACCTGATCGCCTACGGGCCGTTCTCGGGGGTGGAGTTCGACCTCTCAGCCGGGACCGAGGGGCTGCACATCCTCTTCGGTCCCAACGAAGCCGGCAAGAGCTCGACGCTGCGCGCCCTCGACGCCCTCCTGTTCGGCATGGAGGCACGTACCGTCGATGCCTTTCGCCACCCCTACGACCAACTCCGGGTCGGCGGGCGTCTGCGCACCGCGGCCGGCGAAGAGTTGCGGTTGATCCGCCGCAAAGGCAACAAGAACACCCTGCGGGGCGCCGACGACACCACCGTGGTGGAGGACACCGAGCTCGAACGGACCCTGGGCGGCATCAACCGGGACACCTTCCGGCTCATGTACGGGATCGACCACGACGCCTTGGTGCGGGGCGGGCGGGACATCCTCGACCAGCGCGGGGACGTGGGCCAGGCACTGTTCGGTACGGCGCTGGGTACCGCCGGGCTCCACCGGGTGCTCGCCGATCTCGAAGCCGAAGCCAAGGGGCTGTTTCTTCCCAGCGGTTCGAAGCCGGCCATCAACCGGACCCTGAACGACTTCCGGGAGGCGAACCGTCAGATCAAGGAGCACTCCCTCAAGACCTCCGACTGGCTGGACGCCGACCGATCGTGCCGGGAAGCCGAGGCCGCGTTGGAGGCGGTGAAGGCTGACCTCTCCGCCGCCCGCAAACGCCGCAGCGCCCTGGAGCGGGTGCGCGCCGTGCTGCCCTTCGCCGCCCGCCGGGGGGCCCTGATCGACGCCCTAACACAGGCCGGCGACCCGGTGGAGCTGCCCGACAGTTTCGAAGAACGCTGGGCCCGAGCCCGCGACGCCCGCCGCACGGCCCAGGACACCCTGGGTGTGCGGAAACCCCAACTCGAGCGCCTCGGTGCAGAAATCGAGGGTATCGTCGTCCCCCACGGGCTTCTTGACCAGGGAGAGACGATCGAGGCGTTCCGCGAGGGGCTGGGCGGTTACCGCAACGCCGAGCGCGACCTGCCCGCCTGCCGGATCGAGCGCGACGGCGCCCTGGATCGGGCCCGCCGGGTACTGGCCACGGTGCGCCCCGATCTGACCCTGGAGGGCGCCGAGTCCCTGCGCGGGCTTCTGGCGCGCGAGGCCACACTCCGCGACCGGGCGCGGCAACACTCCCTCATCGTGCAGCGGGCCGAGACGGCCCAATCCGAGGCCCGCCAGGCGACCGCGGAGGGAAACCGTTGTAGGGCGGCACTGGCGGCCCTGCCGGAGTTCGGGGACCCCACCGCCCTGCGCCAAGCCGTGGACCGGGCCAAACGGGGGGGTGAGATCGACGCGGAGATCGAGCAGAAGGCTCGCACCGTGGCGGACCGGGCAGCGGACCTGGCCCGCCGGCTGTCGGCCCTCGGACTGTGGTCCGGGACCGTCGAGTCCCTGGCGGGGGCACCCCTGCCCCAGGACGCCACCGTCGACCGGTTCGAGAAAGACCTCACCGACTTCGACCGCCGCCTCGAGCGCAACCGGGAGACCCTGGAAACCGCTGCGGAGGAGGAGACCCGGTTCACCCGCGAACTGGAGGCCATCGCGGCCACCGGCGCGGTCCCCACCGAGGCCGACCTCCGTTCGCTCCGGCAGCGGCGCCAACAGGGGTGGGCCCTGGTGCGCGCCCGGTGGCTCGAAGGGGTCGAGGCGGCAGACGAAGTCTCCCGTTACGTCTGCGACGGGGACCTCCCGGGGGCCTACGAGGCGGCGGTGGAGGCAGCTGACGAGGTGTCCGACCGGTTGCGCCGCGAGGCCCGGAGGGTCGAGCAGCAGGCCGCCGCCCTGGTCGGCCGCGACGCGGCCGTCCGACGTCGCGGGGAGCTCGAGGCCGAGCGCACGCGCCTCGTGGCGGCCCGCAGCCAGGCGCAGGCCGCGTGGGCGACCGCCTGGGCCCCTTGCCGGATCGAACCCCTGGGCCCGACGGAAATGCGGGGCTGGCTGGCGCGGGCCCGGGAGATTCTCGGCCGGTTCGATGGCCTGATCCAGGCCCGGGGTGAGATGCAGATCCTCGGGGAGGTCCGCGGCGCCCTGCGTGCCGATTTGGGGGCGGCCCTGGCCGCCAGGGGCGCGATGCCGCCCGGGGAGAGCGAACGTCTCGCACCCCTGCTCGCCCACGCCGAGGCGCAACTGGACGGGTGTGACGCCGTGGCTCGCGACCATGCGGGATGGGAAAAGGATCTTGCGGTGGCCATGGGCCGGGCTGAAAAAGCAGCCGCCGATTTGCGGTCCGCCCGCGACGAACGGTCCTCCTGGCGATCGGGTTGGACCCCCCTGGTGGCCGACCTCGGCTTGCCGGCCGATGCGGAACCCGAAGAAGCGCTCGGCGTTCTGGGGCGGGTCCG
>JARGFW010000300.1 GCA_029211085.1 Deferrisomatales bacterium | reverse complement strand
GGGCCCGGGTGTCCAGGTGTGTCGCCCGGCACCCGGGCCGGAACTCGATCTTGGAGAGCACGTCGGTGGGAAGCGGAAACAGGCTCTCGGGGCTTTCCCCCGCGAGCCAGTAGGAGATGAGGGGACGGCAGTAGGGCGGTCGCGCCTCCTCGGAGACCAGCAGCACCTCGGCGCCGGTGTCTGCCGCCACGATGGCTTCGGCCGCGGCGAGCCCCGCCGCACTGGCACCCACGATCACGTAGCGCATCGCAGCCTGCCTTTCGGTCGAGCGTGTGGGAGGTGGGAACGGGGATCTATATAGCGCGGCCCGGAGGGGTTCGCTAGGGGGGGGCTGGGAATTGGTGTTGCTGGTTTGCGGGCGGTGCGGGGGGAGGGTGGCGGTGTTTCGCGTCTCGGGCCTACCAGGGCACGGTGACGGTGGCTGCGGCCTGGAACGGGGGGGCGGAGTCGAAGCCGTGCAGATCGGCGGGGCTGCAGCGGGCGTCCAGGGTCAGCACCGCATCCTCGGTGTAGCGCCACTGCACCCCGGAGCGCACCCAGGCACGGAAACGCCCGCCGTCCAGGACCTCCCCCGGGGACAGGGCGTCCGCGGTGTCGGGGACGGCGTAGCTGGCGGCCAGGGCGGCGCTGCAGCGCACCGGGACCGAGCCGGACCAGGACAACCGCAGGGGGCTTTCCCACAGGGGTGGTGCGAGCTCGGTCTCCCGGGGGTGCGCCCACCCACCGGGCGCCTGCCACTGCCTGGGGTCCACCTCCCCGGGAAGCAGACCCAACCGCAGGCCGCTTCCCCAGCCCGGCCCGGGCTGGGTTTCCAGCATCAGCCCGGGAAACGGTGCCGGGGACCCCACGGCGGGGACTGCCGCGCACAGGCTGCAGGCCAGGATGAAGCTGGGGAAGATGAAGCGGGGCATCGCCGTGCCTCCCGGGGCTTGGGGGTGTTGCCCCCTGGGAAAAGCAACGGGCGTGCCGCGGGGTGGTTCCGGGGAACCGCGGTTCTCCGTGGCGGGGCAGGGAATGCGCAAGCCCCTGTTCCAATTTTGAAACCAGCAGGAGCGGGTGCTTCGGGCCGGGAGGTTCCGGATTCCCTCAGGGCAGGAACTCCACCGGCACCCAGGCCAGCTCCCGGCCGTCGCCGGCGCGCCACCAGTAGGGCAGGGGCCGGGGGCCCTTGCTCCAGGAGTGCTCCCGCACGGGGACCACCGCTCCGTCCAGCACCGTCACCGCAACCTCCTCCGCCACGCTGTCCAGGGCGTCGGCGCTCCGGCCCAGGGCGGCGAGGGCGGCGGCGCAGCCAGCGGGGTCGCCCAGGCAGGCGGCGGCCAGGGCCTCGGCGGGAAGTCCTAGGACGGGAGCCCGCAGGGGAAACCCCAGGGTAGCCGCGCAGTGGTCCGCCAAGGTGGTGGTCGGGGACCCGGTGGCGGCCTCCACGGCCGCGGCCAGGGCCCGGGGTTCGCCCCGGGCCCGGTCGGTGACGCGGCGGAACAGGCTCCTTGCCCCGGCGACCTGGGCGCGGGACAGGAGGCGCTCCACCTGCACCTGGCGCCGGCCGTCGGCGTCGAACTCGGCCACCCGGCCCAGGGCCCCGCCGGGCAGCGCCACCCGCAGCGGGTAGGTCGGGTCGGCGGGCCAGCCCCGTACCGGAAAGCGGTTGGCCCCCGGGGGCAACGGCGCGGTGCTCGCCGGTTCGGCGTACAGCACCTCGCCCTCCGACTCCCCGACGATCTGTGCCGGCTGTCTCTGGGTGAAGTTCTCCGTGAAGAACCGCGCCCCAAACGAGCCTTCCCAGGGGACCCCCGCCGCGGTGTGCAGCCAACCCCCGACCTCCGGGGTCTCGAGGGTGCCCCGGGTCGCCTGCAGGGGACCGACCAGGAGGAAATCGCCCCGCCGTGCGTAGCTGGCCGCGATAAACCAGTGCTCGACACTCCCCGCTTCCGGAAACTCCGCCCCGGGGCCGGTCCGCAGGCGCGTCTCGGTACTGGCGCGCACCACCAGCCGGCTCGTGGGGAGGGTGTCCGCGGGCAGCAGGTCCTCGGCGGGAACCCAGCCGCTCACCGTGCCCGGCGTTGCGATCGCACCCACCAGGGCGAAACGGGGTCCCCCCGGCTGCTCCCGGGCCGGCTGGAACGCATACAGTAGCAGCCGGTCCCCGAACGCCAAGGTGGACAGGCGGTCGGCCCCGGCGCGGGGGGCGGCCAGCACCTCCGCCCCCGGGCGCACCACCCGGCCGGTGAGGGGGCGCCCGTCCTCGCGGGCCAGCGGCTCCGGGGTCACTGCCGGGTAGTAGGCGAGCCGCGGGCCGGCACAGCCGGCCAGCAGGGCGAGCAGCGGGATGAGCCCGAGGGCAACGCGGCGGCAGGTCACGAGACCAGCCGCAGGGTGCGCAGGCGATTGAGGGCCGCGGCCAGCTCGAAGCGCCGGAAGCCGCTGAGGTTGCCCACCGGCCAGGGGCTCAGGGCGTCCAGCCCGCCCGTGGCGACCAGCTGTTCCACACCGTCGAGCAACTCGGCCACGTGGGTGGCGCCGTCGGCCCGCTCCCGCAGGGCCAGCAGGGCGGCGCCCACCGCCCGCAGCTGCCCCGGGTGCACCAGCTGCTCCACGGCCGTGAGGTCGATCTCCTCGGTGCCGAACAGCACGGTCTTCACCCCCAGGCTCTTCACGCTCTCGGCCCGGTGCCCCCGGCGGGGGTCCAGGCTGCGGCCGTCGGGGCGGCGGGGGCGCACCTCGCCGAACCGCTCTCCCCCCTCCCGGCGGCGCGCGCCGGGGTGGCGCGCGGCCACGGCCCGGGCCTCGGCGGTCACGTCCCGGGGGCGGTAGGCGTCCATGGCGATCACCGTGTCGGCCACCTCGAAGTAGTCGCCGCTGCCCCCCATCACCAGGATCGTGGAGACCCCGAGCTGCTCCCACAGCTGGCGCACCTTGTCCACGAACGGGGTGATCGGCTCCTTCTCCTTGGCGATCAGCTCCTGCATGCGCTGGTCGCGGATCATGAAGTTGGTCGCCGAGGTGTCTTCGTCCATCAGCAGCACCCGGGCGCCGGCCTCCAGGGCTTCCAGGATGCCCGCCGCCTGGCTGGTGGAGCCCGAGGCGTCCTGGGTCGCGAAGCACCGGGTGTCGGTGCCCCCGGGCAGGTCGTCGATGAACGGGGAGATGTCCACCCCGGCCACGGCGCGGCGGTCTTCGGCGCGGATCTTCACCGCGCTGGGGTCGGTGGCCACCCGCTCCCGGCCGTCCCCGGGGCAGTGGTTGTACACCCCCAGCTCGAGGGCCTGGAGCAGGGTGGACTTGCCGTGGAAGCCGCCCCCCACGATCAGGGTGACGCCCCGGGGGATGCCCATGCCCGTGACCCGGCCGCCGTTGGGCAGGTCGATCTCCACCCGCAGGCTTTGGGGGCTGGCGAACGGCACCGGGGTCCCGTCCAGGGGCCGGGGGTCCACCCCGGAGCGGCGGGGCAGGGCGGCGCCGTCGGCCACGAACGCCGCCAGGCCCTGGGGGCCCAGGGCCCCCCGCAGGGCGTCGGCGTCCTCGTTCGCCGCGGCGGCCCGGCCCAGGGCGGCGGCGTCCAGGTTGGGGTAGAGCAGGGTGGCGGCCACCAGCTCGGGAACCGCGTCGCACAGCAGTTCGGCGGCGGCGCAGCCCATGGCGCGGCGCCCCCGGGCCGGCAGGCCCACCTGGAAGCGCGCCTCCAGGAAGCCCTCGCGCAGCTGCACGGCGGTGCTCGGCATCACCTCCTGGAGGGGGCCGTCCATGGTGATCAGACCCCCCTTGCCGCTGCCGAGGGGTCGGGAGCGCCGGGCGGCCAGGGCCGTGAACCCCCGGGCCAGGTGGCTCTCCACCCCCAGGGCGCGGCTCGGGGTGGCCAGGAGATCAGCCGGTATGCCGGCCTTGGCCAGGGGCAGGTGCACCGAGACCCGGCTCGGCTCGGCGAACGGGTCGCCCTGCACGTGGTCCACCGTCAGGGTGAATCCCGGGAAGGCGTAGCGCCCGGCGCAGTCCTTGTAGGCGGGGTAGGGCTTGCCCTCCAGGCGCTGCAGGGCGGCGCGCAGGGTCTCGATGTCGCTCATCGGGCTCCTCGGGGGCGGTGGGTGCGGGGTCGGTTCGAACCTTACACCAGCGGGGACAGGGCACCAACCGGCAACGGGCTTGCCGCAGCACCTCCATGCCGGCGTACACCGGTGGTGTCATGCGGCAGCGTGTTGGCAGCGTGTTGGCAGCGCTGACAAAACCTCCCGCACGGTGTATGCTTTTGTCAATCTATACACATCCCGAGGAGAACCCCGATGCGCACCAACGTCGTGATCGATGACCAACTCATCCGCACTGCGATGCAGTTGACCCATGCCCGCACCAAGCGGGAAGTCGTGGATCTGGCGCTGCGCCGCCTGGTTCAACTGGAACTGCAACAAGCGGTTCTGGGACTGGAGGGCGCCATCGAGTGGGTGGGCGACCTCGATGCATCGCGCGAGGGCAGACTGCACCCCGACACGAAGTAAGACCGGATGGCCGTCCTGGTCGACACCTCGGTGTGGATCGATCTGTTCCGCGCCCGCGTGACGCCTCCCGTTGCCACCCTCAAGGGACTGCTTGGCAGACAGGAACTGGTCCTCGGGGACCTCATTCTTGCCGAAATCCTCCAGGGCGTTCGGACTGCGCACGAAGTGGAGAGGGTGGAGAGAGCGTTCCGCGCCTACCCCGTTCATCCCCTCGCGGGAGAAGCCATCGCCCGCAAGAGCGCCGAGCACTACCGGACCCTCCGGGCGCAAGGCATCACCGTCCGCAAGACCATCGATTGCCTCATCGCCACATGGTGCATCGAGAACCAAACCCCTCTTCTCCACAATGATCGCGATTTCCATCCCTTTGCCCGACTCGGTCTCCGAGAACTCTAGTCGGTGTCCGTCCGGGAACGGACCTGCCGGCCGGACGCTGTCAGCCTTCGGCAGTCGGCGTTCAGCGAGGAACGCAAGAACTTCAATGACTTGTGCTGACGTCCCCTCCGGAAAGCAGCGGTTTCCGGAGGGACACGAGGTACCAAACAAGGCGGTGACTACCGGAGATCTATCGGCCTTCATGCCGGCGTGCGCCGGTGGTGTACGCCTTTGCTGTGGTGTACGCCTTTGCTGTCGGGAGCAAGTGAACTGTCCGGTCGGTAATAGCACGTGAAGTGTCCGCTG
>JARGFW010000299.1 GCA_029211085.1 Deferrisomatales bacterium | reverse complement strand
GGGCACAGATGATTACCCCAAATCTGTGTCCAAGAAAACCGGCGGCGCCATATCGGTAAGCAGCGCCCACACCTTGACGGGTTGGGCGATGTTCTTGACCGCATACTGACCGAGGTACTTGCCTTCCAGGTCGAGTTTGTCTTTTACCTGCTCGTAGGCAACGGCGGAGAGACAAATCCCGCCTCCTTCTGCCAACTCTTCAAGTCGGGCCGCAATGTTCACCCCGTCCCCGTATAACCGGCCGTCGTCTGTGATCACGTCGCCCACGTTGATGCCAATCCGAAACTCCATGCGCCGGTGATCCGGTAGCTGGTCATTGCGGGCCTGAATTTCCTGCTGAATGTCTAGTGCGCTCTGGACGGCATCGACGACGCTGGGGAACTCCGCGAGGAGGTTGTCCCCCGGGGAGTCAACGACGCGCCCGTGATGTTTCTGGATGGAGTCCGCCAGGACTCGTCGATAGGCTTTGATCGTTTGGACGGTCGCCGTCTCATCGTCCCCCATGAGACGGCTATAGCCCTTCACATCAGCGCTGAAGATGGCGGCTAACTTACGGTGAGTATCTCCGCTGCTCATTGGCCACCCTGGGCAAGAGATTCTCTATTCATGCGGCGAGGAAATCCTGCGATGTCAGGAAACCAGGGGCGGCAGGATGCGTCAAGGGGGCGGGGCATGCTTAAAGGAACGACGCAACGGTTGCATCGCGAAAATGTTCCTTTTTGAGACGATTACGCGCCCCCCAGGAACTCGGGCAGAGTCCATCCCGAAAATCTATAACTAAAGTGAGGAGTTTAGGCACACGTTTTTGGAAGACGATCATTCCCTCCAATGCTGTGCGGAGAGGCCCGCTGGATGTCCACTGCAGCGTCTCGATCGGCGACACAATCGAGACCCCCTCAGCGTTCCCGTCAACGCGGTTCGTGACCCCTCATTTATCTCGCGGGGAAGAAACGCCTGCCGGTAAAGGGGGAAGCCATTGGTCAGCCCAAAGAACTTATATGCACGAGAAATGATTTCAGATCTGATCTCGACACCCTCAGAGAGCGTGACCAGCAGGGCGCGGATTGTTTCGGACTTTTTACTGCCCGGAGTCGCCGGGACGACCTTGTCGCTGCAGGTTGAACAGGGTCGCTGAGGGCACGCCAGCACAGCCCTCACCGATCAGGAACTACGAGAGCATACTTCCTTCAGATAAAAAGGACGTGCTCAACTGCCTTCGCTGCCGACCCCGCGGGGCAGTGACGGTGGTGAAGGGCTGCTAGGGATATAGGTCCCATTGAAGGGCCTGTCGGCGGCCTCTCGGGGCGGGCGCTCGGCCACCGAGCCCGTGGGGTTTCACCGCCAGACCCTCTCCAACTCCTCGCGGTCGAGGGGAACTGCCGACAGAGCTGCCACGTTGGCCTCGACCTGGGCCGCGGATCGGGCTCCGGGAATTGTCACCGTGACGGCGGGGTGGGTCAGGACTAAGCCAAGCGCGGCCTGCGCCAGGCTGCGTCCCGGCCGCGCCAGGAAACGCAGCGGATCCACCCCCTCCACGCCGCGGGCGAGCCACTCGGGCCCGTGTTTCCGCCGCTGATCGCCGTCCGAAAACAGCGGGTCCCGCCGGTACTTTCCGGTGAGGAGCCCGGATGCCAGGGGCACCCGAGCGATCGCGGCAACCCCCCGGCTGCGCGCCCAGGGAAGCACCTCTGCCGCCGCCCGTTGGTCGAGCAGGTTGTAGATGACCTGCACGGAAGCGGGACACCGCTCCCGAACCCGGTCGGCCCCCTCCAGCCGGGAGTTCAGCGAGACGCCGTAGTGGCGGATCTTGCCCTGGGCGCGCAGCCGGTCGAGGAGCGCGAACACCTCGTCGGTCAGATCTGCGGGCCGGGGGTTGTGGAGCTGGTAGAGGTCCAGGTACTCGGTGCCCAGGCGCCGCAGGCTCTCTCCGAGGGCGAACTCCAGGTACTCGGGGCGGAAGTCCAGGTGGCGTTCGCCCTCGTAGAAGTTGAATCCCCCCTTGGAGGCGATGATGATCTCGGCCCGGTGGGGCCCCAGGGCTTCGCGGATCAGTTCTTCGCTGCGCCCCTTGCCGTACATGTCGGCCGTGTCGAAGAAGTTGACGCCGAGTTCGAACGCGCGCTGGAGAGTCCCCACGGCTTCGTCCCGGTTGACCGGCCCCCAGTCGCCACTGATACCCCAGCAGCCGAGACCGATCGGCGAAACCCGCAGGTCGGTGCCACCGAAGCTTCGCTGTTCCATGGGCCACTCCCCTGTGCTCACGGTCGAAGGCGAGACGTGGTTGCTGCCCCCGGAGATTGCTCACCCACCGCTGCCGCCCACAAGTTGCACCCCGCGTCGCTCTAGGAGGCTCCCCTCCGCCAGGTACAGTTGCGTAAGGGCGATGCGGTGCTGGATGATCGACTCGACCTCGGCGATCTGGGTGATGAGGAGATCCCTCTGGGTTTGAGCGACCGAAAGGGCGGTGCTCGCCCCCACGTCGAAGCGCTCCTGCTCGGCGCTCACGGTCTCCTCTTGGAACCCGCGGGTTACCGCGCTGGCCACGATCTGCAGGCGCGTACGTTCCACCGCGTTCGCCGCCAGGCGCACGTCGAGGCGGACGATCTCGAGGAGGTTGGCCACCGCTTCCACGGCCTGAGCCCGGGTCGCTTGGGCGGCTCGGTCGCGCGCTTGGGCGGAGCGGTTGCCGAGGAGCTGCCTGAAGCGGATGCCCGCGGTGATGTCGTGGGTATCCCCCCCCAGTTCGCGCAACGAGGTTGCGAACGTCTCCGCGTAGCCGGTCTTTCCCAGGGTCAGGAAGAGTTCCAGCCGGGGTAGTACTCCGTTGCGCGTGACCACGGTTTCGAGCCGTTCCTGCTCGAGGCGGAGGCGGGCCTCCGCCAGATCCGGCCGCGAACGGTCGGCCAGCTGCAATCGGTCGGCCAGGTCGGTAATGGCCCGGGGTTCCAACTCCGGCGTGCTGGTGGTGCGGATCTCGGACACATCCGATGTGGCCAGGTCGTGGCCGAGCCGCGCCAGGAGACGCAGACGGCGCTCCTCCCGCTCGCTCTGGGCCGCGATCACGGCCTGCTCCCGGCGGGCCACCTCGGCCCGGGCAGCGGCCGCTTCGACCTCGGGGAGCAGGCCGACCTCGATCTGCTGCCCGATCTCGTCCAACTGCTGCCGGGCCAGTGCCAGGGAGCGTTCAAAAATCTCGATCTCCCGGACGGCGAGCACGAAGTTCCAGTAGCCGATCTCGACTTCGGCGAGCAGCGCCTCGGTGAAGCCCCTCAGCTCGAATACGCTGGCGCGGGTGTCCAACTCTGCCTGCCGCACGCTGGCCAGATTGACCTCGGACCCGAATCCCCGCAGCAGGGACTGGGTCACGCTCAGACCCAGTCGGGTCACCTGCTGATCCGGGGAGCGGTTCGAGGTGTTCTGGTTGTGTTCCGCGCTGGCCTCCAGGGCAGTGCCGGTGGGCAGGGATTGACGCACCCCCGCGATCACGCTGGCGCCTGAGTCTGTCACGCTGAAGCGCTCTCCGGTGGCGTTGGAGGTTTCGTTGGCCCGCTCCCTGGCGTACTCCGCCCCTGCGAAAAGTTCCGGGTCGTAGGTGCCGCGTTCCAGCTGTTCAAAGGTCCCGGCGATCACCGGGTTGAGCTGACGGACCTGAAGGTCGCGGTTGTTCTGCAAGGCCAGCATCACGGCCTGTTCCAGGGACAGCTCCCAGGGTTCTCCGGGAGATGTCGGCGCGGATCCCGGCGGTTCGACGCGGCGGGGCTGGAGCTCTTCCGCTGCCGGGAACGCCGGGTCCGGAGTCGCGGCGGGCCGGGGAAGCGGGTCGGCCTCGAACGCCGCCCAGCGGTCGGGGGTGAGACAGCCCGTGGTCATCAGGGCCAGCCCGACGAGCGCAACCCGGATGCCCTGGCGGAGGAAACCGGGGCTCCTCATGAACCCATCTCCTGCCTTTCCGGGTGAAACAGGGAGTACACGGCGGGTACCAGTACCAGGGTGATCAGGGTCGATCCGGTGAGCCCGCCGACCACGGCCCGGGCCAGGGGTGCCTGGGCGTCGGCGCCTTCGCCGACGCCGAAGGCGAGGGGTAGCAGGGCGATCACGGTCGTCAAGGTGGTCATGAGGATGGGCCGCAGGCGCCGCCGCCCCGCCTCGGCCACGGCGTCGCGCACCCCCAGGGAGTCGCGCAGCCGCCCGGCCTGGTCCACCAGGAGGATGGCGTTGTTCACGACGATTCCCCCCAGCATGATGCAGCCGATGTAGGACTGCACGTTCAACGTGGTCCCGGTGAGGAACAGGGTGACCAGCACCCCCACCGCCGCCAGGGGTACGGAGGTCATGACCACCAGGGGGTCCCGCAGGGATTCGTACTGACAGGCCAGCACCATGTACACGAGGACCAGTGCCAGGGCCAGGGAGACAAGCAGTTCGTGGAAGGCTTTCTGTTGCTCTTCGAAGTTGCCGGCGACCGCGAGGTCGTACCCCGCCGGGCGCGGGATCTGTTCGAGTTGGTGCTGGACGTCGGCGGCCACCGATCCCAGGTCGCGCCCGGCCACGTTGGCTGCGACGGCGACGAGCCGTCGCTGGTCTTTGCGGTCGATGACCACGGGGCCGCGGCCGGACTGGGTGGTGACCAGATTGCGCAGCGCCACCTGGTCACCGGAGCCGGTGGTGATGGACAGGCCCAGGATCTCGTCGAGGGAACGCTTCTCCGCGTCCTTCAGCCGCACCAGGATACGGTAGGAGTTGCCGGCGGCGCGAAACTCCCCGGCGCTGGACCCGGCCACGGCAGTCTCCAGAACCTGCGTTACATCCCGAACGCTCAGGCCCAGGTCGGCGACCTTGGCCCGATCCACGTGGATGCCCTGCTCGGGCATGCCCCCGCTGTCGCTCAACTCGACATCCGTGATGCCCGGAACGTCGGCGATCGCCCGGGCGACCCGTTGGGACAGCCGGTCCAGCGTTTGCAGGTCGAAACCCCGGACCTCGATGCTGAGCCCCTGGTCTCCCCCGAGGAGCCGCTCCAACAGGAACTGACCCTGGGGTGCCCGGGTGCGGATTTTCATTCCCGCTACCTGCCCCTCGAGTCGCTTGCGCAGGTCCTTGGCGATCTCCAGGTTGGAGCGTTCCCTCTGGGACGCGGGCGTGAGGGAGATGCGCAGCTCCCCCCGCGCACCGTCGCCG
>JARGFW010000028.1 GCA_029211085.1 Deferrisomatales bacterium | reverse complement strand
GGGGAGTTGAACGGGGAGCACGGGGAGGCGGGGGGGAAGGTCATCGAGCACATCTACACCCTGGTGGGGGGGCACACCGGCGCCGGCGGGCCGGGAGGGACCGCGTCCAGCGGGACCCACCTGGGCACGGTCGCGATGCAGCTCCTGGCGTCGGAGCAGCGCTCCATCACCAGCACCCGCATCGCCAGCCTGTGGCGGGAAGCCACGGGTGCGGTGCCGGGAGCCGAGGAACTCACCTTCGCCTCCAGTCTCTTCAACGCCGGTGACCCCATCGTGGTGCGACTCTCCGGGGATCACTTCGAGACCCTGCAGGTCGCCGCCGAGGGGGTCAAGGGCGAGCTGGCCGACTACCCGGGGGTGAAAGACATCAGCGACTCGTTCCGCCAGGGCAAGATGGAGATGAAACTGCGCCTGAAACCCGCCGCCCGGACCCTGGGCCTGACCCTGGCGGACCTGGCCCGCCAGGTGCGCCAGGGCTACTACGGCGACGAGGCCCTGCGCATCCAGCGGGGTCGGGACGAGTTGAAGGTGATGGTGCGCTACCCCCTGGCCGAGCGCCGCTCCCTGGGGGACATCGAGAAGATGCGGGTGCGCACCGCCGAGGGGGCCGAGGTGCCGTTCGCCTCCGTGGCCGAGGTGGAGTTGGGCCGCGGCTACGCCTCCATCGGGCGGGAGGAACGACGGCGGGTGATCAGCGTCACCGCCGACGTGGATGAGGACGTGGCCAACGCCGAAGACGTGCTGGCCGACCTGGAAGCCAACTTCCTGCCGGGACTGCTCGCCGACCACCCGGAGCTGAGCTACAGCTTCGAGGGCCAGCAGAAGAGCCGGCGGGAGTCCCTGGAGAGCCTGTGGCGCGGCTTCGCCATCGCCCTGCTGGCCATCTACGCTCTGCTGGCGATCCCGTTCCGTTCCTACCTGCAGCCCCTGATCGTGATGGCGGCGATCCCCTACGGCATCGTCGGGGCGGTGGGCGGCCACGTGCTCATGGGGTTGCCCATGACCATCCTCAGCATGTTCGGCATCGTCGCCCTGTCCGGGGTGGTGGTGAACGACTCCTTGGTGATGATCGACTACATCAACCGCGCCCGGGAGGGGGGAACGCCGCTCCACGAGGCGGTGATGGAGGCCGGCGGGCAGCGCTTCCGGCCAATCCTGCTGACCACCCTGACCACGTTCTTCGGGCTGCTGCCGATGATCCTGGAGAAGAGCGTGCAGGCCCAGTTCCTGATCCCCATGGCGATCAGCCTGGGCTTCGGGGTGATGGTGGCGACGGCGATCACCCTGGTGCTGGTACCGGCCAGCTACACCATCCTGGAGGACTTCACGCGGCTCCTCGGCGTGGCGCAGAAGGGCCGCAGCACGCCGGCCGCGGGGGGGTAGGGCGGGTCAGACCCCCTCGGCCTTGACCTTCGACCACACCGGGCCGCGGATCTTGACGTTGGTGCGGGACGTCCAGCTCAGGCGCCACTCCATGCCGCAGCCACCGCACTTGAGTTCGGTGGTGCCGTAGTCGGGGTGGTGGCGCTCGAAGCAGTTGAGGCAGCGGAGCTGGGTCTTACGATCACTGGCTTCGGACATGTCGGCATTCCTTTCGGACCCCTCGGGTCTGCGTCAGGACTCGATGCGAAAATGATGGTTCGGTGCGGTGCGGGCGCCGCGGCAGCGGCGTTGGGTCAAAGAAGCTCCGCCAGCTCCCGGCGCAGCCCGCGCAGTTGCCAGCCTTCGCGCGCCTGTTTGGCGGTTTTCGGTTCACGCAGGGACTGTTTCAGGTCGCCACCGCTGAGGATGAGGGCCATGAGCGCGCCGATGCGTTCGGTGCGGCCCATGACCTGGGCCCCGACCAGGCGGCCGTCGCGCAGCACCAGGGTCATGGCGCCGTCGTGGCCGGTGCGGTGCACCATCTTGGTTTCGCCTTCCGGAAGGTCCGCCGCCAGGTAGCCCACCGAGGCGCCGGACTGGTCGGTGAACCCCACCGTGGTGATGTTGAGGCTGCCGCCGTAGCGGCTCTCCCCCCCGGCGGCGTTGCTGCCCGCGACGCGTCCCTGCAGGCGCGCGTTGTTCCACAGCATGTACGGGGCACGCTTGCCGGTGAGGCGGTCCACGGTTTCCACGCAGTCCCCACAGGCCCACACGTCCGCGGCGCTGGTGGCCATGGCGTCGTCCACCACGATGCCGCCCAGGGGGCCGATCTCCAACCCGGCGGCCTTCGCCAGGCTCACCTCGGGGCGCATGCCCACCACCATCACCGCCAGTTCGGCGTCCAGGGTCCTCCGGTCGGTGCGGACGCCGGTCACCTGGGTGTCGCCCAGGATCTCCAACACCTTCTCGCCGATGAGAACCTGGACCCCGGCCTTCTTTAGATGCTCGACGCACAGGGTCGCGAGGGGCTCGTCGAACACCCGCGGCAGCACCCGTGCCATCAGTTCCACGATGGTCACGTTCCAGCCGAGTTCGCGCAGGGCCAGGGCCGCCTCGATGCCCACCGGCCCGCTGCCCACCACCACCGCGGAGCTGCCCTGGGTGCGGCGGATCTTCTCGGCGTCCTCCAGGGTCTTCAGCGGCACCACCCCCTCCAGGACCGCACCGGGTAGGGGCGGGATGAAGGGACGGCTGCCGGTGGCCAGGATCAGCTTGTCGTAGGTCAGTTCCCGGTCCGGCAGGCCCAGGGCTTTGCGCTCCGGGGACCAGGTCTGGACGGGGGCACCGGTCAGGGACTCGATCCCCATCTCCCGGTACTCCTCGATGCCGCGCAGGAATACCTGCTCCAAGGGGATCTCGTTGCACACGTAGTCGGCGAGGACACAGGCGCTATAGAGCGGGTGGGGCTCCTCGGTGATCAGCACCACCCGGTCTCCCGGCGCCTGCTTCTTGGCCATTTTCGCGGCCTCGTCCCCGGCGATGCCGCCGCCCACCACGACGATGGTGTTCATCCCTATCCTCCCGCCATCATCATCATGAAGGTGACCTGGTCGCCGTCGTCCAGGGGCTGGTCCAGGGCGTCCCGGGCCAGGAAATCACGGCCGTTGTGCAAGATCTGTATGGCGTTGTCCACGGCACCCTGGGGGGTGAACAGGGCCTTGCCCAGGGGGGCTCCGTAGGTGCCCCGCAGCTGGTCCAACAACGCCCCCAGGGTCGGCTGGGAGATCTGCACGGTGAGCTCCTTTTGCCCCACCGCTTTGACCGCACCCGGCACGCCGACGAACTTGACGTGGACTTCCATGGTCGCACCTCCCGATGCTGCGGGGTAGACGGGGCGCCTTGGCGGATGACGCCCCAGGCGGTCAGTCGCCGCCGTGGTAGGTGCGATAGAGCTTCTCCGCCGCCGCGCGCATGCGCTTGGACTGGATCTTCTCCGGGGCCACGTACTGCAAGGCCTTGGTTTCGCAGAACTTCACGCAGGTGGGATCGCCGCCGCACTGGTCGCAGCGCAGCACCTCGCCCTCCTTGCTGTCGAACCCGACGCCGCCCATGGGGCAGGCGGAGACGCAGGAGCGGCAGCCGATGCACAGCTCCTGGTCGATGCTGACCCGGCCGGTGTCGCAGTCCCGGCTGACGCCGTTGACCGGGCACACGGTCTCGCACACCGGCTCGTCACAGTGCTGGCAGAACATGGGGAGGTAGAACCCCTCGGTCTCCCACTTGATGACCTTGATGCGGGAGCGCGCGGGGTTGGCCGCGCCTTCCTTGTTCACCGAGCACACCATCTCGCAGAGGCGGCAGCCCGTGCACTTTTCCTGATCTACCATGATGGTCTTGTTCATGATGGTCTCCTACAGCACGTGGGCGGGCTGCTGATCCAGGTTCAGCCGGGTCAGGGTTGCGGGGGTCGGGACCCCCTCGCTGTCCCAACCGTGGTGCTCGTAGTACTCGTCGATCATCTTGGTGAACTTCTCACGGTCGATGAACAGCCCGCGTACCGCGTCGAGGCCCGCCGGGGCGGGTTCGTCGAAGTAGCGCTCGGGCAGCCAGTCGTCGGCGCGGGTGGCGCCTTCGCGCAGGTTGAACATCCGCTCGGTGGTGTAGATGCGATCGCCCACCTCCATGACCTGCTCCGGGGTCAGTTTTATCCCCGTGGCCAGTTCGATCATCTTGCTGTACTCGATCCAGGTGGGGGAGTTCGGCGACATGAACACCGTCTGGAACTTGCAGATGCCCAGGGCATCCACCACCGCGTACAGGCACGCCTGCCAGTACACCTGCCACGCCTTGCCGTCGTAGTCCCGGTAATCGCTGGAGAGGCCCTTCTTGCCGTAGATCTTCGCCAGCACCGGCTCCGGCAGGTGGTAGAGGTCGATGGCCGGGCGGCTGCGCAGATGGTCGGAGCCGCGGGTGGAGGTGGCGATGTTCAGGGCCAGGGACGGGGTCGCCCGCTCGTCGGACTGGAGATTGCTCATGCCCTTGATCTGGATGTTGTACTGCAGGGTCTCGGGGCCGAGTTTCTCGGCCGCCCGCAGCGGCCCTTCGGCGAGGATGTCGCCCAGGCCGCGGCGGTAAGCGATGTCCTGGGTCAGTTGAATGACCGCTTCGTCGTTGCCCCAGGTGAGATCCAGGTCACCCACCAGTTCCTTGGGCAGCAGGCCCTTCTCGTAGAGCTCCATGGCCCAGCCGATCATGCTGCCCACCTCCAGGGTGTCGATCCCCAGGCGGTTGACCAGGTGGTTGGCCACCAGCACGGTGTGCATGCTAGTGCAGCCCACCTCGGTGCCGAAGGCGCCCTGGCTGGTGTACTCCGGACCTTCGTCGTACACCCCCTTCCACGGGCCTTCCTTGATCTTGTACTTGTGCCGGCAGTGCATGGTGCAGCCGTAACAGGCGGCGGTGCCGACGGAGTAGGGCTCGATGGCCTCCGCTTCCAGGTCTTCGGAGTACTGGCTCTGGTTCGACTGGAAGTTGCGGGTGCGGATCAGGCCGGTGGAGTTGGTGACGTCGTAGATGTACAGGGTTCCCCACGCGCCCATGATCTCGGCGAACTTGGAGGACTGGATGTAGTCGATCATCTTCTTGTGGTAGAGCAAGGCGCCCTGCGGGTCGGCCAGGGCGATCGGCAGGGAGCCCCGGGCGGCGATCGCCTTGAGGTTCTTCGACCCCATCACCGCGCCCATGCCGGTGCGGCCGCCGGCGTTCTTGATGCCCGTCATCACGTTGGCGTACCGCACCAGTTTCTCGCCGCCGACGCCGATGGTGAGGACCTTGACGTCCTCGTCGTCCATCTCCTCGCGGAGGGTAACCATGGTCTCCACCGTGTCCTTGCCCCACAGGTGCGCGGCGTCGCGAATCTCGATGGTGCCGTCGTTGACCCACAGGTACACCGGCTTGTCCGCCTTGCCGGTGACCACCAGGTGGTCGAAACCCGCGTAGCGGAGCTCCGCTCCGAAGAACCCGCCCATGTTGGCACTGCCGAACAGGTTGGTCAGGGGCGATTTCGCGCCGATATGGGTGCGCGAGGGCGCCGGGGAGGGGGTGCCGGTGAGCAGCCCGGCGGAGACGGTGAGCACGTTGTCCGGCCCCAGGGGGTCGGTGTCCGGCTTGAGCAGGTTGTAGAGCAGGTAGGCGTCGATGCCGCGCCCGCCGAGATACTTCTCGCGAACGGCACGCGGGATCTCCTTCACCTCCACCGTACCGGTTGAGAGGTCTACGAACGCCGCATTGCGTTCCTGGGCCATGGCGATCTCCCTTCTTCTAGCTTTCTCGGTTGGGTTCAGTATACTAAACAGGCTGCCGGGGGGTGACGCGGTGAATTGTACCAGCGCTTTCCGGGGTTGGGTCAATAGCGAAAAGGCCTTCTGGTTCGAATAACGGTGACCTACGATGACCGCCGTGCGGGTGTGGCCGTGCGGGATGGCGTGCCGGGCCAAGCGGGGCGAAAACGGACGACAGTAGTCGTGAATTCTGTGGGATGAACAGAGATGTTCTTGGGAGGTGTGTCTTGAGTCGACCCTATACGGCCCCGGCGATCCGTCGTGCAGTGGATGTCTTGGAGTACCTGGCCACGTTCCCCGGCCCAGTGCGGCTCAGCGACGTGGCCCGGGGGCTCGACTGTGGCAAGAGCACGGTGTTGGGGATTTTGCGCACCCTGGAGGATGTGGGGTGGGTGGAGAAGGACTCGTCCGGGGTCGGGTACTGCGTCGGCGCCGGGCTGCTGGCCCTGACCCGCAAGGCGTTCGGGGCGCGAGAGGTGGCCGAGATCGCCCGTCCGCTGCTGGAGAAGGTGGCGGAGAGGGGCGGGGAGAGCGCCTTCCTGGGCCTGCTGCGACAGGGTCGGATCGCCATCGAGGCCAGTGTCGAGGGGGGCCACGAGATGTGCATCGCGGCCCGGCCCGGGGGGTCCCTGCCGTTTTTTGCGGGGGCCACCGGCAAAGTCTTCCTGGCGGGGATGGACCCTGTACGGGCCCGAGGCAAGGTCACGGGTGCTCCCCTGCCCCGGTTCACCGACCGCACCATCACCGATCCGGAGCAGTTCCTGGGGGAGGTGTCGAGGGCCCGGGAACTGGGGTACGCCACCGACGACGAAGAGTACCTCCGGGGGGTGCGCGCCGTGGCTGCCCCGGTTCGCCGCGGCGGGGAGACGGTGGGGGCCCTCTGGGTCGCCGGGTTCTCCACCCGATTGACCGACGAGCGCCTGGCGCTGGTGCGGGCCGAGTTGTTGGAGGCGGCTCGGGTCTGCAGCGCGCTGCTGGAGTCGGCGAACGGGCGTTGAGCCGGCCCCTGGGCACGCTGCGGCGGGGGGCTACGGACCGGAGCCGGCTCGGCTTGCCGTCAACCCGGAGCGGAGCCGGCCTGCGCACTCGTCCAGGGCTTCCAGGGCGGCCGGCAGGAAGCGTCCCATGGACAGGAAGCCGTGGATGGTCGTTTCGTAACACCTGTACGTGACCGGTACGCCTGCCCCTGCCAACGCGTCGGCGTAGGCCTTGCCCTCGTCCCGCAGGGGGTCGAAGCCCGCGGTGAGCACGAACGCGGGCGGAAGGTCGCGATGATGATCCGCTCCCAGGGGAGAGATGCGCGGGTCGGAGAGGTCGGTCCCGACGTCGGTCTGTTGGGTTGCGAACCAATCCATCATCTTCCGGGTCAGGAAGTACCCTTCCGAGAGATCCCGGTAGGATGGGTAGCGATCGGCGGTTCGCCCGGCATCGGTGGCTGGATAGAGGAGGAGCTGAAACGCGATGCGAGGGCTCCCTCGATCCCGCGCCAGGAGGGCCACGGCCGCGGCGAGAGTCCCCCCGGCACTGTCCCCGCCCACGGCCAGCCGGGTTGGATCTCCCCCCAGTTCTGCCGCGTTGGCCGCCACCCAGGCCGCAGCCGCGTAGGCATCCTCCGCCGCTCCGGGCAGCTTGGTCTCCGGACTCAACCGGTACGCCACGGACACGGTCAGGCAGCCGCTGCGTTTGGCCAGACTGCGACAGACCGAGTCGTGGGTATCCAGGTTGCAGAGCACGAAGCCGCCACCGTGGTAGTAGACCAGGACCGGCAACGCTGCGGCCGGCCGTTGCGGCCAATAGATGCGGATGGGGAGATCTCCGTCCGGGCCCGGGATCGACCGGTCGTCGACCCTGAAGACCTCCTCGGGTGGGTGCTCCGAAGCCTCGCTCAGGGGGTTGGTCAGGGTTCGTGCCGTCTTTGCATCGAGGGTCCACAGCGCCGGCCGGCCCGACGCCGCGGCGAGAGCCAGAAACCTCTGTGTCGCCGTGTCCAACACCATGGGAACTGCCCTCCTCGGGTTCGGCGTCAGGCAGCCAGCCGCGTCGCCACCGGGTCGGACCGTTCGGTACGGTGGCGAACGAGGTTCCGGGACAGGACCCAGTGGGCGGCCAGCGCCGCCATGCAGATGGCGCCGAACAGGGGTGTGGCGAGTTGCCACCCGTTGTGGAACGCGATCACGCGACCCAGAAGGATCGGGCCCACCAGAACGCCCAGGTGCCGACCGGTCATGAGGGCCGCAAATCCCTTCGCCACGGAGCCGCCGCTTCCCGGCAACGCCGCGGGCAGGGCGAACAGACAGGTGGGAATGATGCCCGAGGTCACCCCGTAGGTGGCCAGGGAGAGCACCCCGGAGGCGACTCCCGTGGTCCACGGGGCCAGGAACCATACGGCGGCCTGGGCGGCGAGGGAACCCCCCAGGAGGAGCCGGAGGGGCCACCCCCACCGCAGGAGGACCCCCGTCAGCAGGTTGAACGCGACGATGAGTACGGGCGGGACCAGGTAGACGGTTGCCGCGCGGGCCGCGCCCAGTCCCTGCACCTCCACCAGGTATATGGGGAGCCAGGTCAGGAACGAGATGAACTGCATCGACCAGAGTGCGAAGGTCGTGGCAATGAGCAGCAACGGGCTCGAGTTCGCGGCCCCCGTCGGCTGGGCGGCGGGTCGTTCGCCCTCCGGGGCGGGCTTGCGGGCGGGTGCCCGGAACGCCGGGCGCCCGGAGGCAGCCAGCGCCCGTCCCCAGACGGCGGCGGCGACGGTGAGGGCCACGGCACCCCACCACAGGGGTTTCCACTGCCCCGTTGCCACAGCCGGGATGGCGGTCACCGTGCCGAGGATCTGGCCCACCGGGATCCAGGTGGCCCAGAGGGCAGTCGCCAGCATCCGGTGAGCCTCCGACGCGCTGGTGGTCGCCACCACACCGCCGACCACTCCCAGTACGGTGAAGCCAATTCCTTCCAGCAGCCGGCTGGATAACAGGGCCGGGGCGTTGCCGGGGGTGATCAGACCCAGGATGTTGCCCGCTACGAGGCACCCGAACGCCGCCAGAAGCAGGACCCGCGGGCCGCGCAGACCGAGTGTGCGGCCCACGAACCAGGAGAGCAGGAGGCCGGCGACAGAGTAGACGGACATCAGTGCGCCGGCGTACACCCGCCCGTACCCGTAGGCCTCGGTCAGGAGGGGCAGCACGGGGGGGAGTTTCAGTAGTTGAAAGCCGGCCAGGGCGCCGAGGCAGATCCCGAAGACCACACCCTGCCAGTCGGTGCGGCCCATCTGCCGCCGAGATTCGTTGTCCACCTCACTCCCTTCCATATTGGCGCGGCGCGCCGTCGCCCATCGCCTGTTCCGGGTCCTTATGGCTGAGAGCTCGTCGACTGGCAGTTCGCGTCCAAGAGGCCCGGAGGGGCCGTCCGGCCCCGGTATGTTTCGCAGGAGAAACGAAACTGGCCCTTAGGATGTACGGAGGTGGCTTCCCTGGTCAAGTAATAACCGTCTTAAATAGATGCCATCTGTCTGAGATGTATCGGTGGGTTGTCAATCCCTGGAATCCATTTGTTTAGCTGGGTGAACTACCATGGGGACCAACCAGGCCTCGTGATCGATCGGGCGGTGGTGGAGGACGGTGCGGCAGGCGGTCACGAGGGGTGCGCAGCCGCCCGGCTGGGGGTAGAGTTCCCCCAGAGAGAGCCATTCGCGCCGCCGTCAGGAGACCCACCCGTGAACGACCCCGACTGGAAGAGCCG
Organism: Deferrisomatales bacterium; assembly: GCA_029211085.1. Taxonomy (GTDB): domain Bacteria; phylum Desulfobacterota; class Deferrisomatia; order Deferrisomatales; family JARGFW01; genus JARGFW01. The sequence continues at coordinate 25,808 of JARGFW010000028.1, read as the reverse complement.
CTACGCATCCAAACTCATGAGCCGCGAGCGGGCCCTGGCGCCGATCTCCCCGGGGGCCACGATCTTTCTCGGTTCGGGGAGCGCCGAACCCCGGCACCTGGCCGAGGGGGTGGAGGACCTGGCCGGCCGGCTCCTGGACTCGGAGATCCTGCAGTTCATCGCCCTGGGGATCGCGGCTTCCGACCTAGACGGGGCGGCGCAGGGCGCCCGCCGCAATGCCTTCTTCGTGGGGGGCAGCAGCCGCAGGGCGGTGGCCGAGGGCCGAGCCGACTACACGCCGGTGTACACCTCGGAGTTGCCGGGGCTGTTCCGCAGGCACAGGCCGCGGGTGGACGTGGCCCTGGTGCAGGTGACCCCTCCGGATCGGCACGGCTACGTGAGCCTCGGGGTGAGCGTGGATGTGACCAAGGCCGCGGTGGAGGCGGCGAAGTACGTGGTCGCCGAGGTCAACCCGCACCTGCCCCGGACCTTCGGCGACTCCTTCGTCAAGGTGTCGCGGATCGACGCGCTGGTGGAGCACGCGTCTGCCCTCGTCGAGTACCCGGAGGCGGAACTCGACGAGGTGGCCGGACGCATCGGCGGCCACATCACCGCCCTGGTGCGCGACGGCGCGACGATCCAGGTCGGGATGGGGGCCATACCCAACGCGGTGGCCTCCTCCCTGAAGGACAAACGGGGCCTGGGAGTCCACAGCGAGATGGTGTCGGACTGGCTGGTGGACCTGGTGGAGAGCGGGGCGGTCACCAACGGGGCGAAGACCCTGCATCCCGGCAAGGTGATAGCGGCCCTGGCCATCGGATCGAAGCGCCTGTACGACTTCGTGGACGACAACCCGGGGGTGGAGTTCCATCCGAGCTCCTACACCAACGACCCGCAGGTGATCGGCCAGAACGACTTCATGGTGACCATCAACACCGGCTTCCAGGTGGACCTCACCGGCCAGGTCTGTTCCGACACCCTCGACCGGGGGTTCTACGGCGGGATCGTCGGGCAGGTGGACTTCGCCCGGGGCGCCGTGCGCAGCCGGGGCGGAAAGCCCATCATCGCCCTGGCCTCCACGGCCAAGGGGGGGACCGTCTCCAAGATCGTGCCCCGGTTGGACGCCGGGGCCGGCGTGGTCACGACCCGGGGGTCGGTGCGCTACGTCGTCACCGAGTGGGGTTGTGCGGACCTTCAGGGGCGAACGATTCGCGAACGGGCGATGGCCCTTATCCACGTCGCCCACCCCCGGTTCCGCGAGGAGCTCCTGGAGGCCGCCAAGGAGTTGCACTACGTCTATCCGGACCAGATCATCCCCTCTGCCCTGGACCTCTACCCCGGGCAGTACGAGCACTGCGTCGCGTTCGACGACCGGGTGGTGCTGATCCGGCCGGTGAAGGTCACCGACGAGGCGCTGCTGAAGGAGCTGTTCTACGGCCTATCGGACGAGACCATCTTCCGTCGTTACTTCAGTATCTTCCGCCACATGCCCCACGAGCGTCGCCAGCAGGAGCTGAACCTGGACTACCACCACCGGATGGGCTTGACGGCGATTCTGGAAGGCGAGGAGGGGGGAGAGATGATCGGTCTGGCCCAGTACGTGTTGGATCCCTCCACGGAACTCGCCGACGTCGCGTTCCTGGTGCGGGACGACTGGCAGGGGCGGGGTATCGGGTGGCACCTGGTGCAGCGGCTGGTGGAGGTGGCGCGGGACCAGGGGATCAAGGGCCTCACCGCCACCGTGCTGGCCGAAAACCACGCCATGCTGCACCTGTTCCAGAAACTGGGGTTCCGCATGCAGAGCCAGCTGGAGGGCGGCGCATTCAACCTGGAGTTCGCGATCTGAGGTTCACCCCCGGAGAGGGACCTCGGGGGTGCTCAGACGGCGATCGGGCGCCAGAGCTCTCCGTTGAACCAGATCCGCGAGAAGGGCTCCCCGGCGGGCAGAAGCCGCGCCTCCAGCCCCGTGGACGGGATGCGGATCTCCTCCTGGCCGAACTCGGGGTCCCAGGGTTCGACGATGACGGACCCTCTCTCCAGTGAGACCAGTCGCGGCGCGAAGGTCTCCAGGCCCAGACGCGTGGGAAGTTCCTGCTCCAGCGCCGCCAGATGCGGATACTCCTGCAGATGGTGGAGGGTGACGATCGTGGGGGGGCTGAGGGGGACCTCCCCGGCCCGATTCAGGGCGAGGGCCTCCGCCGGGCTGGCCCAGAGGCCGCTGTCGGCTTCGCGCCCGTCCGGCTGGCAGGTCTGGTCCTCGGGTGCCTGGGCGAGCAGGAACAAGGTGTCGTAGCGTCGCTTCATCCCCACCGGGGTGATCCAGCGTGACCACCGGGCCAGCGACGAGAGCGACAGCGCCCACCCGAGGCGCCCGGCGTGTTCGGCGAGCCACCCTTCCGCCAGGGGTCCGGTGGCGCGGAGGCAATCCAGTCGCGCCGGGTCCGGTGGGTCTCCGGAGGCGTCTCGGGCGAGCAGGATGCCGGCTTCTTCATAGGTCTCCCGCACGGCCGCGACCGCGTACCCCAGCGCCTCGCCGGCGGTCAGGTCGTCGCCGAAGCGCCGCGCCAGGTCCTCCTCCGGGAGATCGATGCGGTTCGCCCACAGGGTCGGGTCCCGGTCCTCCGGGTCCACGCGGCCGCCGGGGAACACGTGCATGCCGGCCATGAACCGGAGCTTGGGACTGCGGCGCAGGAGATAGGTCTGGAGCCCCCCCTGGTGTTGGCGCACGAGGATGATTGTGGCCGCCGGCTCCGCCGGCCGGGTGGGGGGTTCGTTGTTGCCCATGGAACTGTCCTTTCGCGTTCTGTGCCCGGTGGAGGACAGGACGGGCGGCAGGGAGGCCCACCTGCGCTGGGGGGCGAGCCGGGCGCAGGCGCCTCGGCATTGCCGCCACCCCGTGGTGCCCGCCACAACGTACCGGAAGAAGCCGCCGTTTGGAAGTTCGAGGAGGCCGATCGGCAAAATGCTTCGGGAACTTCGCACCCGTTTCGGGATCGAGGGGATCGAGGGGACGCGCGACTATGGACTGGCAGGGAAGAACCCCAACCGGGTACCGTGCTATGGTCCATCACGAGTGATCCGGGTGGGGTTTTCGGCCCGGGCCCGGGCGGCCAGCCCGCAGGTTCAGGGGCCACCGTGCCCAGGTACCCGCCCGCCGGGTGGGCGCCGGTTCGACCGGGGCGGAGACCGGGTCTCGCCGGCCGACAAGGTGGGGATCGGCCTGGGGATTTCCCCCGGGGGACGACACCTCCAAAGGCTGGGCTGGTCAGGCGGTCAACAGCTGCGTTCCGAGCCGCAGGGGCGGAGGGGATCGATGCAAAGTGGGTGACAGGGTGCCACCGCTGGTGGTCGAAAATGGCCTGTATCGGGTCATCAAGCACAAGGTCGGCAAGGCGATCCAGGAGTTCGGGCTGATCGACCCGGGCGACCGCATCCTGGTGGCGTTGTCCGGCGGCAAGGACTCCTGGACGCTGCTGCACATCCTGGAGATGCTGCGGCGCCGCGCGCCGGTGTCGTTCGAGTTGTTGGCGGTCACGGTGGATCCCGGTTTCGAGGGTTTCGAGGCGGGGCGCATCGCGGCGTACTGCCGGGAGCGGGGGTTCCCGTTCCACTGCGAGCGCACCGGTGCCCGGGAGATCATAGACGCCCACCTCGACCCGCGGAAGAGCTACTGCGCGTTCTGCGCCCGCCTGCGGCGGGGGGCGCTGTACAACCTGGCGGAACGGCTGGGTTGCACCAAGATCGCCCTGGGCCACCACCTGGACGACGCGGTGGAGACCCTGCTCCTGAATCAGTTCTACGTGGGCACCCTGGGGGCGATGCCCGCCAAGCTGCACTCCGACGACGGGCGCAACACGGTGATCCGCCCGCTGCTCTACGTGGAGGAGAAGCAGGCGGCGTCGTTCGCCCGACGCAACGGTTTCCCGGTGGTGAGCTGCCGCTGCCCGCGCTGCGACATCGTCGACGGCAAGCGGGCGCGGATGAAGGCACTGCTGCGGGAACTGGAGGGGGAGGACCGGCGCATCAAACGCTCCCTGCTGCGCAGCCTGCACAACGTGCAGCCCCGGCACCTGTTGGACAAACGGCTGTGGGCGTTCTGAAGGAGGAGACGTGGGACCATTCGACGGCGAGTCGGAAGAGTTTTGGCTGGCCCCAGAGGTCAGCGACGCCCAGTTGGCCCGGGAGAAGGCGAAGGCCCGGGAACTGCGCCGCTCTCCCTGGTGGAAGCGCAAGCGTTCCAGCGGGGTGTGCCACTACTGCGGGGGGCAGTTCCCGCCCCGGGAGTTGACCATGGATCATGTGGTGCCCCTGGGTCGGGGCGGCCACTCGGTGAAGTCCAACGTGGTGCCCTGCTGCAAGGACTGCAACTCCCGGAAGCGACACCTGCTGCCCGTGGAGTGGGAGGAGTACCTGGAGGGGCTGGGTGAACAGTGAACAGTCACGATTCCGCAGGACAGCGGAATCGGACGGCGCCGCCAGGCGTCACCCGGAGGGCGAGCCCACAGGACGGGGGCGAGTCACGCTTCACGCCCCCTCGGCCGATCAGTGTAAACCGGGGGGGCGAAGGGTGGGGAGCGAGTCCATATGAACCGTCGCAGGGGCCACCGGCAGCGCACCCGCATCTCCATCGCCATGGATCCCGGGGGCATCACCTCGTACAGCGGCGACGTCTCCTGCACCGGGGTGTTCGTCTACTCCAGTCGGGTGCATCGCCCCGGCACCCGGGTGCGGGTGGTGCTGCGCACCCCCGGCGGCCCGGTCACGGTGCCCGGTGTGGTGCGCTGGGCGAAGCGGGTGCCGCCCCAGTTCCTGCAGCAGGTGCGGGGGGGTATGGGGGTCGAGTTCACCTCGATGCCGCCCGAACTGTTCGCCTACCTCAACGCTGTCCTCCCCAGCGGATGCCCCCTGCCCGAGCCAACCTCCGCGTAGTGCGTTCCCGTCCGGACGCGGCCCTTCTTCGGAGGGAGCCGCCAGCAATCAGCGGTCCGTTCCGGGGTTCGAGATTCTCCGGCCCTGACCGATGTGCAGATGTTGGACGCTGCTGGCGCGGGTGCGGATACTGTCCGTTTCGCACCCTGGACAGGTGTGTTAGCATCTAAGCACTGTGGTGTACCCCTTTTTCAGGAGTCGTTCCGTGCGTCGTCGTTTCGTTTGGTTTTCGCTGCTCGCCGCCCTCACCGTGGGTGGGTTGGTCCAGGCGTTCCCCGGGTCCGGGGGCAAGAACCTGGTCCCGTCCCTGGGGGATACCTACCAGCAGATCACCCACCAGGTGTTCTGGTATGTGCAGAAGAAGTACGTGGAGCCCGAGCGCGCCGAGCCTCGGGGCATGCTGGAGGGGGCGCTCCAGGCACTGGAGACCCAGTACCCCGAGGTGCTTGTGGAGATAGACGGCGAGCGGGCCACGGTGCGGGTGGATGAGGTGTCACAGACCTTCGACCTCAAACGCTCCGATCGCTTCTCGGCGGCGGCGGAGCTGCTCAACGAGGTGTTGGGGTTCGTGCAAGCCCAGTTGGGTGACGAGGTGGACAAGAAGGACTTGTTCTACTTCGCCCTCAACGGGGCCCTGGACAATCTGGATCCCCACTCCAATGTGTTCAGCCCCAAACACTTCAAGGAGTTCATGATCGGCACCCGCGGCAGCTTCGGGGGCATCGGCTTCGTGTTCGGCATCCGCGACGGCGACATGACCATCATTACCCCCATCGACGGCACCCCTGCCGCCCGGGGCGGGCTGCGCAGCGGCGACCGCATCCTCTACATCGACGGCGAACCCAGCATCAACATGGCGGTGGACATGGCGGCCAACAAGATGCGCGGCGAGCCGGGTACCCAGGTGACCCTGACCCTGGCCCGCGAGGGCTGGCCGGAACCCAAGGCGATCACCTTTACCCGCGAGGTGATCCACGTGGACAGCGTGGAGAGCCACGTTCTCGACGGACCCGACCAGGCGCCGGTGCTCTACGCCAAGGTGAAAAACTTCCAAAAGGACACCACCCAGGAGCTGACCAAGGCGGTGCAGGCGGCCGAGAAGGGTCAGACCCCGGTGCGCGGCATCATCCTGGATCTGCGCAACAACCCCGGGGGGCTGCTGGAGCAGGCGATCGCCCTGTCGGAGGGGTTCCTGGACGAAGGTACCATCGTCGCCACCCGTGGTCCGGAGGCCGACGCCAACTCCCGCAGCGAGGCCCGGGCCGACACCCCCATCTCCACGCTGCCGCTGATCGTGCTGATCAACCAGGGCAGCGCCTCGGCCTCGGAGATCGTCTCCGGCGCCGTGAAGCCGACCCGCGCCCTGCTGGTGGGGCAGAAGACCTTCGGCAAGGGATCGGTGCAGAAGCTCTTTCCCCTCACCGACAGCGGGGCACTGAAGCTCACCGTGGCCCAGTATCTGACCCCGGGTGACATCTCCATCCAGTCCATCGGTATCCAGCCGGACATCCTGGTGTACCCGGCCCGGGTGGAGGAGGGGCGGGTGCGCTTGGGGCTGCCGCCGGACCACATGAAAGAAGCGGACCTGGACCACGCCTTTACCGAGTGGGGGAACTCGTCGGGCAAGCCCCAGGCGGAGCTGCAGTTCTTCCAGCCGGGGAAGGAGGACGAGGGAGAGGGCGAGGGCGACGCGCAGCGCTCCTTCGCGGAACTCTCCGCCGAGGAGAAGCGTCAGCGCATCGCCGAAGACTTCGAGGTGCGGTTTTCCCGCCAGGTGTTCGCCGCCCTGGAGCCGGGCGCGGCCTCGCGCCAGGCCCTGATGAACGCAGCCCAGGCCGTGCTCGAGACGGTGCGGGGGGAAGAGAACGCCCGCATCCGCGATGCGCTCAAGGGGTTCGGGGTGCAGTGGGACGACGCGGTGTCCAGTGCCGGTGCCGCGCTGCAGGTGTTGGCCGCCCAGGAGGTGCGCCTGCCCGGAGGAGAGACCACGGGGGTGACCCTCCAGGTCACCAACACCGGCGCTACCACGGCCCACCGGGTGTGGGGGCGTACCGAGTCCGACAACCCATGGCTCAACAACCTGGACTTCGTGTTCGGCACCGTCGCCCCGGGGGAGACCCGTTCCTGGACCCACCCGGTGGAAGTTCCCAAGTCCGCCCAGGACCGCTGGGACACCTTTACCCTGCATCTGCGAGCCGCCGGCCTGGCCGAGGCCGGCGAGGGATCGGGGAGCGCGCACACCGTGGCCGTGGCCAAGCCGGAGTTCGCCTACCGCTATCGCATGACCGATGAGAACACCGCCGAACCGGCGCACTCCGGCGACGGTGTTCTGGCGGTGGGGGAACGGGTACGCCTGGAGTTGGCGGTGCACAACCGCGGTGCTGCCACCAGCCAGACCGCGGAAGCGAACATCCGCGGCGACGAGAAGGAAGAGCTGTACCTGGAAGAGGCGCGGCATAAGCTGGAGGGCCTGGCAGCCGGGCAGTCGGCGGCGGCGCCCATGGTGTTTCGCCTGGTGAAGGCCACCGAGGAAGGCGACGTGGTGGTGGGGGTGAGCGTGGCCGACCGGGACTACAGCGCGTTTTTTGGCGACAGTCTCAAATTCCGCCTGGGCCAGCCCTACTCCGCCGAAGCGACGCGGTTTCCGCCACAGTTCGGGTTTCCCGAGGCCCTGCCCCTGCGCACCGTGGCGGATCGGCTGGTGGTGCAGGTGGTGGTCACCGACGACCAGTCGGTGGCGGACTTCTACGCCTACCTGGGGGACGACAAGGTGCACTACGCCCGCAACTCGCAGGCCCCGGCTGCACTGCCGGTCACCTTCGAGGTGCCCCTGGAGATGGGCTCCAACCGCCTGGTGCTCTCCGCCCGCGACAACCAGCACCTCAGTGCCACTCGCACCTACCTGATCTTTCGCGACGCGGTGCAGGCCGCGGTGGCGGGGCAGAAGCCGTGACGCGTGAAGCGTGAGACGTGAGCCGCCGGGTGTCGGCGACCCGTCGCGACGCCGGCTCCTGTGCCCGTTAGATCGGCGGACCTAGCCTTTTCCGCTTCACGCTTTACGCCTCACGGTTTCAAACCGTTCACCGTTCACTCCTCCGGGTTCCCCCCACATGACCGATGCGGCGTTTTCCCCTATCACCCACTCCGGCTTCGTCGGCCTGCTGGGCCGTCCCAACGTGGGCAAATCCACCCTGCTCAACCATGTCTTGGGGCAGAAGCTGGTGATCACCAGCCCCAAGCCCCAGACCACCCGCAACCGGGTGACCGGGGTGCTGAATCGGGGCCCCGTGCAGATGGTGTTCCTCGATACCCCCGGGGTGCACCAGGGAGAGAAGCTGATCAACCGATACATGGTGCGCGAGGCGCTCTCCTGTGTGCCCGACGTCGACGTGGTGCTGCTGCTGGTGGATGCCACCGCCGCCCCCACCGGGGACGACCGGGAACTGGCCAGCCAACTCATGGCCGCCCCGGTACCGCTGGTGCTGGTGGTCAACAAGGTGGACGTGGGTTCTACTCCCAGCGACGCCTACGCCGGGTTACATCGCTTCCATGCGGTGCACCGGGTTTCGGCGCTTACCGGGGACGGGGTGCCCGCCCTGCTGGACGAGCTGGCCGGGATGCTGCCGGAGGGCCCCGAGTACTACCCCGCAGACATGCTCAGCGACCGCTCCGAGCGCTTCATCGCCCAGGAGTTCATCCGCGAGAAGCTCTTCGAGCTCACCGAGGAGGAACTGCCCTACAGCATCGCGGTCACCGTGGAGCAGTGGGAAGACCGGCCGGACAAGAACCTGGTGGTGGTGCACGCCACGGTGCACGTGGAGCGAGACAGCCAGAAGGGCATGGTGATCGGCAAGCGCGGTGCCCTGATCAAAGAAGTGGGGTTGCGCGCCCGGCAGGATCTGGAGGCATTGCTCGGGTCCCGGGTGTTCCTGGATCTGCATGTCAGCGTAGACAAGAACTGGACCAGGGACCCCAAGGCCCTGCGCCGCTACGGGTATGAGGTACAGCGATGAGTGTGGTGGCGATCGTCGGGCGGCCCAACGTGGGCAAGTCCACCCTGTTCAACCGCCTGGTGGGACGTCGGGCGGCGATTGTGGAAGATATCCCCGGGGTTACCCGGGACCGCAACTACGCCGAGGTGTACTGGGACGACCGGCGCTTCACCCTGGTGGATACCGGTGGCCTGGAGCCGTTCGCCGAGGACGAGCTCACCGCCAGCATGTGCGGCCAGGCCCGGGAGGCCGTGGAGCAGGCCGACCTGGTCCTGTTCGTGGTCGACGCCCACCAGGGGCTGCGCCCGGGCGACGAGGAGATCATCCGCGATCTGCGCCGCGGATCCAAGGACGTGCTGCTGGTGGTCAACAAGGTGGACAGCCCCCGCTGGGAGGCCGAAGCGGTGGAGTTCCAGGCTGCGGGACTGGAGACGGTGCTGCACATCTCCGCCGAGCACGCTCTGGGCATCGCCGAGCTGTGTGACGCCGTGCGCGAGCGCATACCCCCTGCCGAGGAGCCGGCTCCGTGGAAGTCCGAAGAAGTGCGGGTGGCGGTGCTGGGGCGACCCAACGTGGGCAAGAGTTCGCTGGTCAATCGGCTGCTCGGCGAGGAGCGTCTGGTGGTGAGCCCGCTGGCCGGCACCACCCGCGACGCCATCGACACCGTGATGGCGGTGGCGGACCGCCGCTACTGCCTGGTGGACACCGCCGGCATCCGCCGCAAGAGCCGGGTGGAGCGGGGGGTGGAACTGTGGAGCGTGCTCCGGGCAATCCACTCCATCGAGCGCGCCCAGGTGTGCGTGCTATTGCTGGACGCCGCGGAGGGCTTCACCGACCAGGATGCCCGCATCCTCAACCTCATCCTCAAGGGCGGCCGGGGGGCGGTGCTTTGCCTGAACAAGTGGGATTTGGTAGATAAGGACCACAAGACCTTCGACCAGACGGTGCTGGATATCCGCCGGCACCTGGGTCCCCACGGCCACGTGCCGGTGGTCAGTATGTCGGCCCTGACCGGGCAGCGGGTGGCACGCTTGTTCCCGACGGTGGACAAGGTGTTCACCGAGTGGCAGCGCCGGGTGCCCACGGCCGAGGTGAACCGCTTCCTGGAGGACGCCGTGCGCAACCTGCCGCCGCCGGTGTCGGGCCGCAAGCGCACCCGGCTCTACTACATGACCCAGGTGAGCTCCGGGCCGCCGGTGTTCGCGGTGTTCACCAGCTACCCCGAGGGCATCGGCACCGGCTACCAGCGCTACCTGGTCAACCGTCTGCGCGACACCTTCGGCTTCGCCGGCGTGCCGGTGACGATCCGTTACCGCGAGCGGTCACGGCCTGACGAGTGAAGCGGCTGGACCCGGAACCCGGAACCTGGAACCTGAAGTCCCGAACCCAACGGAGTCCCCTTGGCACCTACGTTCGATCTCACCGAAGGCCGGCGCCGGGTGCGCCGGGTGCAACGCGAACTGGCCGCCGCCGGGCTGGGCGGTGCCCTGCTGGTGCAGGGCATGGACCGCTACTACCTCACTGGCACCCTGCAGGCCGGTTTCGTGGTGGTGGCTGCCGACGGCGACCCGCTGCTGCTGGTGCGCCGCGACCCTGAGCGGGCAGCGGCCGAGTCGCCGTTCCCGGTCATCCCCCTGGGTAGCGCCCGGGACCTGGCCGAGCAGATCCGCGCGGCGTTCGGCGCCGTTCCCGAGCCCTTGGGGCTGGAACTGGACGTGCTGCCGGTGGTGCAGGCCGAGCGCCTCAAGGCGGGGTTCCCGGGAGTCGCGTTCGGCGATGCGGCCCCGGCGGTGATGGCCGCCCGGGCGGTGAAGGGGGAGGGGGAGATCGCCCACATCCGCCGCGCCGCCGAGGGGGTAGCCGCCGCGGTGGCCCGGGTGCCGGAGCTGTTGCGCGACGGGGTGCGGGAGATCGACCTCAGCGCCGACCTGGAGCGGGAACTGCGCCGCCACGGCCACCAGGGGTTGCTGCGCATGCGCGGCTTTGGCCAGGAGATCTTCTACGGCCACGTCATGGCGGGGACCACCGCGGCCACGGTCAGCGGCGGCAACGCCCCCACGGGAGGCGCCGGGTTCTCGGCGGCACTGCCCCAGGGGGCCGGCGAGCGGGCCATCCGCGTCGGCGAGCCGGTGGTGGTGGACCTGGTGGGCGTCAGCCAGGGCTACCACAGCGACCAGACCCGCATGTTCTCCCTGGGCCCGCCCCAGGCCGACCACGCTGCCATGTACCGGGCGGCACTCCAAGTACAGGGCGCCGTGCTGGCCGCGACCCGCCCCGGGGTGAGCGGCGCCGAGTTGTACCGCATCGCCCTGGACGCCGCGGCTGCCACCCCGTTTGCCGAGTGCTTCCTGGGCGAACGCCACAAGGTGGGGTTCGTGGGCCACGGCGTGGGCCTGGAACTGGACGAGGAACCGTTCCTGGCTCCGGGCTACCGCAAGCCCCTGGAGGCGGGCATGGTGTTCGCCCTGGAGCCCAAGTTCATCCGTGAGGGGGTGGCCGCGGTGGGGGTGGAAGACACGGTGCTCGTCACCGCCGGCGGCTGTGAGCGGCTCACCCCGTCCCCCCAGGACTGGGGGGTGGTGTCGGAGGTGTAGGCGGTGGGCGGCTGGGGACGGGCCCGGCTGCGCCAGTGGTGGTGGATTGCGTTCGTGCTCGGGGCGTTGATGATCAACTACCCCTTCCTGCACATCTTCAACCGCCCCACCTTCCTGTTCGGCTTTCCCCTGCTGTTCCTCTACTTCATCCTCGGCTGGGCGGCCAGCGTCGCGGTGATCGCGCTCTATGCCTGGGCCCTGCGCCGGGCGCCTCCGGACGAGGACGAGTAGATGGCGCTCACCCCGTTCCGGGTCGCGACGATCGCGTTCGGCTACCTGCTCCTGTTGTTCGCGGTGGCCTACTGGGCCGAACGGCGCAAGGATCGGGGCCGCAGCATCATCTCCAACCCGGTGGTGTACGCCCTGTCCATCGCCGTGTACTGCACCTCCTGGACGTTCTACGGCAGTGTGGGGCGGGCCTCGGTGGGGGGCTTCAGCTTCCTGGCCGTGTATCTGGGCCCCACCCTCATGGCGTTTTCCTGGTGGGCGCTGCTGCGCAAGATGGTGCGGGTGGCCCGGGAGAACCACATCACCTCCATCTCCGACTTCATCGCTTCGCGTTACGGCAAGAGCGGCCGCATCGGCGCCCTGGTCACGGTGATGGCGGTGGTGGGCATCACCCCCTACATCGGCCTGCAGCTCAAAGCGGTGTCCACCACCTTCGACCTGATCACCGCCCACGACAGCGCCGTGCTGATGGGGCGCGGCGCCGCCCCGTTCTATGACGACACCGCGTTCATGGTGGCCCTGGTGCTGGGGGTGTTCGGCGGCATGTACGGGGCCCGCTCCCTGGATCCCGCGGAGCGCCACGAGGGCATGGTGGCGGCGGTGGCCCTGGAGAGTCTGGTCAAGCTGACGGCGTTCCTGGTGGTGGGGGCGTGGATCACATGGGGCATGTTCGACGGCATCGGCGACCTGTTCGCCCGCACCGCCGCCCACCCCGAGTACAGCAGCCTGCTCACCTTCGACCCCGGCAGCGGCGGCTACACCGCCTGGTTCGGCCTGCTGTGCCTGTCCATGGCGTCGGTCATGCTGCTGCCCCGCCAGTTTCATGTAATGGTGGTGGAGAACTGCGACGAGCGGCACATCCAGGGGGCGATGTGGCTGTTCCCCCTGTACCTGTTCCTGATCAACCTGTTCGTGTTGCCGATCGCCCTGGCGGGGCTGCTCACCTTCCAGTCCACCGCCTCCGCCGACTCCTTCGTGTTGCTGTTGCCCCTGTGGCGGGGCTGGCCCCTGTTGGCCCTGTTCGTGTTCATCGGCGGCCTGTCCGCCGCCACCGGCATGGTGGTGGTGTCCTCGGTGGCCATCTCCACCATGTTCCTCAACAACCTGGCCATGCCGGTGCTGCTCAAGGTGGGCTGGCCGCGAAACTTCGCCCCGTACCTCATCCACCTCAAACGGGCCGGCATCTTCGGGGTGATCCTGCTGGGTTACGCCTACTACCGGCTGCTGGGCGAGGCGGCCATGCTGGTCAACATCGGGCTGATCTCCTTCGGCGCTGCCGCCCAGTTCGCCCCGGCCCTGATCGGCGGGCTGTACTGGCGCCAGGGCACCGCCCGGGGTGCCGCGGCGGGGCTGTCCCTGGGGTTCGTCGCCTGGGGCTATATGTTTCTCACCCCGGCCCTGTGCCAGTCGGGTTGGCTGCCGGCGTCGATCCTCAGCCACGGCCCCGGCGGTCTGGCCCTGCTCAAACCCACCGCATTCCTCGGCCTGGAGGGTCTGGACATCTGGACCCATGGCCTGTTCTGGTCGTTCCTGGTCAACGTCGGCGGCTACCTGGCGGTGAGCCTGTTCACCTGGTCGTCCGCGGCGGAGCGCGAGCAGCTGCCCCTGTTCGTCGATGCCCTGCACCGGCCCGAGGCCCACCGCCCGGAGTTCCGCCTGGCGCGGGCGCCGTCGGTGGGGGAGTTCGAGGCGTTGCTGGCCACCTTCCTCGGCCCCGAAAAGGCCCGGGAGCGGCTGGGAGGATTCCTGGGCGCGGACCCCTACGGCCCCGACACGGTGCTCTCCGACGACCGCATGCTGCAGCTGCGCTCCTTCGTGGAGCGCACCCTGGCCGGAGCCGTGGGCCAGGCCGCGTCGCGCCAGGTGGTGGACCGCTACCTGGCCCTGAAGGGCACCACCCTGGAGGAGATCTTCGATGTGTTCGGCGCGGTGTCGATCTCCCTCGAGGCGAGCCGGGAGGAGCTGCAGAGCCGGGTGCGAGAGCTGTCGGTGCTGTTCGAGGCGTCCAAGCGGGTGGCGGCCACCCTGGACGAGGACCAGGCCATCACCGCCGTGCTCGACCTGATCTCCCTGGACTTCGGTCTGGAGTGCCAGGGGGTGTTCCTGGTCTCCGACGGGCGGATCGCGCCGCGGGTGGCGCGGGGCTTCCCGAACGCCTACCTGCGGGCGGTGTCCGGGCCGCCGCTGGAGCACTCCTACCTGGGGCAGGCGGTGCTCACGCGGCGCACCGCGTTCCTCTCCGATGTAGCGGGGGTGACCCCGCCGCTGCCGCTGGAGATGGAGCACCATCCCAACCTATTGTCGGTGATCGCCACCCCGATCATCCACGAGAACCAGGTGCTGGGTATCCTGGCGGCGGGCAGCGGACGCCGCAAAGGCTACTTTTCCGACAAGTTCGTGGAGGCCCTCGAGGCCCTGTCCAGCGAGCTCGCCTTGGCGATCACCAACGCCCGCCTCTACGCAGAGGTGCGCGAGCTCAATCGCACCCTGGAGCAGAAGGTGCGTGCCCGCACCCAGGAGTTGGAGGAGGCCAACCGGAATCTGCAGCAACTCGACCGCCTGAAGAGCCAGTTCCTGGCCAACATGAGCCACGAGCTGCGCACGCCCATGAACTCCATCCTCGGCTATACCCAGTTGGTGCTCGACGGGGTGGACGGACCGCTGACCGACGACCAGGGGGAGAGCCTGGGGAAGGTGGAGAAGAACGCTCGCCACCTGCTCAAGCTCATCAACGACATCCTCGATCTCTCCAAGATCGAGGCCGGGCGCATGGAACTGGACCTACACCCGTTCGACCTGGGTACCCTGGCCACCGAGGTGGTGGACGACCTGCGGGCCCTGGCGGAGCCTCGCGGGGTGGCCTGCGAGGTGGTCCGGGAGGGCGGCGATCTGCGTTTGGTGGCCGATAGCAACAAGGTGCGCGAGGTGTTGAACAACCTGATCAACAATGCTATCAAATTCACCGACCACGGCCGCGTGGCGGTGCAGGTGGCGGCCCAGATGCGCGAAACCCAGCCCGGGGTGCTCACCCGGGTCCGGGACACCGGGGTCGGCATCGCCCCCGAGAATCTCGACCAGGTGTTCCTCGCCTTCATACAGCTCGACGGCTCCACCACCCGCCCCCACGGCGGCACCGGCCTGGGGTTGAGCATCGCCAAACGCCTCGTGGAGTTGCACGGAGGTGCGATCTGGGCGGAGAGTAAACTGGGGCAAGGCAGCTGTTTCTCGTTCTGGCTACCCGCGGCCGGTCCCGGCCAGGGAGGTTCTGTTGCACAACATCCTGGTGGTTGAGGACAACGACGACAATCGCACCCTGGTGGTCAAGGTGCTGACGCGCCAGGGCCACGTGGTGCGCGAGGCGGTCAGCGCCGAACAGGCCCTGGAGGCCGCTGCCGCCGACCCGCCGGACCTGATCCTGATGGACCTCAACCTGGTGGGCATGAGCGGTTTCGAGGCGGCCGGGCGGCTCAAGGCCGACCCCCGCCTGTGCCATATCCCGGTGGTGGCGTTGACCGCCTACGCCATGGTGGGCGACCGCGAGCGGGCCCTGGCGGCCGGCTGTGACGGCTACATCTCCAAACCGGTGGACGTGCGCCGATTGCCGGACCAACTCAAGGAGTTCCTGTTGTGAGGGCCCGTGCCAAGATCCTGGTGGTGGACGACAATCCCGACAACGTGGAGCTGCTGACCAAGCGGCTGGTGGCCGGCGGGTACCGCACCTGCGAGGCCTACGATGGGGAACAGGCGCTGGAGGCGGTGGCCCGGGAAGAGCCGGACCTGGTCATACTCGATGTGATGATGCCCAAACTCGACGGCTTCGAGGTGTGCCACCGCCTGAAGACCGACGAGCGCACCCGCCAGTTGCCCGTGCTCCTGCTCACCGCCAAACGCGAGGTGCCCGACAAGGTGCGCGGGTTGGACACCGGTGCCGACGATTATGTCACCAAGCCGTTCAACCCCCAGGAGCTGATGGCCCGGGTGCGCAGCCTGCTCAACCAGCGCACCTTCCAGGAACGCCGGGTGAAGGAGGAAAAACTGGGCGCCCTGGGGCAAATGGCCGAAGGGGTGGCCCACGAGGTGCGCAACCCCATGGTGAGCATCGGCGGCTTCGCCAGGCGTATTCGAGACCGCCTGCCGGAGGGCGACCCCTTGCGGGAGTACGCGCAGCACATCATCAAGGAGGTGGAACGGCTGGAGGCCATGGTGGAGGAGATCGTGCGGTTCAAGGCCCTGGTGATGGCACCCTACCAGCCGGTGGACCTGGCTGCCGTGTTTGACGAGCTGCTGGGTGAGCGCCAAGGCCGGTTGAGTGACGGGGGGGTCACGGTGGTCAAACACTACGCCCCCGATCTGCCCTCGCTGCAGGGCGACCGCGACAACCTCAAGACCGCGTTCGGCAATCTGCTGGACAACGCCCTGGAAGCGATGCCCGACGGTGGCATTCTCACCCTCTCCTTGGCCGCCGCAAATGAGTGGGTGCGGGCCGAGGTGACCGACAACGGTCGGGGTATCCCCAAGGACGAACTCGCCAACGTGTTCGACCCGTTCTTCACCTCCAAGATGTCGGGAGCCGGTCTGGGACTCACCATGGTGCACCGCATCGTCACCCGCCACGGCGGTGAAGTGGATCTGACCAGCAGTGTCGGCGCCGGCACCACCGTGGTGGTGCGCCTGCCCCTGCGGCAGCCCGACGGGGGGCCGCGCCCCTGAACCCACCCCCGTTCCCCGACCCGGATCGGCGGTTGGTCGATGCGTTCCTGGACCACCTGCTGGTGGAGCGGGGCCTGTCCCACAACACGGTGGATGCCTACGCCCGCGACCTGGTGCAGTTCGCCGGCTTCGCTGCCGGCTGTGGCGTGGCGCTGGCCGAGGTGACCGGTAGCAACGTGCTGGGGTTTCTCAAACTGCAGCGCACCAGCGGCCGCTCGGCACGCACCGTGGCCCGCCGGGTGTCTTCCTTGCGGGGCTTCTACCGCTACCTGGTGCGCGAACGGTTGGCCCCCGCCGATCCCCTGGCCCGCCTGGACTCTCCGCGCCTGTGGCGGACCCTGCCGCGCATGCTCACCCGGGAGCAGGCGGAATCCCTGGTGCAGGTGCCGGCGGCAGACGGCGAGGGCCCCCGGGCCCTGCGCGACCGGGCCCTGCTGGAGGTTCTCTATGCAACCGGTCTGCGGGTCTCCGAACTCTCCCACCTGCGCCTGGGTGAGGTAGATCTAACCGTGGGCTACCTGCGCACCGTGGGCAAGGGATCCAAGGAACGCATCGTGCCCGTCGGGACCCGAGCCCAGCAGGCCTTGTCCGCGTACTTGGAACTGGCCCGCCCCGTGCTGCTGCGCAGCGGCGCCAGCCCCCACGTATTCCTCAACCGCTTCGGCCGACGCCTGTCCCGCCAATCGATCTGGAACCTGGTGAAAGCCTCCTGCCGCCGCGCCGGCCTGCCCGCCGACACCAGCCCACACACCCTGCGCCACTCCTTCGCCACCCACCTGCTGGAGGGCGGCGCCGACCTGCGCAGCCTGCAGATGATGCTCGGCCACGCCGATCTGGCCACCACCCAGATCTACACCCACGTCACCCGGGAGCGGCTGCGGGGGGTGGTGGACAAGCATCACCCGAGAGGCAAGTGAACGGTGAACCGTGAACGGTGAACGGGGAAGTCAAGACCACCGCCCCCAGGTCCATGGAGCCGGGCCCGCCCCGTACTCGACTTTGGGGGTTCCGGTTCTACCCGTTCACTGTTCACCGTTCACTGTTCACCCCAAGTCGTTTCACCGTTCACCGGGTTCCCCGTGATGGACATCATCACCACCCACATCAACGCCGACTTCGACAGCCTGGGGGCCATGGTGGCCGCCAAGAAGCTCTACCCCCAGGCGGTGCTGGCGTTTCCGGGCTCCCAGGAGAAGACCCTGCGGCAGTTCTTCGTGCAGTCCTCCCTGTACGCCATCGACGTGCTCAAGGCCAAACAGGTGGATCTGGACGCGGTGCGGCGGCTGATCCTGGTGGACGTGGCCCAGGGGGACCGGATCGGTCGCTTCGGCGAACTGGTGGGGCGCGCCGGGGTGGAGGTGCACGTCTACGACCACCACCCCCCCAGCGACCGGGACGTGCCGGCCCAGGTGCGCCATGTGGAGCGGGTGGGGGCGGCCACCACGGTGCTCACCGGCATCCTGCGCGAGCGGCGCATCCCCCTCACCCCCGAGGAGGCCACCCTGATGGTCCTCGGCATCTACGAGGACACCGGCGGTCTCACCTTCTCCTCCACCACCCCCGCCGACCTGGAAGCGGCCGCGTACCTGCTCGCCCAGGGCGCCGAACTCACTGCGGTGCCGGCGTTCATCACCCCCGAGCTCACCATGGAGCAGATCTCCCTGCTCCACGAGTTGCTGCAGCGCCGCGTGGTGCACAGCGTGCATGGCTGCGCGATCAGCGTGTCCGAGGCCAGTCGCGACAGCTACGTGGGCGACCTGGCGGTGCTGGCCCACAAGATCCGCGACATGGAGAACCTGGATGCCCTGGTGCTGCTGGTGCGCATGGACGATCGGGTGCACCTGGTGGCCCGCAGCCGCGTGCAGGAGGTGGATGTGGGGCGGCTGGCCCGGGGGCTGGGGGGGGGTGGACACCCCGAGGCGGCGTCGGCCACGGTGCGCGATCTCACCCTGATCCAGGTACGCGGGCGGGTACTGGAGCTGCTGCCCGAGGTGGTGCGCCCGCGGGTCACCGCCCGGGACATCTGGACCACCCCGGTAAAGACCCTGACCGCCGACGTGCCCCTGGCCACGGCTGACGAACTGCTGCGCCGCTACCACATCAACGCCATGCCGGTGGTGGCGGAGGGCAGGGTGGTGGGGCTGGTCACCCGGCAGCTGGTGAGCCGGGCGGTGCACCATGGCCTCATCGGCGTTCCGGTGGCGGAGTACATGCTCACCGAGTTCGCCACCGTGGTTCCGGGCGCGCCGCTCCAGGAGGTCAAAGAACGCATCATCCGGGGCAACCAGCGCTTCCTGCCGGTGGTGGAGGCTGACCGCCTGGTGGGCGCGGTGACCCGCACCGACCTGCTGCGCGCCCTGGGCGGCCCCGAGGACCTGGAGCCGGTGGAACTTTCCGGGGAGGCCCAGCAGCGACTGGATGGCGGGCTGCTGGAAGAGCGCCTGTCTCGCCCCATCCTGGAGCGGCTGCGCGCCCTCGGGGCCCGAGCCCGAGACCTGGGCATGCAGGCGTTCCTGGTGGGAGGGGTGGTGCGCGACATCCTGCTGCGCCGGGACAACCTGGACGTGGACGTGGTGGTGGAGGGCGACGGCATCCTGCTGGCCGAACAGGTGGCGGTCTTGTGGGGAGCGTCGGTGCATCCCCACCGCACCTTCGGCACGGCCAAGATCCTCTGCCCCGACGGCTTCCGCCTCGACGTGGCCACGGCCCGCACCGAGTTCTACTCCCGGCCGGCAGCCCTGCCGTCGGTGGAGTGGTCGAGTCTCAAACTCGATCTCTATCGCCGGGATTTTACGGTCAACACCCTGGCCCTGCGCCTGGAACCACAGCGGTTCGGCGAGGTGATCGACTTCTTCGGGGGCCTGCGCGACCTCAAGAGCGGCACCTTGCGCATCCTCCACAACCTGTCGTTCGTGGAGGATCCCACCCGGGTGCTGCGGGCCCAGCGCTTCCTGGTGCGCTTCGGTTTCACCCTGGGCCTGCAGACCCAGAGCCTGCTGCGCAGCGCCGTGAAGGAGGGGTTCCTGGCCCAGGCACGGGGCCCGCGCCTGTTCCACGAGTGGGCGCTGCTCCTGCAAGAGGCCGAGCCGGAGCGGCTACTGGAGGAGCAACAGCGCTTCGGCGTGCTGGCCGCGTTCCACCCCAAACTGGCCCTGACCCCCAAGGGCCGCCGCCTGTTCAAACGGGTGCACGGGGTGTTGGAGTGGTTCCGGCTGCTGTACCTGGACACCCCGGCGGAGCTGTGGCGGGTGTACCTGCTGGCCGCCCTGGACCCCCTGGGGGAGGAAGAGCTGGCGGAGTGGGCTGGCGCGTTCGGCATCGCCGAGGGGGAGGGGCGATGGGTGCAGCAGGTGCGTGAAACCGGTTACCAGGCGCTGGTGGAACTGCGCGAGGAACTCTCCCGCGGCACCCCCCGGGACAGCCGGGTGTTCCAGATCCTGTGTGGGTGCCAGACCGAGACCCTGCTGTTCCTGATGGCCAAGACCGTGGACGAGGAGAAGCGCCGCTTGCTCAGCCGCTACCACACCCGCCTGGCCGGTACCTGCAGCCTGCTGGGGGGTCGCGACCTTCGCGAACTCGGCATTCCCCCCGGGCGTGTCTACCACACCCTGCTGGATGGCGTCCTGGCCGCCCGGCTGGACGGCGAAATCAGCAGCCGGGAGGACGAGCTGGCTTGGGTGGCGAGGCGCTGGGAGGAAGTGAAGAGGGAACGGTGAACCGTGAACGGGACAACCCAGACCCACTACAGCGAGGAGCGGGCCCTGGCGATTCCCCATCGGTTGTGGATCTGCTGCCCCGGGGGTCGCCTCTTCCTGTTCACCGTTCCCTTTTCACTGTGCACCCTTTGACTCACTCCTTGCCGCCCCGCACCCACCAGTCCGAGTCCTTGTCGAACCACCAGGCGGAGGAGTTCCCCTCCAGGATGCGCTGGGCCAGATCCCGGGCCACGTCGGTCTTGAGCCGGCGCAGGGAGAACGGGATCCACTCCTCGGCGTTGCGGTTGCCCACGTCGTGGTGCTCCTTGAGGGCCAACAGCATTTCCAGGTGGTCGGCGTCGCGGGCCAGCACCGCCTCGGGGGTCGCCTGGGCGCGAAACTCCTCGAGCAGCGCGGTGATCTCGCCGCCGAACAGCAAGCCTTCGGTCATGTCCGCCACCGCCCGGGTTTCGTCCATCTGCACATACTTCTGGTTCATGTAGTTCAGGTCACCGGTGCGCCCCTCGGGCAGGTCGTGGAACAGGGCCAGGCGCACCACCCGGCCGGCGTCTACCGAGCCATCCAACTGGGCCAGCACGTAGGCGATCATGGTGGTGCGGAAGATGTGCTCGGCCACGCTCTCCTGGCCCGAGCCAAGGAACTGCCAGCCGGTGCGCGGGGTACGTTTGAGCATGCCCACTTCGAACAGGAAATTCGCTATGCGGTCCACGATGCGCTCCTCGGTGGTCGGGGGCGGGGCTGACCGGGAGTGTCGCAGGGCTGGTCGCGGGCGGCAAGGGGCACGCCGGGTCCTTGACGCTCTCGGCTCCATCCCCTATACAGTGTGAAGTCGTGCACTTCAACGAGCGGGCCATGCCTGAGCGCAGCTGCAACCTCCCCACCATCCGCGAACGGCTCCAGCACCCGGACTTCCCCTGGGCGCTGGAGTGCGTGTTCAGTACCTTCAACGAACTGGTGGACATCGATCACAACCAATCGTGGCGCAAGATCCTCTACGACGCCGCCCGGGTGATGGTGGAGTTCCTGGGCGCCCGGGCCGCTTCGATCCGCCTCTACGACCCCCACCTCAACCAGATGGTGTCCTTCGGCTCCTACCACTTCGACGAGGAGCACAGGGAGACGGCGATCCCGTTCGAGGAGAGCATCGCCGGCCGGGTGGTGGAAACGCATCACAGCCAGACCATCTCCGACATCGCCTCCAGCCCCCTCTACCTGAACAAGGGGGTGGTGGAACAGGGGCTGCGCTCCTTGCTCGCCATCCCCCTGGTGCTACCCCGTTTCCTGGGGGAGGACGCCGACATCCACGGCGCCATCCAGGTGTACTACCCGGAGGCCCAGCGGGTGTTCGACCCCATCGAGACCACCACCGCCGAGCTCATGGCCCAGCGGGTCAGCTACGTCATCGCTCGCAAGCGCATCCTGGATCTGCGCCGGATGAACGAGAAGAAGGAGTGGCTGGTCCAGAAGATCTTCGCCAAGCTGAGCATGGACCGCGGCATCAAGATGAAGGAGCTGTTCCAGTTGATGGTGGACGAGCTCCAGGACATCATCACCGTGCAGAGCTGCACCCTGTTTGCGGTGAACGAGGACTGCACCACGGCGGTGCTGGAGAGCGGCTGGCCCGAGGCCGGTGGGTACCACACGGTGGGCAAGGTATTCCGGATCGATGACCATCCCTACCTGCGCGCCGCGGTGTTGCAGGACCACCCCCTGGGCGACTTCGCCAACGAGCGCGTGTATCCGTCGTACCTGTTGGTGAAGAATCCCCAAGAGAGCTATCTGGTCACAGCGGCTCTGCGACACTTCGCCCAAACCCACGAGATCAACTCCATCCTCTATGTGCCCCTGCGCATCGGCGAGCGGGTGAGCTACGTGCTGGTGTTCGATGCCTTGGAGCGGCGCCGGTTCTTCGCCGACGAGGAGGTGGAACTGCTGACCTTCTTCGGCAAGCAGATCACCCAGGCCCTGGAGATCGAGCGCCTCGACGATACCCTGCATGACTTCAAGAACCCCGCCATCGCCATCGCCGGTTTTGCCCGGCGGGTGCGGCGCATGGTGGAGCAGGGCGAAGACCGGGTGGAGGAGATGATCCGCTACCTGGACGTGGTGATCCAGGAGGGCACGCGGCTCCAGGAGATGGCGATGAGCCTGTACCCGACGACCCGTCCGGAGCGGTTGGATTTCTCGGCGGTGGTGCGGGGGCGTTTTCTGATCAACCAGGAGGCGATCCGCGAGCAGCGCCGGGTGGGGATCGAGGCCACGGCCGAGGACCTGGAGCCGGGCCTGGAGGTGAGTGCCTGGCAGTTGGCGTTCGAGCGGGTGCTGGACAACCTGCTCAACAACGCCACCAAGGCCATCCCCAGCCACGGCGGGCGCCTGCGGCTGAAGACCTATGGTCGGGATGGCATGGCCCACCTCGAGATCTCCAACTCCGGCCGCATCCCCGGCGAGGAGGTGGAGCGCATCGTCAGCGCCGAGGTGGCGGGCCGCGGCCTGAACATCGTGTACCGCTTCGTGCGCTCCATGGGGGGGAAGGTGGACGTGGCGGTGGACTCCGCCGCCGACGAGACCACGTTTCTCGTCTCGCTGCCCCTTTGCACCGAGCCGCCAGAGGCCGCCTGAGCGCGCCGAGAAGCGCGGACGCAAACAGGGCCCACCGCACCTCGTTGGGCCCTGTTGTATGATTGCTGGTAGGGCTAGCCCGCACTCGCCCCGGGCCTGCCACCGCACCCGTTGGACAGGCCCTTTTGGTGACGGGCTCCCGCCGCTCCGTACATTTCGTTACATTCGCTTACACTCCAGAGAAGATTGCGCCGCTCCGGTGGGTTATGTTGGGAAGACCGCGGCGACGGAGCACGGTACCGCCGCGCCCGCGAGTGCCCAGGGAGGGATCCGTTGCACCCGGCCATCCTCATCATCGACGACGATCAGAAACTGAACGCCCTGCTGGTGGACTATCTCAAGGGCTTCGGCTTTCGGCCCACTGCGGTCACCGACCCCGAGGCGGGGCTCCGAGCGGTGCGGGCAGAGCGCCCGGACCTGGTGATCCTGGACGTGATGCTGCCAGGGATGGATGGCTTCGAGGTGTGCCGGGTGCTGCGCCGTGAATCGTCGGTGCCCATCGTCATGCTCACGGCACGGGGCGAGGTGATGGACCGCATCGTGGGTCTGGAACTGGGCGCGGACGACTACGTTCCCAAGCCCTTCGAACCCAGGGAACTGGTCGCCCGCATCCAGTCCGTGCTGCGCCGGCACGCGGGCGGCGGCCCTCCGGAGACGGCGCGTTACGGGGCCCTCGCGGTAGATTTCTGCCGGCGCTCCGTGGCGCTGGACGGCGTCCCCGTGGAGTTGACCACCACGGAGTATCAGGTACTGGCCCTCTTGGTCCGCAATCCCGGCAAGGTCCTCTCCCGGGAGACCATTTTGGAGCAACTGCGGGGGATCGAGTGGGAGAGCTACAACCGGGCGGTGGACGTGGTGGTCAGCCGGCTGCGCCACAAGCTGGGCGACGACCCCAAACAGCCAGAGCTCTTCAAGACCGTGTGGGGGGCCGGCTACGTGTTCATCGGGGAGGCCGAGGCACGGGACCCATCGGGAAACCCCCGTGGCCCCGACCGCTGATCGCAGAAGGTCAAGAGTTGCCATGCCGCGTGCCCTGCGCTCGTCGATTCTCCTCAAACTGCTGTTGGTGCTGGTGCTCACCGGCGTCGTCGTGAATCTGCTGGTCGGGGGTTTCTTTCGGCTGGTGCCCCACGGCTCGCCGCGATCGGCCCGGCGCGTGCTTCTCGCCGACCACGTACAGCGCATGGTCCAGGACATCGGGGTGCCGCCCGATAGAGCCCGGGCGCGGGAACTTGCCAGCCGGCTTTCCCTGGGCATCCGTTACGAGGGACCGACGACCCGCTGGTCCGTCGGGGAGAGCATCCCCCCGCACGCGGCGCTGACCTTGGCTCCCACCATCGACCCGAACGTCCGCACGGCCTGGCGCGACCGGACGTTGTTCCTGTCCGTGGACCGTCCCCCCGGGCGCTTCCTGTTTTCTGTCGACCTGCACCGGGAACGGGACTACCCCGAGGGCTGGGTGGTCCTGCTGGTGCTCCTGCTGACCGCGGCGTTCGCTGCGGCCTACTTCGCGGTCCGCTGGATCCTCAAGCCGCTGCAGTGGCTGACCGCAGGGGTCCAGGCGGTTTCTGCGGGGGACCTGGAGCACCGCGTCCGGCGGCGGGGGGACGACGACCTGGGAGAGCTTGCGGCTTCCTTCAACGTCATGACCGGGCGGATCCGGGACATGATCCACACGCGCTGGGAGCTGCTCTTGAACGTGAGCCATGAGCTGCGTTCCCCCCTGACCCGCAGCAAGCTCGCCCTGGAGTTCCTGCCCGATATTCCCGCCAGGGAGAGCATCCGGGAAGACCTGGCGGACATGGAGACGATGCTCGGGGAGATCCTTGAAACCGAGCGGCTGCAGAGCCCCCACGGTGGGCTACACCGCCGGCAGGTCGACCTGGCCACCCTGCTCCGGGAGGTCGCCGAGCCCTTCCGGGGCCGGCCGCCCGGGGTGGAACTTCGGCTCCCGGCAGGTCCGTTGCCGCTCTCCGTAGACCCGGATCGCCTGTGCACCGCGGTGCGCAACGTCCTGGAAAACGCCGTGAAGCACGCGGAGCGCGACGCACCGGTGGAGCTGACCCTGGAGGCGGCCGGGGAAGAGTTGGTGATCCGGGTACGCAACCGGGGGGCTCCCATCCCCGCCGCAGAGCTGCCGTTGCTCCTGGAGCCTTTCTACCGGGCCGACAAGTCCCGCTCCAAGGAGACGGGAGGCTACGGCCTCGGGCTGAGCCTGTGCCGGACCATCCTGGAACTGCACGGGGGCTCGGTCACCATCACCAGCGACGTCCGGGAGGGAACCGTCGTCTCGTTGCGACTGCCCCGCGGCGGAACAGCGAACCCGAGCGGGCCCCAAGAGCCCTGGAGGAGAGGTCCGTGAAGAAGTGGGTCCTCATCGGAGTGGCGGTGGTTGCCGTCGCCGCGGCAGGGTTCTATCTCTGGCCGCGGCCGCAGGCGGCCAAGGACGGGGAGCCTGAGCCCACCGCCACGGTGGAGCGCGGCGCCATCGTCAACACCGTCGTCTCGGACGGCAAGGTGGTGTCGAACCTCGACGTGGAGATCAAGTGCAAGGCCAGCGGCGAGATCGTGCGGCTGCCCTTCGACGTGAGCCAGACGGTGAAGAAGGGCGAGCTCCTGGTCGAGCTCGACCCCGTTGACGAGGAGCGCAGCGTGCGCCAGGCGGAGGCCGATCTGGCCTCCGCCGAGGCCCGACTGGTGAGCGCCCGGGAGAGTCTGGTGCTGGAACAGGCGAACCTGTCCACGGACCGGCAGCGCGCCCAGGCCGCCATCGAAGCCGCCGGGGCCCAGGCCCGGGACGCCCGGGCCAAGGCCGACCGGCTCCAGGAGCTGCTGGGTCGCAAACTCGCCAGCGCGGAGGAGTCCGAGACCGCGGAGACCGGGGCCGTGCAGGCGGCGGCCGCCCTGGAGGGGGCGAAGATCCGGCTCGCGGAGCTCGCCGCCGCCGAGCGCGCCCTGGAACTGGGCCGCCAGCAGATCCGGGTGGCCGAGGCCCAGGTCCAGGGCGACCGGGTGGCCCTGGACGTGGCCCGGCAGCG
>JARGFW010000298.1 GCA_029211085.1 Deferrisomatales bacterium | reverse complement strand
CTGATCGAGCATTTCACCCGTTTGAAGGAGGAAAGGAACGTCCTGGAGCAGCGCCTGGGTGAGAACTCCGGGCGCACGAGCGACCTCGAGCGCGAGGTGGCACAGTTGCGGCAGGAGCGGGACGTGATCCGAGAACGTCTGAGCCGGTTGATCGCAACCATCGAGCGGCTCGAAACTCTCGAAACGGCGAAGCCTGAAGTGGGGGCGTAATGGTGGTGCAGGTCGAGATCTTCGGACAGACCTACTCCCTGCGGGCGGATGCCGATGAAGCACACGTGAGGAAGGTGGCAGATCTGGTGGACCTGAAGATGCGCGAGGTGGCGAACGGATCGCACTCCGTCTCCACCCTGCAGATTGCGGTGCTGGCGGCGATGGATCTGGCCAGCGACATGCTGCAGCAGCGAAACGGCGACGAGCACCTGCGCGAGCAGGTGGAACGGCGCTCCGGGGCGATGCTGGCGCGGATAGAAGAGTTGGTCCCAGAGGTCTGATGACCTACACGAATCGGTTCCCCTGCGGTGTGCGTGATCTCGACGGAAGCTGTTGAGCCAACGGTACAATAGCCGGGAGTCCTTCCTGGTCGTGGACGGCATGCCCCACCCGTGGGGAGACCGGCAAGCGGTCACAGGACACCCACCTTTCCGAAGGGGTTCAACCAACCCTTAGAGACACGGCATTGGCGGGGGATCCTTTTCTTTCCCGCGTCCCCCGAGCTCCGCCACGACTGCTGCAATCCGCTGCCCTGCGCCGGCCCGAGTCCGGCGTGCTCCCTGACGTTTGTCTTCCTCCTTCCTCTGGGACCCAACTTGCAGAGCCTGTGCGGCTCTTACTCAGGGAAAGGAGCCCCTCGTGGATTCCATGGTTTTGTTGGTGATACTGGTGCTGGTGGCGAGCGTCGCCAGCCTGGCGGTGGGATTGCTCATCGCCAAGAAACGCTTCCAGGGAGAAGTTCCTGTCGCCCAGGTGGACACCGAGGCGATCCTCGGCGAGGCGCGCAAGCAGGCTGAGATTCTCAAGAAAGAAGCCCTGCTCAAGGTCAAAGAGGAGGCGTTCGCCGATAGGGCGCGGGTCGAGACGGAACTGGAGGAGCGCAAGAGCGAGTTGGCCAAGGTGGAGACCCGCCTGCAGCAACGGGAAAGCAACCTGGACAAGAAGGACGACAACCTCGACAAGCGCGAGGGGCGCCTGGAGCAGCGGGAAACCCAACTGGAACAGCGCGGCAAGGAACTGGATGGGTTGCAGGAGGATCTACAGCAGAAGACCACCGAGGTGACCCGGTCCCTGGAGCGGGTGGCGAACATGACTGCCGAGGAGGCCAAGCAGGAACTGTGTAACCAGTTGCTCAGCGAAGCCCGCCACGAGTCGGCCAAGGAACTCCGTGAACTGGAGGAGGAGACCAAGAAGACCGCCGACAGGAAGGCCAAGGAGATCATCAGCCTGGCCGTGCAACGCTACGCTGGCGAGTATGTTGCCGAACGCACCGTCACCAGTGTGCAACTGCCCGGAGAGGACATGAAGGGGCGCATCATCGGTCGCGAGGGCCGCAATATCCGCGCCCTGGAAGCGGCCACCGGCATCGACCTGATTGTCGATGACACCCCGGATACGGTGCTTCTGTCCGGCTACAACCCCGTGCGCCGGGCGGTGGCCCGGGTAGCTCTGGAGCGCCTCATCGCCGACGGCCGCATCCACCCCGCCCGTATCGAGGAGGTGGTGAAGAAGGCGGCCAAGGAGATCGACCAGGAGATTCGCGACGCCGGGGAGCAGGCGACCTTCGACGTGGGCGTGCATGGCATTCACCCAGAGATCGTCAACTTGGTGGGGCGCCTGAAGTTCCGTTCCTCGTTCGCCCAGAATGTGCTCGTCCACTCCTTGGAGGTCGCGTTCCTGTGCGGCATCATGGCCGCCGAGCTCGGGTTGGACGTGAAGAAGGCCAAACGGGCCGGTCTGCTGCACGATATCGGCAAGGCCGTGGATCACGAGGTGGAGGGCTCCCACGCCACCATCGGCGCTGACCTGGCGCGCAAGCACAACGAACCCGAGGACATCGTCCACGCCATCGCCGCCCACCACGACGACGTGAGGATGGAGTCGGTGCTGGACGTGCTGGTGCAATCCGCCGACGCCCTGTCGGCGGCACGTCCCGGCGCACGTCGGGAGATGTTGGAGAGCTACGTCAAGCGACTCCAGGACCTCGAGCGCATCGCGTCTTCCTTCGACGGGGTGGCCAAGACCTACGCCATCCAGGCCGGTCGAGAGATCCGCATCATCGTCGACAACGAGAAGCTCAGCGACGACGAATCGCTGCTGCTCTCCAAGGATATCGCCCGCAAGGTGGAGAACGAGCTGTCCTACCCCGGCCAGATCCGGGTCACCGTGATCCGCGAGACCCGCGCGGTGGAGTACGCAAAGTAGTGCCGGTCCGCCGCCTGCTGTTCCTCGGTGACATCTTCGGCGAGCCGGGGATGCACGCCGTGGAACAGCGCCTCGCCCGCCTGGTGGGGGACACCGGTGCCCACCTGGTGATCGCCAACGGCGAGAACAGCGCTGCCGGCCTGGGTATCAACGCCAGCGGAGCGCAGCGACTGCTGCGCGTAGGCGTGCAGGTGATCACCACGGGCAACCACGTTTGGCACAAGCGGGAACTCCTCCAGCAGATCGAGGAGTTCCCCACCCTGCTGCGGCCGGCCAACCTTCCGCCAGGAAACCCGGGCCGGGGCTGGTGCGTGGCGGATGCCGACGGGGCGCCGGTGGCGGTGGTGTGCTTGGTGGGGCGGGTGTTCATGAACCCCGTGGACTGCCCGTTTCAGACCGCGGACGCGGTTCTGGCCGAGGTTCCGGAGGAGGTGCGGATGGTGCTGGTGGACTTCCACGCCGAGGCCACCAGCGAGAAGCAGGCGCTGGGCCGGTACTTGGACGGACGGGTCAGCGCGGTGTTGGGCACCCACACCCACGTGGCCACCGCCGATGCCCGAGTACTGCCCGGAGGGACCGGCTACATCACCGACGTGGGCATGACCGGGCCACGGGACTCGGTGATCGGCATGCCCACCGAGCGCGCCGTGCGCCGCTTCCTCACCCAGATGCCCCAGCGGCCCGGGGTCGGGGACGGCCCGGCGCCGATCTGCGGCGCGGTGGTGGAGGTCGAGACCTCCAGCGGGAAGTGCCGAAGGGTCGAACGAATCGAGGGGTAGGGAGGGAATCAGGGGCAGTGGGTCCTCCCTCCGGGACCGCGCTGTCGGACGGCTCTTTGTGAAGGTGGGAGCCGCGCGATCCTCTCCGGGAGGACCCACTGCCCCTAAGGTGAGGGGGAGGGGTGAAGGATCAGTTCGGTCGAACCAGAACTCAGAACCCAAAACTCAGAACGGCTTCAACAAGGACGGTGTGATGGAGGACGGCAAGACCAACCCGATCATGGATCAGCGTCGCGAGAAGCTGGGGGCCTTGCGCGAGGCCGGGGTGAACCCGTTCCCCAACGACTTCCGTCCCTCCCACACCGCCGCCGAGGTGCTGGCGAAGTACGACGCCACCGCCGCCGACGCTCTGGGGGTGCTGCGGGATACCGGTACCGAGTTCGCTCTGGCCGGACGGGTGATGGCGCTGCGCAGTTTCGGCAAAGCCGCGTTCGTAAACCTCCAGGACCGCAGTGGGCGCCTGCAGGCATACGTACGCAAGGATGTCGTGGGTCCCGAGGTGTTCGAGGTGTTCCAGCACGTCGAAGTCGGCGACTTCGTCGGCGTGGTCGGGCCCCTGTTCCGTACCCGCACCGAGGAACTCACCGTGGAGGCACGGCTGGTACAGGTGCTCACCAAGAGCCTGCGCCCCCTGCCCGAGAAGTGGCACGGCCTCACCGACAGGGAGACCCGCTACCGGCAGCGCTACGTGGATCTCATCGTCAATCAGGAGGTGCGGGACACCTTCCGCACCCGCAGCCGCATCGTCAGCATCATGCGGCGGTTTTTTGAACAGCGGGATTTCCTGGAGATGGAAACCCCGATGATGCAGCCGATCCCGGGCGGGGCCACAGCGCGGCCGTTCGTCACCCACCACAACGCCCTGGACATGACCCTGTACCTTCGCGTCGCCCCCGAGCTGTACCTGAAGCGACTGGTGGTGGGGGGCATCGAGCGGGTGTTCGAGATCAACCGCAACTTTCGCAACGAGGGGCTGTCCAACCAGCACAACCCCGAGTTCACCATGCTGGAGTTCTACCAGGCCTACGCCACCTACGAGAGCCTGATGGAACTCACCGAGGAGCTGTTCGGAACCCTCGCCCGGGAGCTCACCGGCGGCACCACCATCACCTACCAGGGCGCGGAGATCGACTTCGACGCGCCCTGGACCCGGCTCACGGTGCGCGAGGCGGTGGCGCGCTACGGCGCCCTGGACGTGGCCCAGGTCGATGACCCGGACGCCCTGGCCACCTATGCCAGGAAACTGGGGCTGGAGACGGCAGGGGTACCCCACGGCAAGTTGCTGTCCGAGGTGTTCGAGACCGTGGCCGAGCCCCACCTGGTGCAACCCACCTTCGTTACCGAGTATCCGGTGGAGGTGTCGCCCCTGTCACGGCGCAACGAGCAGGACCCCCGTTTCGTGGACCGCTTCGAGCTCTACGTCGCCGGCCGCGAGATCGCCAACGCGTTCAGCGAGCTCAACGACCCCGAGGACCAACTGGAGCGCTTCCGCGGGCAAGCGGCGGAGCGCGCGGCCGGCGACGAGGAAGCCCACTGGGTGGACATGGATTACGTGCGCGCCCTGCAGTACGGCATGCCGCCCACCGCCGGCCAGGGCATCGGCATCGACCGGCTGGTGATGCTGTTCACCGACAGCGCGTCGATCCGCGACGTCATTCTGTTTCCCCACATGCGGCCGGAGGGCCAAGGGGTGCAATGACCCTGCCCTTCGAGCTGTGGATCGCCCTGCGCTATCTGCGGGCTCGGCGGCGCGAGTTCTTCATCTCGCTGATCACCTGGATCAGCGTCGGCGGTGTGGCCCTGGGGGTGGCCGCGCTGCACGTGGTGCTGTCGGTGATGACCGGTTTCGAAGCGGATTTGCGTGACAAGATCCTCGGCACGCACGCTCACGTGGTGGTGCGGGCCGCGCAGGGCTCCATCGGCGACCCGGCGGCGGTTGTGCAAGCGGTGGAGAACCAACCGGGGGTGCGCGGGGCGACCCCGTTCG
>JARGFW010000027.1 GCA_029211085.1 Deferrisomatales bacterium | reverse complement strand
TTCCGGGTTCCGGGTTCCGGGTTCCGGGTTCCGGGTTCCGGGTTCCGGGTTCCAGCCATCCAGCGCTGCCCACGGATGGGCGAGTGCCGCGAGCGCAGGATGCGCAGGAGCGGCCCGTCCAGATTCCTAGCCGCCCTGCCCTCCTTACCCTCCCAGCCGCTCGCGCAGCCAGCGGGCCGCCGCGCGGTAATCGG
The DNA here is from genome assembly GCA_029211085.1 of Deferrisomatales bacterium. GTDB lineage: Bacteria > Desulfobacterota > Deferrisomatia > Deferrisomatales > JARGFW01 > JARGFW01. The sequence goes on along the minus strand of JARGFW010000027.1, from coordinate 35,239 downwards.
CGCTGCCGTTGGAGCGTGGCGCGTAGAGGGTCACCGGCTGGCCGTAGGCGGGTGCCTCGGCGAGGGACACGTTCTCCCGAATGGGCGGCCCCACCCGCCCGGGAAACGACGCCTCCAGGGCTTCGAGCACCTCCCGGTGCAGGGTGCGGCGGCAATGGGCGCGGCAGGGCAACACGCCGGCGATCTCCAGTTGCGGATTCAAGCGCCGCTGCACGGCCTCCACGGCGCGGCGCGAGTCCACCAGGCCCCGCAAGCCCAGGTGGTGGGCTTCCACCGGCACCAGCACGGCATCGGCCGCCACCAGGGCGTTCACCGCCAGCAACCCCAGGCTGGGTGGGCAGTCCAGGAATACCCAGTCCCAGGTGCCGCGGGTTCGCCCCAGAGCCTCGGCCAGCAGGTGTTCGGCACCGATCTCCCCGGCCAGGCGGCGCTCCGCCGCGGCCAGGGCGGTCCCGCCGGGCACCACCTGCAGCCGGTCGATCCCGGTGTCGCGCACCGGCAGGGGCACGCCGTCGCTGAGCGCCTCCAGCACCTCGCCGCCGTCGGCGTCCAGGCCGAGCCAGGACGTCGCACTGCCCTGGGGGTCCAGGTCCACCACCGCCGCAGTGGCCCCTTCCGCGGCCAGCACGGCCGCCAGGTTCACCGCGGTGGCGGTCTTGCCCACCCCTCCCTTGTGGTTGGCGACGGCGATGATCCTACCCATGGTCCCTCCCGATCGTGTACGGACCGTCTGTTCCCGATTACCTTCAGCCCCTCTTCTACCATCGTTGCCCGCCACAGTGGAACACCGCGGCGGGGCAACCCGGCGCGGATCGAAGACCTCGCTCGACCCGCAACATGGTGAAAGGCCGATGTCCCCTGCGGCTGGGGGAGGCTACCTCGCGCCTCTTTCCCCCAGCAAAGCGCGGCCCCGCGTTGGGTCGCGGGGCCGCGGCGTACGCTCACTCCCGGAGCACCTACTTCAGCAGGTAGGAGAACTTCTCCCACGCCTTCCTGGCCACCTCGGGGGTGGGCATGTTCACCCGCGGGAACTCGTGGCGCCAGGCGAACGGGCGGCAGGCGTCGATGATCGCCCGGGAGTTGGTGAAGTCCCCGGCATCCCGCTGGGCGGGGGTGACGCTGGGGTCCAGGGGCGTGCTCCAGGTGTTGCGCACGATGTCGATGGAGGAGGCCGGGTCGCAGCGGGTGCTGACCGCCCACATCACGTCGTCGAGGTTGGTGACGTCGATGTCTTCGTCCACCACCACGACGAACTTGCCCGCGTAGGCGCCGACCCGGCACTGGGACGCGATGAGGCCGGCCTGCTTGGCGTGGCCGGCGTAGCGCTGTTTGATGGAGATGGCGGTGAACATGCGGGAGCCGCCGCACTCGTGGGTCCACACCGCCTGCACGTCGGGCACCCCGGCGTTGCTCACCTGGTCCCAGAGCAGGGCCGAGCGCATCACCGCCCGGTAGCGGGACTGCTCCTCCGGCGGGCGCTGGGGAGGGCAGCCGAGGATGATGGGGTCGTTGCGGTGGTAGATCGCCTTCACGTCCAGCACGGGCTCGTCGCGGATGTCGCTGCCGTAGTACCCGGTCCACTCGCCGAACGGGCCCTCGGGCCGCACGTTGCCCGGCTGCACGAACCCCTCGAGCACGATCTCGGCGTTGGCGGGGAACGGCAGCCCGGTGAACTGGCCCCGGACCACCTGCATGGGCTTGCCGCGAACCGCCCCGGCCACGTCGAACTCGCACACCCCCTGGGGGATCTCGGTACTGGTCATGAGGAACAGCAGGGGGTCGCCGCCGATCACCACGCACACCGGCATGGGCTCGTTGCGGGCCATGTACACGTCGCGGTGGACGCGGCCGTGCTTGCCGGGGGAGATGTAGAAGCCGACGCTGTTCTTGTCGTGGACCATCACCCGGTAGGTGCCGGCGTTGATCCAGCCGCTGTCCGGGTCGCGGGTGACGTTGAACGAACCGGTGCCGATGTAGCGGCCGCCGTCGGCCTCGTGCCACAGGGGCGTGGGGAACTTGAGCAGGTCCACCTGGTCGCCGGTGAGCACGTTCTCGGTGACCGGGCCGCCGGTCACCACCTGGTGGGGGAGGGGATTCGCGACGCGCTCCCGGTACACCTCCATGAACGCGCGGCTGAGCTCGAACTTGCTCAGGTGGGTGGGAAAGCCCAGGGTCATGTTCATGCGCGTGCCGCCGAAGAAGTTCACCAGCACCCGGTAGCCGGGGTCCATCCCCGGGATCTTGTCGAACAGCGCGGTGGGCGCCTTCTCGTCGTGCTGCAGCAGCTCGGTGGCCAGGCCGATGTCCTCCTCCCAGGTGGCGTCGCTCACCCGGCGCAGCTCGCCGAGCCGGTCGGCCTGCTCAATCCACTGCCGCAGGTCCTCGTAGGGCACGTGGTGTTCGATGCTGTCTCCTGCTTTCGTCATCCTCTTCTCCTTTTCCCACGGGTGGGGGTTTGGGGACACTGCCAAGGGTGCAAAGGCCGGGGCGCTCCCCCTGGAGGGCCCACCGGCCGCCACACGGCCGGCTCCCTGCGTCGTCCTCGCTCTGCGTACGGCGGGCACGCCTCGCGGCGCGACACCGAGACCTACCCGGCGCCCCCGGTCTGCCCGCTGCCCCCCAGGTCCAGCTCCAGGTACCGGGCTCCCGGCACCGGATTGAACCGGTAGGCGTCGATCTCCCGAAAACCGAGCGCCGCGTAGAGCTGCCGGGCCGCGGCCATGGTGGACAGGGTGTCGAGGCGCACGCGCCGGTAACCGATGGCGCGGGCAGCCCCCAGGGCCGCCTCCGACAAGCGGCGCCCCAGTTGCCGCCCGCGCCCCCCGGGCCGCACGTAGAGGCGTTTCAGTTCTGCAAGGTCCGGCCACGCAAACGGGCGCAGGCCCACGCACCCGAGCACCGCAGGCCCGTCCACCGCGAGCAGCAGCACGCCCCGCGGCGGCGCGTACTCCCCCGGCAGGGCCGCCAGTTCCCCCGCGAAATCCTGGAAGCCAAGGTCGACCCCGAGCCCCGCGGCGTACTCCCGGAACAGCGTGCGGATCGCCTGGATTTCGGCGCGGGACGCGGCTTCTACGACGCGGGTCACTCTGGCTCCGTGCAGTGTGCCGCCGCACCCGGCACAGATCCGGGGGCCGGCAGCGGGTCCTCGGCAGGCTCTGCAGGGCGCTTCCCGTGGCCCCCCGGCAGGGAGCTTCCACCGGGGGTGCCCCCGCGGTCGGCCGTTTCAGGTAGACGATTCTTTGCAAATCTTGCGCCCGGGGCTTGCGCAGGTCGATGGCAGCTCCCATCGCCCCCCTCTTGCCCTCCGGGAGCGGGTATATTACGATTCATGCATCCATCTCAAGGAGGTAAGAACGATGCACTCCGTCACCCTCACCTCCAAGTTCCAGATCTGCATTCCCAAAGCCGTGCGGGAACGCCTGCACCTCAAGGCCGGCCAGCAGTTCGTGTTCGTCACCAAGGGCGACACCATCAGTCTGGTCCCCAAGCGTGACATCGCAGAGCTTCGCGGCCTGCTGCGCGGCGCCGACCCCCGGGGCGCGCGCGACCGGAGCGACACGCCGTGAGCGTGCTGGTCGACACCTGCGGCTGGATCGAGTGGCTCACCGACGGCCCCCTCGCGCCGCGCTTCGCACCGTTGCTCGCCGACCCGAGCACCCTGCTGGTCCCCACCGTGGTCCAGTACGAACTGCACCGCTGGATCCGCCGCGAGCGCGACGAAGCGACCGCCATGGAAGTCGTGGGCGTCACCGAGCAGGGGACGGTCATGCCCCTCGACACCTCGCTGGCGCTCCTCGCCTCCGAACTCGCCGTTTCCCACCGCCTGGCCATGGCCGATGCCGTGGTGTACGCCACGGCGCAGCAGGCCGGCGTGGACCTGGTCACCTGCGACGAGCACTTCGCGGACATGCCGGGGGTGACCCTGTTCCCGAAGAACTGACGCACCCGCAGACACCCGGGGCATGAAACGGTGGGGGGGGAAACTCCGAATCCGCGGGAGACGCGAGAACGCCCGTCAGCCGTCCCCCGACCGTGAACCCGATCGGGAGACCGGGTCAGCGCCCGCGTGGGTCCGTCGCGTAGTCAGGGTGGTAGGGGCCCGACAACAGGCCATTGCGGGTATCGAAGATCATGGTGTGGGTGGCCACACCGGAGAGGTTGTGGGCCTGGTCGGTACTCGAGCCCACGATCTGGCCCACGGCGGCGGCAACCACCATGCCGAGGATCCCCCCGCCACTGTTCCCCGACCCCTGAGCGGCGTTTGCGGTGCCTTCCCAGAGGGTCGCCCCGGTGCGGACATCCACCAGTCTGGCGTGCGCCTTGACCACCGTGGTCGAGGCGAGAACCGTGTATTTCTGGCCCCACTCTTCGATCTGGGTGTACAGCACGGCGTCGGCACCGAAGACAGCTCTGATCTTGTCCAGGGAAACCGCGTTCATCTCGGTGGGGGTCGGCAGTCCGTTTTCCTTCATGAAGTTGTCCACCACGGCCACCGGGAACACGTAGTAGCCCGCCTCCGCCAACGGCCGCGTGACCGTCGACAGGTAGACGTAGGAGGCATCCACTTCGGTGGTGTTGTTGAGCGGCGGCAGGACCAGCACCGAGCGCGGCATGTGGCCCCGGTAGGCACTGTAGTCGTGGGGCGGCAGGGTGGGTGCACAGCCGCCGAGCCCGATGCCCAGGAGCAGGGCCGCGGCGCAGAACCCGGGGGGCCGGCGACGGCTCATGGCGTGGTGCCTTGCAGGCGGCGCAGGATGCCGTCGACGAGGACGGCCGACTCCGGAAACACCGCCCGTTCCGTGGAGAACTCGTGCAGGGCCGCGCCGCGGTTGCCCTGCAGGTAGTACAGGTAGCCGAGGTGGGCGTGCACACCCGGCGGCACGCGCTGCCCTTCGGCCAGGGTGCGCTCCACGTCGGCGGAGAGCTTCGCCATCTGGGTGCCCGGGTCCGCCGCGCCCGGCCTGGCGTACATCTCGTAGATCAGCTGCTCGTACTCGCCCCACCGGTAGAGGGTCGGTTTCTCGGTCGCGCAACCGCAGGCGAGCACCGCGACGATAACCGGCAAAGGGGCCCAGGACGGCGGCTTCCTAGGCATCAGCGTGCTTCCGAGGGTGACCACTCGCCCCGCTGCAACCCCGCCACCAGGTTGTTGACCGCTTCGGTGATCGCGAGGTTCAGCACCTTGCCGCTGAGGGTCGCGTCGTAGCTCGCCGTACCGCCGAAGCCGATCACCTCGCGGTTGCTGAGTTCGTACTCTCCGGCGCCCTGCACCGAGTACACGATCTCGGAGGTCTTCACGTCCACCACGTTCAGCGCCACCTTCGCGTACGCCAGCTGCTTCTTGCCGGAGCCGAGGATCCCGAACAACTGGCGGTCACCGGTCGTCCGCCGGCCGAACTCGGTGACGTCTCCCGTGATCGCGACCTGGGCGCCCTTCAGCGTCTGTTTCTCCCCCCGCAGGCGCGCCTCTTCCGCGATCTCGTCCAGGTTCTGCCGGTCCACCACCGTGAAGCGGTTGGTCATCTGCAGGTGGGTCTTGAGGATCGTCTTGGACTGGTTGCCGAGTTGATCCGGGCCGTCGGAGAAGATCCCCTGCATGTAACTGGAGCGGTTCTGGAACTTGCCGACCATCAGCACGTACTTGGGGCCGTCGTAGGCGGTGCCGTGGCTGGCCACGGTCTCCGGCTCCAGGGTGCGGTGCGCCTCGGTCGCACAGCCGGCCACAAACGCGCCGGCGATCGCCAAGACCGCCAGCAGCCCCGTCCGAACGCAGCTCAAACCAGACCTTGTCTTCATCGCCCTCATCCCCTTGGCCGGCGGAACGTCGCCCCAGCCCACCTCGGTTGCCTGGGCCCCCGGTGGCGGCATCGCCACCCACCAGGATCCAGATATCACCGGTATAGGGGTCGGTCAAGAAACCGCGCACAACCAAAGTAAAGGGGTCGGCTACCGGGGCTGGCGCCGCGGGTTCCGGCCCCGGGTAGCTCCCCGCCGGCACCGGAGACGCGCCGTCAGAAGGCAAAACGGCAGGCACCCCGGGGGATGCCTGCCGTCTGCGGAGAAGCTGCCGGAGCAGCGGCTACTTGCGCACCGCCGCCAGTTCCGCGTCGGTGCGGCCGATCTGCGCGGCCTGGATCGACACGAAGTTGATGGGGATGGAGAAGCCGTAGGCCGCGTTGAAGGCGGTCTCGCCCCACAGCACGTCCTCCACCACCGAGTGGTCCTGGCCGCGCATGATCTTCCAACCCTCGGGGGTCTCCCACGCCAGGGGCTCGCGCTCCACCGCCTTGATGATCGCCTCGGCGTCGGTGGTGCCGGCCCGTTCGACGGCGGCCTTGATGAAGTACATCCCGGAGTAGGTCTCCCCGGCCATGTAGTCCGGGTAGTCCTTGAAGCGCTCCCGGTACGCCTTGACGAAGTTCCGGTTCATGTCCGAGTCCGGGGAGGTAAAGAAGTACCGGGAAGACACGTACACCCCCGACGGCATGTCCTTGCCCAGGGGCACCAGCACCTCCAGGGCGCCCGCGCAGGGGAACACGAACTTCACCTTGTCGAACAGCCCCGTGGGCAGGGCCTGCTTGATGAAGGTCACGGCGTCACCGCCCCACAGCGGCGACCACACCACCTCGGGCTTGGCGTCCAGGATCTTCTGGATGTACTCGGTGTAGTCCTTCGACAGGAACTTCGGGAACAGCTCGCCGACGATCTCCACGTCGGGCCGCAGGGCCACCAGCTTCTCCTTGAACATCTTCCACGAGGCGTGGCCGTACCCGTAGTCCGGCCCGATGCACATGTACTTCTTGTACGGCTTGCCCGCCATCAGGTACGCCCCGGAGCGGGAGTGCATCATGGCGTTGCTCAGGGTCGAGAACACGTAGGGGTGGAACTTGTCTCCGGTGAGGGCGTCGGTGGCCGCCTGGGTCAGCACCAGGATCTTCTTCTTCTCCTTGGCCACCTCGGTCAGGGCCATGGCGATGCCGCTGGAGGTGGGCCCCATGAGGAAGTCCACCTTGTCCTGGTCGACGAACTTCTCGGCGGTCTGCACCGCCAGATCCTTCTTCAGCTGGGTGTCCACGAACACCGCCTCGAGCTTCTTGCCGAGGATGCCGCCGCCCTGGTTGATCTCGTCCACCGCAAGTTGAATGGCCTGGTGGCCGTGCACGCCGTAGCCGCCCATGGGCCCGGTGGCGATGAACATGGCCCCCACCTTGATGGTGTCCCCCGCCGCAAGCGCCGGCGGCGCCAGCACCGCGCCCATCAACACCGTTCCTGCCAGCATCGCCACCCATCTCTTCCCCACCATCACAACCTCCTTTCGTTGGTGTTGCGTTGTGAACCTCCGCTAATCGCCGCGGTCCTCGAATCCACCCAGCGTCCACTTCTCGCGCCCGGACTTGAGGACCGTCTTGTGGATCTTCACGTCATCCACACCCTCGGCGGCGGCGATCTCCAATAGCTCCGCAACGTCCTCGGGGCTGCCGTCGCAGAACCCGATGGGGCGGGGGTTGTTGGCCTGGACGAGTTGCACCTTGAACTCGCCGCGGTCCCAGCGGGTCTGCGTTGAGTTGTCATAGGGATGGATCATGTGGTGGATGTGCTCCTTGGTCACCCTGTGGAATAGTTCAATTAGTTGGATGCATATTTGCAACGTGAGTTTCACCGGTTGCCGGAACGCGACAGCGTGTAGGCAATCCGTGTGCAAACTATGGTTAGCTCATTGGCATCTTGCTTGCTTCCTTGTGCAGCCATTCGAAATCGTCCCAAAATCGGTTGGTTCCGGCTAGTTTTCGGCGCTCCATGACCAATTCACTTGTTGCATCCCAACTCTTCCTTATGGAAGCATTCCAGCTGTCCAATATAAGTTCAGGTGGTATGAAGCCGTTTCTTACCATCATTCCAACAACATCAAATGTCATGCACACGTTCTCGCCAATTAGTTTCTGTTCTTCGTTCCAGTCCAAAAAATCTCGGTTGTCATCTAGCAATTGAAACACGGTTCTTCTAGCCATACGTATTTCATCAGTCTGGAGCATTTCTTGAGCCTTGAAGAAATACTGTGCATTCGCAGCCACTTTGGTCTGTTGGAGTTGCCGGCTCATGATATCTGCTTGTTCACGCAAAGCCGCTTCTGACTTTTCCTGCGCTTCCCTCGCAAGCTTGAATTCTTCTCTTGTGATCCGAAGTTCACTACTCTGCAATACGATTGTAAGCAATAAGGCGATCAATCCAAGGAAACTCAGTATTGGGTTTAGAACACCTCCGAAGAAATCACCAAACACGCCCCAAATTGAATGCTCAAGTACTATGTCACCGGGGAAATAGTATCTATAAAAAACAGACACGATTATGGCACATGCAAGTGCAGACACTAGAATTACCGCAAGCATTTTGGCGAGATGCCTTCTCAGGAATTCATCCATAAATCAGTCCTTATTTCCGGAAGAGCTAACGCCTGCCTCAGCGGGCGGGCCAGATAGGTCGGAACCACCACCAACGCCATTCCGAAAACCTGCCCCAACTTCGCCCCGTCCGCTGGAGGCCGTTGTTCGAGGTTGAACCTCGGATCACCTGTGTTCTGCGCCTTGGCGAAGCCGTTGGAGAAAGCTTGGGTCGAGTTCGGTGACTTCTGTGAAGAGGACCTCCTCCAACCACTTCTCGGGGTTCATCGAGGACATGGATTTCTTCAGGAGAAAGACGCGACCCTCACGCTCCCCCATGAACTCAGCAGAGTGCATGGTCTGCTGATTGCGCATTTCATATTCGGTCTGAAATTGTGCCCCGGAAATGTGCCGTGGTTCCTCCTGGCATGCGCCCATTATCAACCCGAGCAGAAGAATGAGACCGATGGTAATTGGTTTCATTTCATTCATTGGCCTCGAACAGGTGTTAGGCCGAATCGGCCTATCCAGGTGGTTAGGCCGATTCGGCCTATCCAGAATTTCTATCCAGAATTCGTTTGTATTCGGCCTAATCCGCTGTAGGGGTGCCCAGCGGCACCCAGCCCGACGGTGAGGGGAGACTAGGGTACGGAATCCACGGCCTGCCCGAGCCCGGTATCCCCACCCGTTCCCACCAAAGAACCCCTCCAGTTTCACCTCCAAACGGCAAACGGCCGCCCCCGTTACTGAAACGGGTGCGGCCGTTGGTGTGCTGTTTCCCTGGTCCCGGATCGGTACCGAAATCCCCCAAGCGGGTTCCCCCCTGAAGCGAGAAGAATCGGGTGCCTTTCTAGCCCCTCAGTCCCCTGCGGGTCAAGCACCCTCCCTACAGGTAGGTGGTCAGGTCTGCCACCGGCTTGCGCGGCGGCTGCTTGCCCGGTGCGGCGGGCACCCCCACCGGAAGCAGGCCCACCAGCTCCAGGCCCTCGGCGACCCCCAGCATGGCGGCCATCTCGGCTCGGTCGTACATGGTGAACCACAGGGAGCCCAGCCCCCGGTCGGCCACGGCCAGCAGCATGTTCTGGATGCACGCCGAGGCGGCCTTGACGTGGGCGTCGGTGTCACCCAGGAACGCGCCCAGGCCGATCTTCTTGGGGTTCGCGGCCACCGCGATGAGCACCGGGGCCTGGCCCACGAAGGCGGGGTCGTACTTGGCCACCCAGCCCTGGCCGGAGTCCTTCGCCAGTTGGTCGCGCACGGCGGCGCTGTGGGCGGCGACGGCGGCGATGCGCTGGGGGTCGGTGACCACGATGAACGACCAGGGCTGCTGGTTGAACGGGCTGGGGGCGGCGCAGCCGGCCTCGATGATGGCGGTGACCACCTCGGGCGCCACCGGGTCGGCGGTGTAGGCGCGGCAGCTGGTGCGGGCCTGCAGGACGGCTGAGAACTCCATGGCTTCACTCCTTGAAGGCGGCTGGTCGGCTCGTCAGCCCGGCAGTGGGAAGCTGGCAAGACAGTTCAAGTGCTATTTTGGACAGGATGAACAGGATTTACCGGATGGGAGGTCAAAGGCTTTTGGCCTTGGTTTTCAAAATCCGTGTAATCCGTGAAATCCTGTCAAAAAGATGTGGTTCTAAAATCTTACGTCAACGGCTATTTGGACAGGATCGCACGGATCTCACGGATCTTCAGAATCAACGTCTTTGTTCTTGAAGTTCCAATCCTGTCAATCCTGTTCATCCTGTCCAAAAACAGCCTTTGCCTATTGTTCGGCTTTGCGGCGCTCTTCGTCGCGGATGGTGCGGCGCAGCAGCTTGCCGACCTTGGACTTGGGCAGCATGTCGCGGAACTCGATGTAGTGGGGCAGCTTGTAGGGGGCCAGGCGTTCTTTGCACCACTTCCGCAGGTCGTCGCCGGACACGCCCTTGGCGTCATCTTTGAGCACCACGATGGCCTTGATGCGCTCGCCCACCGCCTCGTCGGCCAGACCCACCGCGCAGGCGCCCATGACGGTGGGGTGGTCCAGCAGCGCGGCCTCGATCTCCGAGGCGCTGATCCGGTAGCCCTTGTACTTGATGACGTCGGCGGTGCGCTCCATGAAGCGGATCTGCCCGCTCTCGTCCTCGGCCACGAAGTCGCCCATGCGGTAGTAGACTTCGTCGCCCACGGGCACGTAGCACTCCGCGGACTCCTCGGGCTTGTTCCAGTAGCACTTGAGGTTGAAGTCGGCGGTGACCCACAGCTCCCCCACCTCGCCCAGGGGCACCGGCTCACCGGTCTCGGGGTCGGTGATGCGGGTGCGGTAGCTGCGCAGGGGGTGGCCGATGACGTCGGGCTGGGGTTCCACCGAGGGCCGGGTGTAGGCCACGTGTCCCACCTCGGTGGAGCCGTACACCTGGTAGATGGGCGAGCCGGTGAGTTCCCGCCAGCGCTGGAACACCTGGTCGGGCAGCACGTCGCCCCCGCAGTAGCAGTAGGTGAGCGAGGTGAGATCGTACTGGTCGATGCGGTCGTTCTCCAGGATCATCCGGTAGAGCGCCGGCACCCCCAGGAACCAGCGCACCTTGTGGCGCTCGACCTCGCGCAGCAGCGTGTCCACATGGGGCAACGGCATCAGCACCGTGGTGCAGCCGTAGTTGAGGCCGGCGGCGATCATGAAGCCCTTGGCCATGATGTGGTAGAGGGGGTTGACCAGCAGCACCCGGTCCTTGCCCTCCTCCACCTGCCCGGCCAGCACTTCGTCCATGACGTCGCGGATGTAGCCCACCTCGGTGGCGTGGTTGCCGGGCACCCCCTTGGGGAAGCCGGTGGTGCCGCCGGTGTACATGATGCTGGCCAGGTCGCGCCACGGGTCGATCTCCACCTCGGGGGGGTGGGCGGGGGCGCGCCGCATCAGGGCCGACCAACGGTGGATGTGCAGGCCGGTGGGCACCTTGCCGGTGGGGATCACGTCCAGGGCGTGACCCAGCCAGATCTTCCACCCGGGCAGCATGGAGGCGATGTTGGTGACCACGATCTGCTTGAGGCAGGTCTTCTCCAGCACCTCCTGGACATAGCCGAAGTTGGTGTCCTGGCAGAGCACGGTCTCCACCCCGGCGTCCTGGACCAGGTACTCCAGTTCGTGGGCGGTATAGATGGGGCTCACCGGCACCACCGCAGCCCCCAGGCGTTGGATGGCGAAGTTGGCGATCACCCACTGGGGGCAGTTGGCCAGGTAGATCATGACCCGGTCGCCGTGGCCCACGCCGATGCCGGCGAACGCCGCCGCGCAGCGGTCGATCGCGGCGGTGAGCTTGCGGAACGACATGCGCATGCCCAGGAACACCAGGGCGGTGTGGTCCGGGTAGCGTTCGGCCATCTCGTAGAGCCGCGTGAACGTCAGCTCGTTCCTGGCCGGGTCGGGGCGGAGGCCCTCTAGGGTGTATTTCTCTTCCATGGGCTTGGTCGAAGTTCCCTTTAGAGACGAAAAACTTTTCTTTTTGACAGGATTAACAGGATTGACAGGATTGACAGGATTTTAGATTCAAGACAAATGCCTTTGGCTTAAGATCCGTGTGATCCGTGCGATCCCGTCCGAAACAGACGTTGACCTAGATTCTAAAACCTTTCTTTAGACTGGATTTCACGGATTTCGCGGATCTTAAAAACGAAGGTCTAAGGTTCTTGACCTTCCATCCTGTGCATCCTGTTAATCCTGTCAAAACATGTCTTTTGCCTAAAATCCATTGATCTTACAGATCCGTGCGATCCGTGCGATCCCGTCTAAAAACAGCCTCTTACTTGGAGTCTAGAACCTTTTCTTTGGACAGGATTTCACGGATCTCGCGGATTTAAAGTTCCAACCAAAAAATACTTTTATTTTTCATCCTGTATATCCTGTTCATTCTGTGAAAAAACATCTATTACTAAAAATTCCATGACTTTAAATATCCGCGTGATCCCGTCCTACAAAAACCCAAAAAAAACCTATTTTTCCAGGATGGCAGGTTTGTAACGTCAAGGTTTCAGTCTTTTGCCTTAAAGATCCGTGTGATCCGTGCGATCCCGTCTAAAAACAGCCTCTGACTTGAATGTTAAAACCATTTTTTTAGACAGGATTTCACGGATCTCACGGATTTTCAAAACCAAGGGCACGAGCCTTTGGCTTTCCATCCTGTACATCCTGTTCATCCTGTCCAAAAAAGCCCCTGAACTTGCCCTTCCCTCTCCTACCCGCAGCCGAAGTAGGCCGCCCGCAGGTCGGGGTTGTCCAGCAGCGTCTCCCGGGTGCCCTCCATGACCGTGGAGCCGTTCTCCACGATGTAGGCGTACTCCACGTAGGGGATCACCGGGCGGGCGTACTGCTCGCTGACGATCACCGAGATGCCGCGCTCGCTGCGGATGTGGGGGATCGACTTCACCACCGTGTGCTGGATCGCCGGGGCCAGGCCCAGCAGCGGCTCATCGAGGAGCAGCAGCGCGGGCTGGGCCATCAGGGCGCGGCCGATCGCCACCATCTGCTGCTCGCCGCCGCTCAGGAACCCCGCCGGCCGGCGCAGCAGCCCGTTGAGCGCCGGGAACAGGTCGAGCACGAACGCGAAGGTCTCCTTGGCCTGGGCGGTGCTGGCCAGGTAGCCGCCGATCTTGAGGTTCTCGGCCACCGTGGACTCGGGGAACAGGCGGCGCCGCTCGGGGCACAGCACCAGCCCCCGGCGGGCCCGCTGGTGGGCCTTGAGGCCGGTGATGTCTTCGCCGTCGTGGAGGATCTCACCGAACAGGGAGATGCGCTCGCCGCCGCGCATCCGCTCCTTGTGCTGGATGTCCAGGATGATGCCGCTCAAGGCGTACATCAGGGTGGATTTGCCGGCGCTGTTGGCCCCGAACACCCCCACCACCCCGTCGTCCGGGCAGGTGAGGCTGACGTTGTTCAAGGCCAGCATGTTCTCGTAGAACACCATCAGACCCCGGGCCTCTAACATACCAGGCCCTCCTCCGAGCCCATGTAGGCCTCGCGCACCTTGGGATGGTCCATCACCTCCAGGGGCGCGCCCTCGGTGACCTTCTCGCCGGAGGACAGAGCCACCACCCGGTTGGCCACCCGGAACAGCTCGGCCAGGCGGTGCTCGATCATGATCAGGGTGATGCCCTGGGCGTTGAGCTTCTGCAGGAGAGGCACCAGGCTGGAGATCTCGCTGGCGGAGAGACCCGAGAACACCTCGTCGCAGATGATCAGCTCGGGCCGCAGGGCCAGGCAGCGCCCCAGCTCCAGGCGCTTGAGGTAGCCGGTGGGCAGGGTGCCCGCCAGCTTGTAGGGCACCCGGGAGTCGCGCTCGAAGCCCAGCTCCTCGAGGATGTCCACCGCCACGGTGTTGCGGTCGCCGTGGCGGCCGCCGCCCCGCCAGCCCCCCACCCGCTTGGCCCGCGGCGAGCTCAGGGGGATGACCAGGTTCTTGTAGGCGGGCATGGAGAAGTAGGGACGCATGATCTGGAAGGTGCGGTTGATGCCCATGTCGGCGATCTTGTGGGGCTGCATGCCGGTGATGTCGCGGCCCCGGAACCGCACCGTGCCGGCCGTGGGCTTGTGGAAACCGGTGATGCAGTTGACCAGGGTGGTCTTGCCCGATCCGTTGGGGCCGATGATGCCCACCACGTCGCCCTGGTTGACGGTGAAGCTCACCTGGTCCACGGCCTTGACCCCGCCGAAGTGCTTGGACAGGCCGTCGAGTTCGAGGATCGCCTCGTGGGTGTGATGGACGCTCATACCTTCACCCACCGTTCGAACTGCTGGTATTTGCGGGCCGCGAAGTTGAGGAGGCCCTCGCTCTGCAGCACCACGAAACCGGTGAGCACCAGGGCGTACACCACGATGCGCAGGCTGCCGAAGTCGCGCAGCAGCTCCGAGAGGGGCACCAGCAGGGCGGCGCCGAGCACCGGCCCGATCAGGGTGCCGCCGCCGCCGATCACCGTGGCGGCGATGGGCATGATCGAGAGATCCAGGGCGAACGCCGAGATGCCCACGTTGCGGTACATGTGGATGTAGTAGGCGCCGGCGAAGCAGCCCACCAGGGAGGCCAGGAACACCGCCTGGGTCTTGGTCCAGGTGACACTGATGCCCGAGGCGCGCACCGACTGGTCGTTGTCTTTCACCGCCCGGATCACCAGCCCGGCGTCCTCGGTGACGAAGCGCCGCAGCCCGAACACGAACAGCAGCATGCCGATCACCAGGCCGTACTGTTCCACCCACGGGGAGGCGAAACCGTCGATGCCCCGGAAGCCCTCGGTGCCGCCGAAGATGTCCAGGGCCTCGATGAGCCGGGTCATCAACAGGGGGTACATCAGGGTGATGATGGCGAAGTAGATGCCCCTGAGCGGCAGGCAGGGCGAGAGCATCACCGTGCAGATCACCGCCCCGATTACCGTGGCCAGGGGGATCGACAGGAACGGCGGCAGGCCCAACTGGGTGTTGAGCAGGGCCGCGACGTAGCCCCCGACCCCGTAGAAGAACGCTCCCCCCAGGCTGACCAGTCCCACGTAGTTGGCCAGGAAGTCGAACGAGATCGACAGCAGGGCCAGGATGCACACGCTCAGCCCCACCCGGCTCCAGTAGGGCGAACCCGACAGCAGCAGGGGCATCAGCAGAAAGCCGCCGATGAGCAGCAGCCGGGGGGCCAGCAGGTAGCCGATCTCCTCGAAGGAACTGAGGGCGTAGATCGTCTCGCTGCGCACCTTGATGCCGCGGTCGATGCGCTCGCGGCGCATGTTGCTCCGGTCTTGTCCCACCTCAGACACGCTCCTCGAGCTGTTTCTGTTTTCCGAAGAACCCCGACGGCCGCACGATCAGGGTGGCGATGATCGCCAGCAGCATCACCACCATCTGGAAGTGGGGCTTGCCGTAGGCTACCGTGATGTACTGGGAGTAGCCGAGCACGAACGACGCGATCACCGTGCCCGCCCAGCTGCCCAACCCCCCCACCACGCAAACCGCGATGGCGTAGATGAGCACCTTGTAGCCCTCCTCCACCACCACCGAACCCAGGGGGAAGATGATCAGCGCCGCCACCCCCGCCATCATCGAGCCCAGGGCCACCGCCACGGCGGCGGTGCGGTCCGAGTCGATGCCCAGCATCATCGCCGCCCGCTCGTCCTGGGCCATGCCCTTGAGCGCCCGGCCCATGCGGGTGTAGCGGGTGAACCCCCAGATCCCCGCCAGCATGGCGAACCCCATCACCACCAGGCCCACCCGCTGGTGGTCCACGGGCACGTCGAACAGGAACACCACCCCTTCGGAGACCGGCGGCAGGGCGTACAGGGTGCCGCGGAACCCCGCGTAGCGCAGCCCCTCCAGGATCGCCAGGCCGATGGCGTAGGTGGCGATCACCTCGGAGACCTCCATCCCGCGCACCCGGCGCAGCACCAGGTAGTAGATGGCCACCCCCAGGGCCCCGGCCACCAGGATGGCCAGCCCGGCGCCGAGCAGGTAGGGCAGCCCGGAGCTCACCACCAGGGCCCAGGCGATGAACCCGGTGAGCACGTACAGCGCGCCGTGGGCGAAGTTGGGCAGCCGGCTGACGCCGTACACCAGACTGAAGCCGAAGGCCATGAGGATCAGGGCCACCGACTGGATGAAGCCGTAGACGGCGATGTCTGCAAACATAGAAAGGCTTTCCACTGTCAGCGTTCAGCCATCAGCTCGCAGCGGCCAGCGCCACCCGACCCCGAGTCGTTCAAGGGTCAAGCCGGGCGCTGACCGCTGATCGCTGACAGCCTGGCCGGGAGCCAACGGCTCCCGGCCGGATGCTACCTACTTCATCCAGGGCGGCAGCTTGAGCTCACCCATGGCGCCGGCCGCGGGCCAGAAGGTGACCCGCTTGCCGTCCTGCCACTGGATGAAGCTCGTCACCGCGCCCTCGGCGGGATCCAGGGACGGGATCACCTGGTGGGTCTTGGGGTCGAAGCGGATGCGGCCGTAGACGCCCATCAGGTCCAGGGACTCCAGGGCCTTGACCACCGCGTCGGAGTCCAGGGTGCCGGCGCGCTCGATGGCGTCCTTCAGCGCGTACACCGCCATGTAGCTGGACGAGGTGCCGTAGCCTTCCGGCTCCAGCCCCCACTTGGCCTTGTAGGCGTCGACGAACTTCATGGTCCAGGGGGTGATCGTCGCCGGGGCGTTGCCGCCGTTGATCATATCGACGATGGCGTACTCGGCGTCGCCCTTGGAAGCGTCCCAGAAGCCCGGCTGCTCCGCCGCGGCCATGAACCCGAACGGCACGCTCTTGAGCTGGAAGCTCTTCCACTGTTTGAGCAGGATCGCGGTCTCCGGCATATCCATGAAGATGAACAGGATCTGGGCGTTGTCGCGGCGGGAGGCCAGCAGGCCGGGGGCGAAGTCGGTGTTGCCGGTGGGGTAGATGTCGTGCCCCGTCACCTCGAAGCCGCCCTTCTTGAGGAACGTCTCCACCACCTCGCCGGCCTTGCGGGCGTGGGCCACGTCCTGAACCATGATGTGGACCTTCTGCAGGCCGAACTTGGTGCGCAGTTCCCCGAACACCCCCATGATCTCCTTGACGATGATGTTGACGATCTCGTTGGAGATGCGGAACGCGTACTTGTACTTGTCGTAGTTCTCGCCGATGGTCTTGGTGTAGGCGGGGCTGAGCACCCCCGTGGTGACGATGGAGACCTTCTTGTGCTGGCTCAACAGATCCAGCACCGCCAGGGCCGCCTCGGAGCGCACCGGTCCGCCCACCAGGAAGTCCACGTTCTTCTGGAGGATCAGCTTCTCCACACCCTTGATGGCGTCGTCCACCGGCACCCCGGGCTCCAGGTCCCGGGTGTCGATCACCTCCACCGAGAACGGGCGCTTCTCGCTGCCCACCTGGACCCCGCCGGCCGCGTTGATCTCCTCCACCGCCAGCTTGATGCCCCGCTCGGCGTCCCAGCCGTAGAGGAACGCGGTGGACAGGGGCGCGCCGAGTTTGATCGGCTCCGCCGCAGCGGCCGGACCGGCGACTGCGGAGAACGCCATGGCCACGGCGGCGACGATTACGGAGAGGGCTCTGCTGCGTTTGCTCATCTGGTCCTCCTGGCTCTGGGTTGCGTGCCAAAACTGAGTTTGCATATTGCGTACCGCGGGGATGATACGCGTTCAACAGGTTCTGTCAAGATTGGCAAACTGGCGGAACGAAAGGACAACCCCGGGGACGGCGGGTCGCGAACGCAGTTTGCGCCACGGCATCGGAACGTAAAGAAACGAACCGCTCCGTAAACGCGCCGGGGGCGGGGAGCGACGGCTCACCCATCTCCGGAGGTGTCCGGCAGGTCGATGGCGTACTCGCGGATGCGCTTGTTCAGGGTGGGCCGGGAGATGCCGAGGATGCCGGCCGCCCGGGCCTTGTGGAACAGGGTGTGGCGGAGCACGTTTTCGATGTGCTCCCGCTCCACCTCCGCCAGGGGCTTGAGCAGCAGGGGGGTGCGGCGCAGCCCCAGACCGCCCTCCAACTGCAGGGTTTCGGGCAGCAGCACCTCCCCCGGGCTCATGACCGCGGCCCGATAGAGGGCGTTCTCCAGTTCCCGCACGTTGCCGGGCCACTCGTACTCCAGCAGCCGGTTCATCATCTGCTTGGGGACGACCTTGATGGTGCGACCCAGATCGGCACCGATGTGATCCAACAGGAAGCGCACCAGCAGGGGGATGTCGTCCCGGCGTTCGCGCAGCGCCGGAAGGGTGATGGTGACCACCTTGAGGCGGAAGTACAGGTCGTGGCGGAACGCGCCGGCGGCGACCATCTCCCGCAGGTCCCGGTTGGTGGCCGCGATGACGCGTACCCGGGAGCGCAACACCTGGTTGCCGCCGACCCGCTCAAACTCCTTTTCCTGCAGGAAGCGCAGCAGCTTCACCTGGATGGCCGGGGAGACCTCGGAGATCTCGTCGAGGAACAGGGTCCCCCCCTCGGCCAGCTCGAACCTGCCCTTCTTCTCGCGCTCGGCTCCGGTGAACGCGCCCTTCTCGTGGCCGAACAACTCGCTTTCCAGCAGCGTGGGGGCCAGGGCCGCGCACGACACCGCCACGAACGGCCGCTCGGCGTCGCCGCTGTTGTAGTGGATGGCCTTGGCGGCCAGCTCCTTGCCGGTGCCGCTCTCCCCCTGCAGCAGCACGGTGACCGGCGAGTTGACGATCGCCCCGATGGCCTTGAACACCGCGGTCATGGGGCGGCTGCGCCCCACGATCAGGTGCACCGGGTTGGAGGTGCCGCTGCGCTCGGAGAACACGAAGCCGCTGTGTTCGAGGTTGCGTTCGCGCTCCACCTTGTCGATGGCGCCGCGCAGCAGCTTCATGTCCACGGGTTTGCCCAGGTGGTCGCTGGCCCCGAGCTTGGTTGCCTCGATGGCGGTGTGCATGTCGTCGAACGCGGTGATCACGATCACCGCCCGGTTCGGGTCCTGCTCCTTGAGGTGGCTCAGCACCTCGAAGCCGCCCATCCCCGGCAGGCGCAGGTCGAGCAGCACCACGTCCGGGTCCGTGCGTGCGGCGGCGTCGAGACCCTGGGGGCCGTCGGCGGCGGTGTGCACGTCGAAGCCCGCGTCCGACAGGTAGATCTCCAGGCTGCGACGCACCGCGTGGTCGTCGTCGATGATCAGGATCTTGGTCATCCGGTTTCCTCGCCGGTGTCGGGCAGCGCCGCCGCCGGGAGCGAAACGCTGAAGGTGGACCCGCCTCCGGCCGTGGACTCGACCGCCACGGAGCCCTGGTTGCGCACCACGATGCTCTCGGTGATCGACAACCCCAACCCGAAGCCGCTGGCCCGGGTGGTGAAGAACGGGTCGAAGATGTTGGGCAGGTCTTCGGCGGCCACGCCGACGCCGTTGTCACCAATGCGGACCACGGCCGCGTCGCCCTGCCGGGAGAAGCGCACCGTCAGCTGCGGGGCGGGCACGGTCTCCACGGCGTCGAGGGCGTTCAGGACCAGGTTGAGGAACACCTGTCGGACCTGGCCCGGATCGCAGATCGCCACCAGGGGTTCGTCCGCGCTTTCCAGGCGTACCGCGACGGCCTGGCCGCGCAGCCGGGGTTCCAGCAGGGTCAGGACCCGGCGCACTTCGGCCACCAGGTCCACGGGTACCGGTTCCACGGGGCTCACCTTGGCGAAGGAGAGCACCTCGCCGAGCAGGTTGTTGAGGCGCAGGATCTCCCCCTCGACGATGTCGAAACTCTCCCGGGTGCGTTCGTCCCCCGGCACCTTCCCCTGCAGGTACTGCATGTTGACCCGGATCGCGGAGAGCGGGTTGCGGATCTCGTGGGCCAGCCCCAACGCCAGGCGCCCCACAGCCGCCGTCTTGCGGGCCACACTCAGGGCCTCGAAGGTGTCCTGCAGCTGCCGGGTGGCATGCTCCAGATCGTGGGTGCGCACCGCCACTTCGCTGTGCAGGGTGGAGTTCCACCCCAGCACCAGCCCGAGCAGCAGGCACGCCCCCAGGACCACCACCGCGATGGACGTGAAGGAGAACGTCTCCAGCCGGCTCAGATGGGCGCCCATCAGGGCGGCGACCTCGGGCACCGGCGTGCACACTCCGAGGGTCCAGAGGCGGTCTTCGATGCGCACCGGGGCGTAGCCGACCAGTTTTTCCACACTGCGGGGCGGGTCGTTGCCGTCCAGGAAGCGGTAGCTGCCGGTGCCCGGCAGGCCGTCGCGGGTGGAGACCAGCAACCGGTAGAGGTCCGGCCAGCTCTCCGCGAACGCCTCCCGGAACCCCATGGAGCTGATGCGGCCGTTGGGGTCCACCAGCACCGTCTCGTTGTTGCTGTCCACCAGCCAGGCGTAGCCCCCCTCCCCGATGCGCAGGGACAGCACGTGCTCCCGGGCCATCTGGTCGAAGTTCAGGGTGCACATCACCACGCCCTTGAACCGGCCGTCCGGGGCGTACATGCCGGTGGCGACGATCACCGCCATGTCACCGCGGTTCTGCCCCCCTTCCAGGCGCAGGAACGGCGAGAGATACATCTGACCGGGGCGGCCCGTGTCACGGGCCCAGCGGAAGTAACCGCGCCAGGAGTAGTTGCGCCCCAGGGTGTAGGGGTCCGGGGGCTCGATACCCACCACGTCGCCGAGGGCATCGAACACCACCAGGTCGATCAGCGGCGTGTCACCCAGGGTCTGATAGATGCTCCGCAGGCTCGCTTGCACGTCCTGGGCCCGGGCCACGGTGACCGCGGAGCGCTCGAACAGGCTGGCGACCACCAGCAGGTTCTGGTGGAAGGTGGCGAAGATCTCTTCGATGGTGCGGGAGGCCTGCGCGGCGAGGAGCTGTTGCTGCACGTTGTACTGACGGAAGAACCCCTCCTTCGCTTCGCGCTGGAGGGTGCGGTGGGTGTTGTACATCCACCCCAGGATGAACACCACCACGGCGGAGGAGACGACCAACGCGAGGAGACGGCGACCAGCGTGCAATACCCCAGATCCCTCTTCCCCCCGGACGCAGAAGACGACGGCGTACTGTAGAGAGGGGATGCCCCGCGGGTCAAACGAAGGGGTCGCCGGGGATCTCGGCGCCGTGGGCAGGAAGCGGTTGCGCGGCCCCGCAGACCCTGCTCGCGCCCAGGTTTCACCCCCCCTTCGGCGCACCCGCCGGGCGGCTACGGGGCCCCGTACACCTCCGGGTTCGCCACCGCCGACAGCCTCTCCCCACGGAGTCCGGCCCGTAGGTTCTCCGCCGCCAACTCGGCCATGGCCTCCCGGGTGCGGCGGCTGGCGCTGCCCAGATGGGGGAGGATCACGCAGTTGGGCAGTCCCAGCAGGGGGTCGTCGGGGGAAATCGGCTCGGGTTCGGTGACGTCGAGGCCGGCGGCGGCGATGGTGCCGTCCCGGAGGGCTGCGTACAGGGCCGCGGGATCCACTAGCCCGCCCCGGGCGGCGTTCACCAGGGTGGCGGTGGGCTTCATCAGCGCCAGGGCGGCCGCGTTGATCAGGTGATGGGTTTCCGGCGTCAGCGGCACCTGCAACACCACGTGGTCGGCCTCGGCCAGGAGATCGGGCAAGAAGGCGAACGAGACCCCCAGATCACGCTCCGCCGAGAGGTTGCGGGTGCGGCCGTGGTAGAGGATCTTCATGCCGAAGCCCCGGGCGCGCCGCGCCACGGCCTTGCCGATGCGCCCCAGGCCGACGATGCCCAGGGTCGAGCCGTGCACGTCGGCACCCAGCAGCAGCGCCGGGTCCCACGGCCCCCACCGCCCGGCGCGCACGTGGTCCACCCCCTCCACCACCCGGCGGGCCGCGGCCAGCAGCAGGGCGAAGGCGATGTCGGCGGTGGTCTCGGTGAGCACGTCGGGGGTGTGCCCCACCGGGATGCCCCGGGCCGTGCACGAGGCCAGGTCGATGTTATCCACCCCCACCGCCATGGTGCTCACCGCGCGCAGGAGGGGGGCTGCCGCCAGCAGTTCGGCGTCGATGGCGTCGGTGAGCATGCAGTACAGCCCGTCGGCCGCGGCGATCTCCCGCAGCAACTCCTCCCGGGGGATGGCCCGGTCCTCCTGCCACACCCACAGGTCTCCCATGCCCGCCAGCCGGTCCAGCACGGTCCCGGGAGGAACCCGGGTCACCACGATCCGGTCCACAACTCTCCTCTTCCCCCCAGGGAACAGGGTACCTCTTTGACGGTAGCGGTCGCAGATCTACGCTACCCCAGAGGGCCCCGGTCGGCCAGCCCGGGACATTCCCGGGAAAGCCGATGAGGTCCCGGATCGTCGTCCACTACGCCGATATCGGACCCGAGGACGGCAGCCGCACCCCATTCGAGAAGGCCCTGGTGAGGTGGCCTGACCATCGGCATCTGCGACGGCGCCAAGACCGGTTGCCCTGGGCCGCCAGATCGGGGCGCGGCGATCGGGCAGTGCAACAAACGCTGGGCGGGGGACCGGTCAGGGGGTTGCTTCGAGGTACTTCGCGGAGATCGCAGCATACCTTCCGGACGCCACGATCCGGTCGAACGCGGCCTGCCACCTCTGCACCTCCGCGTCTGGGATGTCCTTGGACAAGGCGATGTACCCCTGCGATTCCATCATCAGCACGCCAGTGTTCCGCAGGGTTCTCTGTTCATCGGCGTTGGCCGAACTCAGGGTAGACAGGGGGGCCAGGTCAACCCTCCCAAGCAGCAGCATTTTGATGCATCCATCATAACTATCCGCCATTACTAGGTTTTCAAATCCTCGCTCGGCCAGAAACCGGTTGTGCGCGTTGCTGCGCAAGACACATATCTTCCCAACTCCCTTCGCATCTTCTATGCCCTTGATCCCCGTGCGCCGCGTATCGTTCTCAAAAAAATAGGAAGCGGTGGCGTGGATCGGGCCCACCCACTTGAACAGGTCTTCCCGTTCCGGGGTACGGTTCAAGTTGAAGAGCACGTGGCGCGGTTGGTTCTGGGCAAGAAACAGCGCCCTCTTCAGCGGGAACTCCTCGATGTTCTTCGGATACCCGAGGAGCTCCAGAATCTCCCGCACCAACTCCACGTACATGGCGCGCCGGCCACCCTGCTCAACCCCCCGCAACTCCCCACTCGGGTCCACGAACACCTTGTCCCCGATGCTGTGGGTCATGACCCGGAGCCCCTCGGCACGGCCAGCCCCGGCCATGCCAAGGACGAGGGCCGCGAGGAGGATCGCAGCAGCAACCGGTCGACTGAACCCCATCACGGCGGCGGGTGGGCGGGTCCCACTCCAGGCAGGCAAAGTCATCGCTGCACCCCACGCATCTCCTGGTGGCATTGAGTGGCGGTATCCCTTGGCGGAAGATAGTATCACTTCTCAGGGGGGTGCCCAACGGAGGCACTCCCAGCCCACACAGTACTTCAACCACGGTGGTGGAGACCGGGATGGCGTTGCGATCCATCGCAAACAAGTTGGCCCTTTGGAGCAGCGTTCTGGTCGTGCTGGTGTTCAGTTGCGCGACCGCGCTGAACTACAAGATCGCCTCGGTCCAGGAGCAGGGGAACCTCGCCCGCAAGCGGGACGCGTACCTGGCCCACATGGCTGAGAGCCTGCGGGAACCCCTGTGGTCGATGAACGACACGATCACCCAGGCGATCGGCAACGCCTGGATGGCCGATGAAGAGGTCGTCTCGGTGCGGATCACGGTCACACACGCGACAGAGCCCGCCTTCGAGGCCACCGAGGGTACCCGATCACAGGTCTTGGAGGGCATGGCCGAGATCACCCACGAGGGAGAACGTCTCGGCACGGTGGAGATCGGTATCAGCATGGAGTCCCTGGACCGGGCACTCAACCGGTTCCTCTGGTACAGCGCGGCCTCCGCGGCGGTCCTGGCCCTCACCCTCTCCGCCGGCATCATCGGGTACCTGCGGATGCTCCTGGGCAAGCCCATGGCGGAGCTCGGCCGCTGGGTGGAAGAAGTGGCGGCAGGGAACTACCAAACCCCCTCCGCGACGCTCGGTGAGACCGAGATCAAGGAGCTCGCCAAAAAATTTTCGGCGATGGCGGTAAAAGTCGAGGATCGCGAACGGTCCCTCACCGAAAGCGAGCGGCGCTTCCGGGAAATGGCCGACATGCTTCCCCAGGCCGTGTTCGAGACGGATCTCGAAGGCAACCTGACCTACGCCAACAAGCGAGGGTACGAGTGGTTCGGCTACAGCTTCGGCGAGAGGATCGATGACTTCAACGTGGTGAACGTCATCGCGCCCGGAGAGCGCGCCCGGGCCGCGGAGAACATCAAGCGGCGGCTGCGAGGCGAGCCGCCGGACACCAACGAATACGAGCTCCTGAACCGAGACGGAGGTACCTTTTCGGGGCTGGTCTTCTCGGGGCCCATCGTGAGCGACGGCGAAACGACAGGTCTGCGCGGCCTGATCATCGACATCACCGAACGCAAGCGGCTCGAACGCGCCCTGCAGCTGACCCAACACGCGGTGGAGCACCTTGCCGATGCCGTGTTCTTCCTGCGGCGGGACGGCACGTTCAGCTATGTCAACGAGGCGGCATGCCGCAAGTTGGGGTACTCGAGAGAGGAACTGCTCACGATGGGGATCGCTGAAGTGGACCCCAACTTTCCCCGGGAGACGTGGTCCAGGCACTGGGACGAGGTGGCGAACTCCGGCGGCCTGAGCCTCGAGACGGTGCACAGGACCAAGAAGGGGGCGCAGCTCCACGTCGAGGTCGCCATCAATCAGGTGGTTTTCGCAGGAGAGGCCTACCAGTGTGCCATTGCCCGGGACATCTCCGAGCGCCGGGCCATGGCGGCGCGCCTCCTGCAGTCCCAGAAACTCGAAGCGGTGGGCACCTTGGCGGGCGGCATCTCCCACGACTTCAACAACCTGATCCAAGCGATTTCCGGATACTGCGAACTGCTGCTGCAGCGGGACGACAACCCCGGCGAGACGACGAAGATGCTCGGCAGCATCAAGGAAGCGTCGTCCAACGCCGGGAAGCTGGTCCAGAAGATCCTGGCGTTCAGCAGGACCCAGGAAGTGGACAAACGGCTGATCAACCTGAACGACGAGGTAACCAAGTCCGCGGACATGCTGCGGCGGACCATCCCCAAGATGGTCGCGATCGACACCGCCCTGGAGAACGACCTGTGGCCGATCCTCGCCGACCCGATCCAGATCGAGCAGGTGGTGATGAACATCGCGCTGAACGCCAGCGACGCGATGCACGAGTCGGGTACGTTGACGATAGAGACCGAGAACCAGCCTGCCGCAGAGCGGTCAGTGGAAGTCATGGTACCGGAAGCGACCGGAGACTGCGTCGTGCTGCGCATCTCGGACACCGGCACCGGCATGGACGAGGAGACTCGCAGCAAGATCTTCGAACCGTTCTTCACGACCAAGGAGGTGGGCAAGGGGACCGGGCTCGGGCTGGCCACGGCCTACGGCATCGTCAAATCCCTCGGCGGAGACATCCGCTGCTACAGCGAACTCGGAGAGGGGACGGCGTTCTCCATCTACCTGCCGGCGACGGCGCGCCCGGAGGGGGGCGCCTACCTGGTCCCCGAGGACGCTCCCGGGCTGCCCAACGCCGCGAGCGGGAACGAGAGGGTCCTGATCGTCGACGACGACCCGATGGTGAGGGACCTGGCCAGCGCTGCCCTGACGGGCAAGGGATATGCGGTGGCCAAAGCCGACAACGGCGACAGCGCCCTGCTGCTCTACCGGGAGGCGTTCGAAGGCGCCAGGGCGTTCGACCTGGTCCTCCTGGACCTGGGGATGCCCGGCATGGGCGGCAGGCGTTGCCTGGAGGAGTTATTGAAGATCGACCCCGGCGCCAAGGTCGTCATCGCCACCGGGTACTCCCTGGCCGCCCAGGCCAAGGGCATCCTGGACGCGGGCGCCAGCGGTTTCCTCAACAAACCGTACAGGCTGGCGGAACTGGCCCGTCTGGTGCGGGAGGTTCTGGACCGGAGAGCCTGACGGCGCCTCGTCCTCCCACCGCGTGGAGCCCCCCCCGGGGCCGTTCGGGGGTCGCCCCGCAAGGTGCAGGGCGCGGGGCCATTCCGGGTGGTACAAGCGTCCACGGCGACCCGGTACGGTCGCTTTGCCGCTACCCCCGCAGCCGCGGACGCCGCGCCGCGGTGACCTCGTCGAGGCGGGTGGCGACGGGTTTTTCCGGCGCCCGGAGCAGGGTCTCGGGGTCAGTCTCCGCTTCGGCGGCGAGCTGGCGCACGGCGGCCACGAACGCGTCCAAGGTATCCTTCGACTCCGTCTCGGTGGGCTCGATCATCAGCGCACCGTTCACCACCAGGGGGAAGTACACGGTGGGCGGGTGGAAGCCGAGGTCGATGAGGCGCTTGGCCATGTCCAGGGTGGTCACCTTGTGGGCCCGCTGCTGCCGGTCGGTGAACACGCACTCGTGCATGCAGGGCCGGTCGTAGGGCAGATGCAGCACGTCCCGCAAGGACTCCTTGAGGTAGTTGGCGTTCAGTACGGCGAGCTGGCTGGCCCGCTTCAACCCCTCGGCGCCCATACTGCGGATGTAGGCGTAGGCGCGCACCAACACCCCGAAGTTGCCGTAGAAGGCGTGCACCTTGCCGATGGAGTCGGGCCGCTGCTGGTCGAGGCGAAACGGGTTGTCTGCGGGGCCGTCGCGCACGACCCGGGGGACCGGGAGAAAGGGCTCCAGGTGGCGCTTGACGCACACCGGACCGGCGCCGGGTCCGCCCCCGCCGTGGGGGGTGGAGAAGGTCTTGTGGAGATTGACGTGCATTACGTCCACCCCGATGTCCCCCAACCGGACCACTCCCATGAGGGCGTTGAGGTTGGCCCCGTCGCAGTACACCTGCCCCCCCTTGGCGTGCACCACCGCGGCGATGGTGCGGATGTGCTCTTCGAACAACCCCAGGGTGTTGGGGTTGGTGAGCATGATGCCCGCCACCTCCTCGTCCATCACCGCGGCCACGGCGTCGGGGGTGAGTTCCCCCCGGGCGTTGGAGCGCACGGTCACCGGGTGGAACCCACACCGGGACGCGCTGGCCGGGTTGGTGCCGTGGGCGGTGTCCGGGACGATGATCCGGGTGCGGCGCTGCCCCTGCTTGCGGTGGTAGGCCTCGATGAGCATCAACCCGGTGAACTCCCCCTGGGCCCCCGCAGCCGGCTGCAGGCTCACGGCGTCCATCCCGGTGATCTCCGCCAGGTACGCCTCCAGCTCCCACAGCAGCTGCAGGGCGCCCTGGGCGAACCTGGCGGGCAACAGGGGGTGGGCGTCGGCCAGGCCGGCCAGGCCCGCGAGCCGGTCGTGGAGCTTGGGGTTGTACTTCATGGTGCACGAGCCCAGGGGGTACATGACCGTATCCACGCCTACGTTCCACTGGGAGAGCCGGGTGAAGTGGCGCACCACGTCCAGTTCGGACAGCTCCGGCAGGTCGGGGACGTCGCCCACGAGTCCTTCCGGCAGGGGCGCCTCGGGCACGTCCCGGCGGGGCAGGGAGAAGGCACGGCGGCCCGGATGACTCCGCTCCCACAGCAGGGGTTCGTTGCAGACCAGTCCGCTGGTACCCACCGGCTCAGTCATGGGTCATCCCCTCCACCAGGGCGTCCAGATCCTCCCGGGAATTGGTCTCGGTGGCGCACAGCAGGGTGCAGCCTTCCAGCTCCGGATAGTGGGGGCCCAGGGGCAGGCCCGCCACCGTGCCCTCGGCCAGCAGCCGCTCCCGGGCCTGGCACCCCCTGCCGGGCCACCGGACCACGAACTCGTTGAAGGTCGGGGCGGTGAAACGGGCCTCCACCCCGGCGGCGGCGAGCCGGGATCTCAGATATTCCGCCTTGTCCCGGTTGAGGCGGGCGAGTTCCCGGAACCCCTGTTTGCCTACCGTGGCCAGGTAGACGGCAGCGGTGAGGGCGCACAGGCTCTGGTTGGAGCAGATGTTGGAGGTGGCCTTCTCCCGGCGGATGTGCTGCTCCCGGGTGGCCAGGGTGAGGACGAAGCCCTGTCGGCCCCGGGCATCGACGGTCTTGCCCACCAGCCGGCCCGGGAGGTTGCGCAGGATGCGCTCGCGCACCCCGAACAACCCCAGGTACGGACCACCGAACGATTGGGGGATGCCCAGGCTCTGCCCCTCCCCGCAGACGATGTCGGCGCCGCAGCTGCCCGGGGAAGGCAGCAGGCCGTAGGCCAGCGCCTCGGAAAAACACGCCACCGACAGGGCCCCCGCGGCGTGGGCGGCCCCCGCGGCGGCGGGCAGGTCCTCCACGCAGCCGAAGAAGTTGGGGGACTGGACCACCACCGCCGCCAGCGCCCCGGGCGTGGGGAGCTCCGCCACTCGGGTGCGGCCGTCGGCGCCGAAGGGCAGCTCCTCCACCTCCAAGTCATTGGCGGCCAGGGCCGTGGCCACCGCCTGCCGGTACGCCGGGTGGATCGCCGCGGACAGGGCCACCTTCTCCCGGTTGGTCACCCGCACGGCCATGAGCGCGGCCTCCACCAGGGCCGAGGCGCCGTCATACAGGGAGGCGTTGGCCACCTCCATGCCCAGCAGGCGGCACACCAGGGTCTGGTACTCGTAGATGGCCTGCAGGGTGCCCTGGCTGACCTCGGGCTGGTAGGGGGTGTAGGCGGTGGCAAACTCGGCGCGGCCCGTCAGGGCGGGCACCACCGCCGGGATGTGGTGGGCGTAGCTGCCGGCGCCCAGGAACACCCGGCGCTCCGGCATGCTCGCAGCCCACCCGGCGAGGGAGCGCAGGTGCCGGTCGAGCTCCCACTCGGTGAGCGGCGCCGGGAGATCCAACGGCCCTGCCATGCGGCAATCGGCGGGCACGTCGGCGAACAGGGCGTCGAGGCTGTCGACCCCCACGACCCCCAGCATCGCCGTGATCTCGTCCTCGGTGTGGGGGAGATAGCGCATCTACCCCTCCTCCCCCAGGAGGGTCCGGTACTCGTCCCGGGACAGCAGCCCCGCCCAGGCCCCCGGGTCCGCCGGCTTCACCTCCACCATCCACCCGTCGCCGTAGGGACTCTCGTTGACGAGCTGGGGAGCGCCTTCCAAGGCGCCGTTGACCGCGGCGATCTCCCCCGCCACCGGCAGGAACAGCTCGGACACCGCCTTCACCGACTCCACCGTGCCGAACTCCTGGTCCGCCGCCAGCACGGCCCCCACCGGGGGCAGCTCCACGTATACCACGTCCCCCAGGCGATCCTGGGCGTAGTCGGTGATGCCCGCCCGGAGGACGTCGCCCTCGGGCCGGGCCCACTCGTGGTTGCGGGTGTAGCGCACGGCGTCGGGGAGGGCCAGCTCGGTGAGTTCTTTCATGGGTCACCTCAAAGGAAGGTCAAGTGCCATTTTGGACAGGATTTACAGGATTGACAGGATGGAAAGTCCAAGGCCCTGGGTCTTGTCTTACCAAATCCGTGAAATCCGTGGAATCCTGTCTAAAAGAAGGGGTTCAAGGTTGTCAGTCAAAGGCTCTTATTGGACGGGATTACACGGATCGCACGGATTTTCAAAACCATGGACCCGGATCTTGAGGTTCAAATCCTGTCAATCCTGTAAATCCTGTCAAGAACCGCTTTTCAAGTTCTTCGGTCTCACAGCAACCCGTGCAGTTCCTCCATCACCCGGTCGAACTCGGCGCCGGTGAAGCAGTAGCCCAGTTCTCGGTATGGCGCGCGTAGGGTCACCACGGCATCGGCGGCGGCGGCGTCGCGGAGGATCACGTCGGCCATCAACTCCGCCAGCCGGCCGAACTCCGCCGGGCCCATGCCGAAGCGGGTCATCTCCGCCACCCCCAGGCGAATCCCCCCGGCGGCGGTGAACCCCTCCTCGTCCGGGGTCGCCTGGTAGTTGCAGATGATGTGGTTGTCCTCCAGGCGCTGGGCGATCTCCGGCCCCCGTGCGTAGCCCACGTTGAGGACCACCTGGTGGGTCTCGGTGAACCCGATGGCCGGATCCCCCGCCACGGCCAGGCCGCAGTCGTTCAGGGACCGGGCGAACGCCTTGGCGTTGGCGATCACCCGGGGCTGGTAGGCGTCCTTGAAGTGGTTCATCTCGTAGGCCGCCACCAGCAGGCCTACCAGGGTGCCCAGATGGTGGTTGGACACCGAGCCGGGAAAGGTGCGGCGCTGCACCGCTTCCCACAGCTCGTAGCGCTCCTCGTGCTCTTCGAAACAACACGCGGCCACCCCCCGCTGGGTACCGAAGAAGGTCTTGTGGGTCGACCCGGTGACCAGATCGGCTCCCTCGGCGAACGGCTCCTGGAAGTGGGGCCCCGCCAGCCCCAGCACGTGGGCCATGTCGTACATCACCACCGGGTTCAGGCCCTGGGCGTCCAGGAACTGGCGGATCTCCGCCACCGGCTCGCGGTGCAGCACCATGCTCTTGCCGAACACGATCAGCTCGGGCCGCACCGCGTCGAGCATCGCGCAGGCGGCGGGCACGTCGATCCGGTAGGGGTTGTCGGGCAGCACCGGGAACTCCTCCACCGCGGGGCGCTCCATCTCCCGGTGGCGGGCCACGTAGTCGCGCAGGGCCCCCATGGGCTGGGCACTCAGGTGCCCGCCCTTGATGATGTGGTTGTTCACCACCTGGCGGATGCGGCGGGGCTCGCGCTTGGGGTCGGCGCGATTCAGGTACTCCACCAGGGCGCTGAACACCGCGGCGTTGGCCATCTGTCCGCTCACCAGCCGTGTCTCCACCTCCCGGCAGCCGAGGTAGGCGCGGAGTTCCCGCTCCAGCAAACGCTCCACCTCACGGATGAACCCGGTGCCCTGGTAGTAGAAGACCTCGGCGTCGTAGAACGCCTTCACCTCTTTGTGCTCGGCGTAGCGGAAGGCAGGGTCCATCACCGACGCCAGCCGTGCCATGGGCGAAGCGGTCATCTCCGAGGGGATCAGGTTGATGCACCGTTGTTGCCGCCAGCGGGTGTTCTCGGCGGTCTTCTCGAGCAGCTGCAACGCCAGCCCGGGCCCGTCCCCGTCGGGGAGAGGTTCATCCGGGGTCTCGTGGGCGCAGAGGATGGGGCGGGCGAAGGGGGGCGCCTCGCTGCGCAGATGGACCTCCACCACCACCGCGTCCACCCGGCGGCCGCGCACCTCCACACTCACCCGGTCGTCTTCCACCAGGTCGCAGTCCAGGTAGGCCAGACAGATGGAGCGCAGGCTGTGGCGATCGGTCTGCACCGCGTCGAGCCCCTCGCCGTCGAACTCCCAGTAGGGTACCCGGGTGCCGCTGGTGACGTGGCCCACCGGGCGGTCGCCACGGAACACCGGGTCGCCGGACCGGGCCACCCCCGGCCCCAACAGGGCCACGGGTCGGACCAGGCGGGGCAGGTCCGCCCGCAGGGAGGTATCGCGGTAGGTGATGCGCTCGAAAGCGGCGTGCTGCTGCAGCAGGGCGGCACGGCCGATGTAGTTGCCCTTCAGGGGCGAGAAGCTCACCGCGTTCTTGGCCATGGGCTGGGAGAACACGGGGATCTCGTGACCCTCCGGGTCGGCACCCAGCTCGTGGCCGTAGAGGGGTAACGCGGCCTCCAGCCGAAGGGTGTCCCGGGCGCCCAGGCCCACCGGGGTGGCCCCTTGCTCCAACAGCCGGTCCCACAGGGCCGGGCCGCTCTCCGCGTGGGTGAACAGCTCGAAGCACAGGGGTTCGCCGGTGTACCCGGTGCGGGAGACCCGCACCGGGGCGCCGCCGATGCGCACCACACTCAGTTCGTTGCGCAGGGGCTCGGGCAGGCTCCCCGCGTCGATCACCCGGGTGAGGATCTCCCGCGACTCCGGCCCCTGCAGGGCGAGCATGGCGATGGCTTCGCTGCGGTCGGCGAGGGTGACGTCCCCGAAATGCTCCCGGTGGCGGAGCAGGTGCTCCCAATCCACGGTCCGGTTGGAGGCGTTGACCACCAGCAGGTACTCGTCTTCGAGGAACCGGTACAGGTATGCGTCATCCACTGCCCCACCCGTCTCGGTGGGGAGGATCGTGTACTGGGACTGCAGGAACTCGGGAGAGAGCACGTTGTTGGTGAGTACGTGCTGCAGGAACGGCACGGCCTCTGCTCCTGCGATCGCGAAGCGTCCCATGTGGGAGACGTCGAACAGGCCCGCACCGCGGCGGGTGGCCAGGTGCTCGGCGACAATTCCCGTGGGGTACGCCAGGGGCATCTCCCAGCCCCCGAACTCCACCAGCTGAGCCCCCAGGGCCCGGTGGCGATCGTACAGCGGGGTGCGCAGCAGCTCGGACATGGTCTGCATCCTCCGGATCCGCTCGGCGATGGGACCAACTAAACGCCTTTCCGCGAAACGTCAAGGCTGCGGGCAATGCCACAGGGCTACCGCGTGACCATGCCTGGCGGGTGGGCGGGCATCCCCCCTGTCCCTTGCTCGGGGCGCCAAAGACCGCGCGGCTGACACCGAGCTCTCCCAACGGCCGCCGGGAACACCTTTACAGCGAGCAAATCCCACTGATACAACCTGCGGGCGCGCAACCGGGAGCGCGCAGGTCCATCCCGGCTTCTCCGGGGCCACCGCTCCCTGCTCCGCGAGAAGTCATATTCCCGTGCGCCCGTGGCGAAGGAGGACCGACGATGAAGAGAACGCTTGTGAACCCGCCCGGATCGGAAGGAGCCTACCGTGCCCTGCACTTCTCCCAGGCGGTGCGCGTGGGGGACACTCTCTGGATCTCCGGCCAGGCCGGTAGCGGCCCAAAGGGGATCGCCGACGGCTGCGAGGCCCAGGCCCGGCTGGCCTTCGAGAACCTGAAGAAGGTCCTGGTCGAGGCAGGCGCCGAGCTGGGTGATGTCGTCGAGTTGACCTCGTTTCACACCGACATGGGCGACTTCAAGACCTTCATGACCGTCAAGGACGAGTTCTTCCCGGAGAATTACCCGGCGTGGACCGCGGTCGGAATCCAACAGTTGGCCCACCCCAAGATGCTCTTGGAGATTCGGGCCGTTGCCGTCGCCGGCAGCGCGCAGGTGGAAACCGACCATCCCTAGACGACGAGAGCCGGGCCGACCACGGGGGCAACCCCAGGTACAACCTGCCGAGGCTCGAGGGCAGTGGCGTGGAGGAGTGCCCCCCCCCTACCCCCAGTCCCTCAAACAGAGCGAGGAGCATCCCCATGGCCAAGTTGCAGCTCACGATCGCCTGCGGAGACTACGACCGCACCCAGGCCCTCAAGGACGGCACCGTGCAACCCGAGGGTGTAGAGCTCAACTACCTCCGCTCGGTTCCCGGCGAAACCTTCTGGCGCATGCTGAACAACGAGGAGTTCGACGCCTCCGAGATGTCGCTCTCCTCCTACACGATCCTGCGCTCCCAGGGCGACACCCGGTTCACCGCGATCCCCGTCTTCCCGTCGCGCACGTTCCGGCACAACGGGCTCTACGTCAACGCGAAGTCGGGCATCCGTCGTCCCCAGGACCTGCGGGGCAAGCGGATCGGCGTGGGCGATTACGAGATGACCGCGTCGGTCTGGGTCCGGGCCTTCCTCCAGCACGACTACCAGGTGAAGCCGGAAGAGATGCGCTGGGTCGCGGGAGGGTCGGTCCGCGGCGTCAAACGGTCCGACAACGTGGACATCGAGCCGCTGGAGCCGGGGACGTCCCTGGAGCAGTGTCTCGAAACCGGTGCGATCGACGCCCTGATCTCGGTGATGATCCCCAAGGCCCTCGCTGCCGGATCCAAGCGCATCCGCCGCATGTTCAAGGAGTTCCGCAAGGTGGAGGTCGAGTACTACCAGAGGACCGGGATCTTCCCGATCATGCACACCTTCGCGATCCGGACGGCGCTGCTGGAAGAACACCCCTGGCTGGCGGTCAGTCTCTACAAGGCGTTCGTCGCGGCCCGGGACCGCAACTACAAGAGGCTCTACAACACCGACGCGCTCCCCGCCAGCCTGCCCTGGCTCATCGACGACCTCGAACGCTCCCGGCAGGTCTTCGGCCACAACCTGTGGGACTACTCCATCGAGGGCAGCCGCCCCACCTTGGAGGCGTTCGTGGGCTACATGCACGAGCAGGGGCTCACCCGGCGCCAGATGACCGTGGAGGAGCTCTTCACGCCCCACGTCAGCGGCGCCCTGACCGAATACCTGCAGTCCACCGGCGAGGATTGACCCGGAGCGGACCACCTCCGGCCCGACGTCCGCGAGCGCGAGACCGCCACGCCGCCCGGCCCGGCAAGGGCGGCCGTCTCGCGTTCGGCAGACGGCTGGAATGGTTCTCCCCCCCCCCCCCCCCGCACGACACCCCATACGTCCCCAACAGTACCCCCAAAGGAACGAGCCATGGACGCGCCCCGGCCGCCTGCCGCAGTACACGACTCAGCCGCCGACATCGTCATCGCCGGGGGCGGCCTGAGCGGGCTTTCCGCAGCACTCACCGCTGCCGAGAGCGGCGTGAACGCGATCGTCCTCGAGAAGCAGGATTTCCTGGGCGGCGCAGGCCTCTTCCCGGAGGGTTCCCTCGGTATCGGGACCCGGTTCCAGAAGGCGCATGGGATCACCACGACGACCGAAGAGGTCTTTGCCAAGGCGATGGAGTTCCACCATTGGCGCTGCAACGCGGCGGTGATCCGTACGCTGCTCGACGAGTCCGGCGAGACCATCGACTGGCTGGAAGACCGCGGCGTGGGGATCCGGGGCATCCGCACCATGTTCCCCCCGGAGAAGACCCTGCAGGTGTGGCACATCTTCGAGGGTTCGGGAGCCCGGCTGGTGAAGGTGCTGTCCGCGGCCATCGAGAAGCACGGCGGCCGCATCCTGACCCGGACCCGGGCCCGGGAGTTGATCCTCGACGACCACGGGGCCGTACGCGGGGTGGTCGCCGAGAACGCCGCGGGCGAGACCTTCACCGTCCGGGCACGGGCCGTCGTGGTGGCGACCGGCGGCTTCGCCAGCAACCGGGAGATGCTGGAACGCTACGTGCCCGATGTCAGCGCCCCGGGGATGGCGAAACTGATGGTCCGCGGCCCCTCCGTCGACGGCCGCACCGGCGACGGCATCGCCATGTGCCTGCGGGCGAACGCCGCCCTGGCGGGCATGCAGGCCATCGCGGGCAACAGCCCCTATCTCGACCACGAGCCGGCCATCACCCAGTTCCGGGGTCCCGACGCCATGAAGCAGGCCCGCTGCGCCCTGAGCCAGCCGTTCCTGTGGGTCAACAAGCACGGCGACCGCTTCTACAACGAATCTCTGGGGTCGGTGTTCAGCGACGTCTACAACGCGATGACGTCCAACGGCGGCCTGATGTGGTCGATCTTCGACGACCACATGCGGCGGCGCCTGGTCGAGCAGGGTCCCCTCACGCCGTTCAACGCCATCGTCGTTCCGGGGCAGAAGATGACGGCCCTGGACCGGGGGCTGCAGAAGGGCCTGGCCGCCGGCTTCGCTTTCCGGGGCGACACCATCGAGGGGCTGGCGGGCCAGATCGGCATCCGGCCGGAGCGGTTGCGCGCCACGATC
>JARGFW010000297.1 GCA_029211085.1 Deferrisomatales bacterium | reverse complement strand
TCTTGGCACCGGAGTTGTCGGCCACGTTGAGTGTCGACTCCTGCTGGATCATCGTCTTGCTCCTGAGCTAACCAAGGGGTGGTCTACACCGCCCGCTCGAGGATTTCCTTCACCCGCCAGCGCTTGTCGCGGCTGAGGGGACGGGTTTCCTCGATCAGGACCTTGTCGCCCACCTTGCAGGCGTTTTCCGCGTCATGGGCCTTGTACCGCTGGGACCGCACCACATACTTCTTATAGGTCGGGTGCAGGGTTTTGCCTTCCACGCGCACCGTCACCGTCTTGTCCATCTTGTCGCTGACGATGGTGCCCATCATCCGCTTTCTCTGGCCGCGATTGCTCTCCGCCATGGTCTCGTTCCTCTTACTGTCCGGCGCCGGCGAGATCGCGCTCGCGCAGCAGGGTGCGTACGCGGGCGATCTCCCGCTTCACCTGGGGCAACCGGGCGGTGTTCTCGAGCTGGCGGGTGGCGTGCTGAAAGCGCAGGTTGAACTCCTCCTCGCGCAGACCCTCCTCCTTGGCCAGCAACTCGTCTGCGCTCAACTCGCGCAGCTGCTCAGTATTCATAGACATCCTCCTTCGAGATCACCCGGGTCTTGATCGACAGCTTGTGGGCCGCCCGACGCAGGGCCTCGCGGGCCATGTCCTCGCTGACACCGCGGATCTCGTAGAGCACGCGGCCGGGTTTGACCACCGCCACCCACGCTTCCGGAGCCCCCTTCCCCTTACCCATACGGGTTTCCAGGGGCTTTTTGGTGATGGACTTATCCGGGAAGACGCGGATCCAAACCCGTCCGCCGCGCTTCACATGATGATTGATGGCGATACGCGCCGACTCAATCTGCCGCGCGGTGACCGATCCGCAGGTGGTCGCCTGGAGGGCAAAGTCTCCGAAGTTGATCTTCGAACCCCGGTACGCCAGCCCACGCCGGCGCCCGCGATGCATCTTTCGATGTTTGGTAGACCTGGGCATCAACATGGTTACACACCCCGCAGTCGCGGCCCCTCAGCGTCGCTGAGCAGCTCGCCCTTGAAGATCGTCACCTTGACGCCGACCACACCGTAGGTGGTGTGGCTTTCGGCAAACCCGTAGTCGATATCGGCGCGCAGGGTGTGCAGGGGCACGCGGCCCTCCCGGTACCACTCGCTGCGGGCGATCTCGGCCCCGCCCAGGCGGCCAGCGCAGTTCACCCGGATACCCTCGGCTCCCAACTTCATCGCCGCGGTCACCGCGCGTTTCATGGCCCGCCGGAAATTCACCCGCCGCTTGATCTGCCCGGAGATGTTCTCGGCAACCAACTGGGCGTCCATCTCCGGCCGCTTCACCTCGCGGACATTGATGAATACCTCCTTGCCGGTCTTGCGGGTCAACACGCCGCGCAGGCGCTCGATCTCCGCCCCCTTCTTGCCGATCACGATACCTGGGCGTGCGGTGTGGATCTCGAGGCGCACCTTGTTGGCGACCCGCTCGATCTCGATCTTCGCGACCCCCGCCTGATCCAGTTCCTTCTTGAGGAACTTTCGCAGGTCCAGATCCTCGTGCAGGGTGTCGGCGTAATCCTTACCGCCGTACCAGCGCGACAGCCAGGGTTTGTTGATGCCTACGCGGAATCCGTAGGGATGTACTTTCTGACCCAACGTGCACCTCCTCTGACTACCGCTCTTCGAGGACCACCGAAACGTGGCTGGTTCGTTTCATAATTGAGAACGCGCGTCCCTGCGCCCGCGGGCGGAACCGCTTCAGGGTCGGCCCTTCATTGACCTGGATCTCGCGCACCCACAGCACGTCAATGTCCAGCCCATGGTTGTTCTCGGCGTTCGCCACCGCCGACTCGATCAACTTCTTCAACGGCCGACTGGCGGCCTTCCCA
The DNA here is from genome assembly GCA_029211085.1 of Deferrisomatales bacterium. Lineage (GTDB taxonomy): Bacteria > Desulfobacterota > Deferrisomatia > Deferrisomatales > JARGFW01 > JARGFW01. Next base: position 3,362 of record JARGFW010000297.1, on the reverse strand, counting down.
GTGAAGCGCAGGGTCTTGAGCGCCTCCTCAGCCGGGCGATTACGCACCAGATCGGCCACCAAGCGGACCTTGCGCGGGGAAATCCTCAAATAGCTCAGCTTCGCTCGTGCTTGCATGGTGGTCCCCTATCAGCGCCGCTTGGCCTTGCCCTCACCACGGATATGGGAGCGGAAGGTCCGGGTCGGCGAGAACTCCCCGAGTTTGTGACCAACCATGTTCTCGGTCACGAACACTGGGACGAAGGTCTTGCCGTTGTGCACGGCGAAGGTCATCCCGATGAAATCCGGCGTGATGGTGGACCGGCGGGACCAGGTCTTGATCACCCGCTTGTCCCCGGTGCCCCTGGCCTTGTCTACCTTGCCAGCCAGGTGTCCGTCGACAAACGGTCCCTTCTTGATCGATCGGGCCATGTCTTACGCTCCTACTTGCGTCGCCGGACGATGAACTTGTCCGTCACTTTGTTCTTCCGGGTCTTTTTGCCCTTAGTGGGAATGCCCCACGGGCTCACCGGATGCCGGCCGCCAGAGGTCTTGCCTTCGCCACCGCCGTGGGGGTGGTCGATGGGGTTCATGGCCACGCCCCGCACCGTGGGGCGAATGCCCATCCACCGGGTGCGCCCGGCTTTGCCCAGGTTGCGGTTCTCGTGGTCCTCGTTGCCCACCTGCCCTACGGTGGCGTAGCACTCGGTGCGCACCTTGCGCATCTCGCCTGAGGGCAGCCGCAGCACCGCGTACTCCCCCTCCTTCGCCATCAACTGGGCGTAGGCACCGGCGCTGCGCGCCATCTGCCCCCCCTTGCCTGGCTTCAGTTCGATGTTATGCACCAGGGTGCCCAAGGGGATGCCGGTCAACGGCAGGGCATTGCCGGCGCGGATCTCGGAACCCGGACCCGCCTCCAGCCGGTCCCCCACCTGCAGACCCTTGGGGGCGAGGATGTACCGTTTCTCGCCGTCCACATAGGTGAGCAGGGCGATGCGAGCGCTGCGGTTCGGATCGTACTGCACCGAACTGACCTTCGCCGGGACGCCGCGCTTGTCGCGCTTGAAGTCCATGATGCGGTAGCGGCGTTTGTGGCCGCCCCCCACATGCCGGCAGGTCACCCTCCCGGCGTTGTTGCGTCCGCCGCTCTTTTTCAGCGGCTCGAGCAGGCTCCTCTCGGGCGCGTCCTTGGACAACTCCTCGAACGCGGAAACCGACATGAACCTGCGGCCCGGTGAGGTGGGCCGGTAGCGCTTGATCGCCATCGTCTCTTCCCTCGTGTACCCGTTCAGGGGGTAGCGCGGAGCGCTACACGCCCTCGAAGAACTCGATCTGCTCACCCTCGCCGAGGGTGACGTACGCCTTCTTCCAGTTGCGTTTGCGGCCGCTGGAGCGACCCACCCGCGCGGTCTTGCCCCGCACGTGGGCGGTGTGCACCCCGAGCACCTTGACGCGGAACACCTTCTCCACCGCCTGCTTGATCTCGATCTTGGTCGCCCGCGTGTCCACCTCGAACACCACTGAGTTCTCCACCTCGCGCATCAGGGTGGCCTTTTCCGTGATGATCGGGCGCCGCAGGATGTCGTACGCGCTCCGCGACATGGCTACAGCCTCTCTTCGAGTTTTTCGACGACGCTCTCGAGCAGAACCAGCTTGTCATATTTGAGAACGTCGTAGACGTTGAGCCCCTCCACCCGCAGCACCTTCACCGTCGGCAGGTTGCGGGCCGACTTCTCGATGACCTCGTCCTTGGCGGAAATCACCAGCAGCCCGTTCTCCACGCCCAGGGCCTTGAGCCGCTGAGCCAGCGTCTTGGTCTTGATCTCCTCCAGCCCCAGATCCCGCACCACTACCAGTTCGCCATCGCGCGCCTTGGCGGCGAGCGCAGAGCGCAACGCGGCGCGCTTTTTCTTCTTAGGCATGCTGTATGAGTAGTCCCGTGGCGAGGGTCCGAACGCTATCCCTCCGCCCCGCCACACGGGAGAACTCCGAGACCCGGACCGGGCGCGGCCGGTGCCCTTCTGGCGCCACGGCTTCCTACCGCCGCCACGCACCGCACTGCGAGTCTTCACCGCGTGGGTACCCTGGCGACGGTTGGCGAGCTGCATGCGCACCGTCTCCCAGAGCAAGGCGTCGTTCACGTCGGTGGCGAAGATCCCGTCGTCCAGGGACACCTTGCCGACCTCTTCATTGGCGTGATTCACAATGGGCGCTTCCATGATGACTCCCGTTTCCGTCTGCTTTCCTGCAGAATCCGCCTGGGCCTACCCGCCACCCAGCTTTACCGCGTTGCGGAGCACCACGGCGCCGTTCTTCCCACCTGGCACGGCCCCCCGGAGCATGATGGTGTTGCGCTCCAGATCGACCTCAACCACCTGCAGGTTCTGCACGGTCACCCGATGGTTACCCATCTGGCCGGGAAGCTTCTGTCCCTTGAAGACCCGCCCCGGAGCTTCGTGAGCACCGATCGCGCCCGGCTTGCGGTGGAACATGGATCCGTGTGAAGCCCGGCCCCCGCCAAACCCATGGCGCTTCATAACGCCTTGATATCCCTTGCCACGGCTGATCCCGGTGACGTCCACCCGATCTCCCGGCTGAAACAGCCCGGCGGTCAACACCTGTCCCACCTCGTAGGCGTCGGCGTCATCGACCCGGATCTCCCGGAGGAACCGCGTCGGCGCAGCGCCGGATTTCTTGAAGTGGCCCAACTCCGGTTGGTTGACGCGGTGGGGCTTGATCTCGCCGAAGCCCAGCTGTATCGCGTCGTACCCGTCGGTCTGTTGGGTCTTCTTCTGGACCACCGTGCACGGCCCGGCCTCCACCACCGTGACGGGGATCAACTCCTCCCCACCCACGAAGACCTGGGTCATGCCCAGTTTGCGCCCAATCAATCCCTTGGCCATCAGAGCCTACCTTCCTTCGGTGCGTCGCGTCGCACCGCCCTCTATCGCTAGAGCTTGATCTCCACATCGATCCCGGCAGACAGGTCCAGCTTCATCAACGCATCGATGGTCTGCTGGGTGGGATCGAGGATGTCGAGCAGTCGCTTGTGAGTGCGGATCTCGAAGTGTTCTCTAGACTTCTTGTCGACGTGAGGCGACCGCAGTACGCAATAGCGGTTGAACTCCGTCGGCAGCGGAATCGGTCCCGAGACCCGCGCGCCCGTACGTTTGGCAGCGTCGAGTATCTCGACCACAGACTGGTCCAGCAACTTGTGGTCGTAGCCTTTGAGCCGAATCCGGATCTTGTCGCTCTTCATGGTATGGGTCTCCCGGAATCCCTACTCGGCGATCTTGGTGACCACACCGGCGCCCACCGTGCGACCGCCCTCGCGCACCGCGAAGCGCACTCCCTCTTCCATCGCGATCGGCGTGATCAGCTCGG